>DASWMI010000104.1:0-26703 GCA_036399835.1 Pyrinomonadaceae bacterium | reverse complement strand
TCAACGAACGCATACGCCTTGAAGGACGCGAAATCTCGCGCCAGGACTTTGCGCGGCTGGCGACGCGCGTGCGCGCAGAGGCCGAAACTCTGCTGGACCAGGGCAGACTCGAAACCCTGCCGACCTTCTTCGAGCACCTGACCGCGATAGCGCTGCTCGCATTCAGTGAAAAGCAGGTCCGGCTGGCAATCCTCGAAACGGGACTCGGCGGACGGCTCGACGCGACCACTGCCGCGCGCGCCTCAATCGCTGCCATCACGCCCATCGCGCTGGACCACCAGGAATTTCTCGGTCAGACCCTCTCGCAAATCGCCGCCGAGAAGGCCGCGATTATTCGTCCAGGCATGACCGCCATTATCTCGCCGCAGCCTCCGGCAGCCCTCGAAGCGATACTCAAACATTGCGCCGACTCCGGCGTGCAGCCGCGCCTTGACGAGTGCGCCGCTTTAATTCACGGCGCGGAAGAGATGGGCCGCGTGCGCGCCACGTTCAGGACACGGCATGACGTTTACGAGAATGTTCTGCTGGCCCTGCGTGGCCGTCATCAGGTGATTAATGCATCCGTGACGATTCAACTGGCGGAAGCTTTGCGTGAACACGGATTCCGGATTGCGCGCGAAGACATCATTAGCGGGCTGGAAACGGCCAGGCACGCCGGACGGCTGGAATGGCTCGCAGGCTCGCCCGCGATTCTCTTCGACGGCGCGCACAACGTTGCCGGGGCACATGCTCTGCGCGAGTTTCTGTCCGAGTTTGTCCATGCGCCGCTGACCCTCGTCTTCGGCGCAATGCGCGACAAGGAACTGGACCAGATTGCCGCGGAGCTTTTCCCTCTGGCCCGGAGACTGATTCTGACCGCGCCCGCGAACCCGCGCGCCGCCGCGCCCGAAGCTCTCGCCCTGGCTGTCCCAAACGGCTTCGATTCGAGTAGAATCCAGCTCGCCGCCAACACAGGCGAGGCGCTCGGCCTGGCCCGCAGAGAGACCCCGCCCGACGGCGTCATCTGCATCACAGGCTCGCTCTATCTGGTCGGCGAAGCGCAGAGCATACTCAACTCAGTCTAATTGCACGGCCTTCATTATCAACCACGAAGTAAAGGTGAGACGAGCATCCGGCGGATTAAGGAATAAACTTGCCCCGTGCTTCAAATGGCGGCGGCCCTTGTTGCGGCAAGGGAGTTGAGCGCATAAACTGGCAGGCAGGGAAATCTCTTATGGATACATCTAAAGCGGAAGCGCCGGAAGTTCTTGAGAGCCGCGAAATCTATCGCGGGAGCATCTTCGATATTTCCGTTGACACTGTGCGCGAGGGCGACGTGACCTATGTTCGAGAGGTCGTGCATCATCCTGGCAGTGCGGTTATCGTGCCCGTCTTTGATGACGGCACGATTGGGCTGGTCCGTCAGTACAGGCACCCGGCTGTCAAGTATCTGCTGGAAGTTCCGGCTGGCTCGCTCGACGTGCCGGAGCGA
This sequence comes from Pyrinomonadaceae bacterium, assembly GCA_036399835.1. GTDB lineage: Bacteria > Acidobacteriota > Blastocatellia > Pyrinomonadales > Pyrinomonadaceae > DASYML01. Next base: position 25,232 of record DASWMI010000104.1, on the reverse strand, counting down.
CCGGAGGAGGCTGCCGCGCGTGAGTTGGAAGAAGAGTTGGGCGTGGTCGCGGGGCGGCTGGAAAAGCTGACGGAGTTTTTCGTCTCGCCCGGTTTTGTCGAAGAGAAGATGTGGCTCTATCTGGCGACGCAGCTCAGCGAGACCGCGCAAAGACCCGAAGAGGACGAGCTGCTGGAGGTCGTGCGCGTCTCCTTCAACCGCGCTTTTGAGCTGATCGAGGATGGCGAGATAGAGGATGCCAAGACAATCATCGGCATTATGATGGCCGCACGGCGGCTCGGTTTGACGCCCGCCGTAGAACCTTCAATGTCGAGGGACTGAAAATCATGGCTTGTACACATCTGGACCAGATACGCGATGTCACGCCGAGCGCCGAAGGCTGCGAGGATTGTTTGAAGATTGGCGAGGGTTGGGTCCACCTGCGGATTTGCGAATCCTGCGGCCACGTCGGTTGCTGCGACAGCTCTAAGAATAAGCACGCGACCAAACATTTCCACCGGACCAGCCACCCGATCATCAAATCTTTCGAGCCGGGTGAAGAGTGGGGCTATTGCTACGTTGACGATGCCTTCTTTGAATCGCTCTGATTCCGATTCACAATCGGGTTTGCCTCAACCGGCACGGCAGACGCGCCTCAAGCCGAGCGCGAGCTTGAGCGACGAACCGCAGCCGCGCACCTTGCCGCCCCGCACGCCAACCCTCTTCAATTATCTTCACTCGGCCATAGCCATCCCGCTCATCTATCTTTACACGCTCTTGATGGGCACGCTCTCGCTCGCGCTCTCTTTCTTTGACCCGCAGGGAAAACGCCAGCACTGGTGCGCTTCGCTTTGGGCGCGAATGATTGCGCGAACCGCGGGGGCGCGTGTCCGCGTACACGGCGCGGAGCATATTCTGCCGGGCGCGTCCTACGTCTTTCTTTCAACGCACCAGAGTTACATGGATATTCCAGTGATGCTCGGCTACATTCCCGCGCAACTGCGTATCGCGGCCAAGAAGGAGGTCTTTCGGATTCCCTTCCTCGGCTGGCATATGAGCCGCGCGGGCCACATCTCGATTGACCGCGGCTCAAGCCCAGACGCGATTGCCAGCCTGCAACGTGCCTCCGGCGAGATACGCGGGGGCATCTGCGCCTTTCTTTACCCGGAGGGCACACGCTCGCGCGACGGCTCGCTCCAGCCCTTTAAGAAAGGGGGTTTTAAGCTCGCCATGCAGGCCAGAGTGCCCATCATCCCGATCACGATTATCGGCACGCGCAGACTTCTCCCGCGAGATTCCAACATCTTTCGTCCTGGTCCAGTGGACCTTTATATAGATGCTCCCATACAGACCGAGAGGCTCGCTGATGAAGACCTCTATACGCTTATGCATCTGGTGCGCGCACGCATGCTTCAACACTTTGAAGAGCCAGGATGAACGCGTCGAGCGCGGCTCTCGATGAATTAAGAAAGACCTTATCTCTTGATTGATTGAGACATTGACTCAACGGGCCAACGTGCCGTTTGCTTTCGCTGCGCGTCCAGTTTTGCTCGCGTTCATCCTTGCTTTTTATTTCTGCTTTTGGTTGACCCTTTCCTCCAAACTCTCTTACACTCGCTTTTATCGTGAGCACATCGAATAGATTTCCACCCCTGGCCGAACCCGTCAAAGATACTTACGCAGGCTTTGCGCCCGAACATGGAGGGCCGCCTGCGCGCATCCTGATTGACCCGGACAATCCGCCGTGGGGCTTGGTGGCGGCCACGCTGACCTGGTTTTCGAGCGTCGCGCTGCTCTTTCTGATGAGCCTGCTCTTCGTCTTGCCTTATCTTATTCCCCGGATGATGAAGAATAATGACGCAGAGGCTCTCAGAGAATTTCTGCTGACAGACAAGACGGCTATCCTCCTCCAGATATCCTCGACGATTCCGGCTCATCTCTTAACGCTCGCGGTCGTGTGGGCCGTCGTCACGCATTTCGGGAAGCTCCCCTTCTGGTCCACTCTCGGCTGGAGCTGGACCAAAGATTTCGGTCCCTGGAAAACACTCGCGCTCGCGCTGGTCCTCTATGTTATCGGCATCGTGGTGACGGAAAAGATGGGCGGCGAAGCGACAGAGATAGATAAGATCGTCAACAGCTCGCAGGCTTCCAGATACACGACGGCCTTTCTGGCGACCTTTACCGCGCCGCTCGTCGAAGAGATGATCTATCGCGGAGTGCTCTACAGCGCTTTGCGAAAATGGCTCGTCAAGATAAACATTCATCGCGGCGTGTTGAATCCGGAGAGAGTCGGGACGATCTCGGCGGTCTGCGGCGTGCTGTTGTTGTTCACCATCGTACACGTCCCGCAGTATCGCCAGAATATCGGAGTCATACTGGTTATCTGCCTGCTCAGTATGACGCTGACCATCGTCCGCGCTTACACCGGACGCTTGCTCCCCTGCTTTATCATCCACCTGGTCTTCAACGGGACTACTTCACTGATTATCATCTTCGGCCCTTACATACAAAGAATGCAGCAATCCGGCGGCGAGCAGAAGGCCGCCGTCATCAACCTGCTCGCGCACGCCTTTAACCTGATAACCTGAATCGAAAACCGGCGCGCGCTCTATGGCCGATGAATAGGCTTTGAGGCGATTAACATGAAAATGCTCAGCAATTACAGCATACGCTTCATCTTCGCAAACCTGCTTTGTCTTCTTGCTTTCACCCTCAACGCTCAGACTCCCACGCCAGGACAAGAGCCTGCTCAAACGGACGACGTCTTGCGCATCAACGCGGAGCTGGTCCAGACGGCTGTCTCCGTCATGGACAGGCAGGGCCGCTTTGTTGAAGGACTCAGGGCGGAACAGTTTGAGCTGCGCGTGGATGGCAAGCCTCAGTCCATCTCTTTCTTCGAGCGCGTCAGGGCCGGTAGCAACAGGGAGGCGCAACTGGCCCGGCGCGGCGGCTTGAATCCCGCTTCAACGCCGTCTGCCGACAATCAAACATCTGAGAGAGGCCGGACCATCATCTTCTTCATAGACGACCTGCATCTCTCTCTACAAAGCGTTGACCGCACGCGCCGCATGCTTCAACACTTTATCGAGCAGGAGATGGGCGCGGGTGACAGGGTCACTATCGCATCCGCCAGCGGACAGATAGGATTCCTACAGCAATTTACGGATAACAGGGCCGTGCTGAGGGCCGCCGTCTCGCGCATCAATCATCGCCCGTACATTTTGCAGGGCTACCTCTCCAGCGCCATCGCGATGCCCGAATACATGGCGCTCTTGATAGACAGCCAGACGGACCCCAGAGTTTTTTATTCTTATGTCAGCGCATGTTTACAGCAAACGAACATGCAGGCTTTACGCGCTACCTGTGAGCTACAGGTCAAGAATAGCGCACGCGAAATTCTCAGGCAGGCCGGACAGGTCACATCCAATACTTATGAGTCTCTTGAATCCCTGATGCGCTACTCACAGCGCATGCCCGGACGCAAGCTCGCCTTCTTTGTTTCAGACGGCTTTCTTCTGGATACTGGACCACACAGCAATAGTCTCTCTGCCAGACTCCAGCGCATCACGGACGCAGCGCAGCGCGCAGGCGTGGTCATCTACACGATTGATGCCAAGGGACTCGTCTCAGGCTCGCTCGATGCGACCAACAGCATTCCTATAGACACGGATGGCCGCTTTGAGAGCGCCTCTTTGAGCGCGGTCGCCGCCTCGCAGGATGCCTTGATGGCGCTCGCGGATAATACTGGCGGGCGTGCTCTGCGTAACCGGAATTCGTTTGAAGACTGGATTACGCAGGCTCTCGAAGAGACTTCAAACTATTATCTGCTGGCCTGGCGTCCTGATACTGAAGAGCAAAAGGACCAGAGGTTTCGCAAGGTTGAGGTCATCGTCAAGGGTCGACCCGATTTGACTGTCCGTCTGCCGAGCGGTTTTATCAACGGGTCCAAATTCTCGAAGGCGGCCAGCAATCCAGCCGTCAACAGCTCTGAAAAGCCCGCGTCCCGCGAGACGGCCAGCATGCCGGAAAGAGTGCTCAACGATGTGCTGGCGGAATCGGAGACAAGGGGTCTACTCCCGACCTCTCTCTCCGTCACCTATCTAAACACACCGAACAATGGAATGGTCCTGACGGCTTCGATGCAGGTCGCGGGCAGCTTGCTCTCTTACGGGCCTGACGAGAAGCAGCCAGCCGAAGTTGATGTCGCAGGACTGGTCCTCAACGATAAGGGCAAGATTACTTCCAGCTTTATCAATCACGTCAGCGTCAAGCCTCTTTCCGGCTCTCCGGCGCAGCCCGACGCTGGCGGCATCATCTACAACTACAGAACGCCGCTCGCGCCAGGCATCTACCAGGTACGTGTCGCGTCGCGCGACGCCAAAAGCGGTCGCGTCGGCAACGCCATCGAGTGGATTGAGATTCCAGACCTCGCGCAGCATCAACTGACTTTGAGCAGCCTGCTGATTGGCGTCTCGGATGTTGAAACGAAAGAGAGCGAGCGAGCGCAGACAGCGCCGCAGGTCCAGTTCAGCGTGGACCATCGCTTTGCGCGTAACCTGCATCTCAACTTTCTGACCTTTATCTACAACGCACAGCGCACGGCCAATAATCAAGCGCCTGCCGAGCTATCAGCCCGGGTCGAGGTTCTTCGCGGCGGGCAGACGGTCTTTTCCAATCCCTCGCAAAAAGTAAAGGTCGAAGGCACGGCTGACCCGGCCCGTATTCCCTTCTCCGGCGTGATTCCGCTCGAACGTCTGGGTGCGGGCCGCTACACGCTGCAAGTCTCTGTCACGGACCGCGCGACGATGACCACAGCATCCCAGCGAATCAATTTCAGCGTTGAATAACAAGGCTCAAAAGTTATCGGGTAATCTTTATGAACTTTCCAAGCCGTCGGCTTAATCGCACGCCTCTTATCCTGCTCTGCCTGGCCGCCTTTCTGTTTACTGCAAACGGCCAGCAGAAAACGCCCGAGCAGACGCAGGATGTCGTGCGCATCAATGCGGAGCTGGTTCAGACGGATGTCACGGTCCTGGATAAGCAGGGACGGTTTGTGGATGATCTCAAGCCGGAGCAGTTCGAGCTGCGCGTGGATGGCAAGCCCCGGCCCATCTCCTTCTTCGAGCGCGTGGGAGATGTGGATTTGGGTGATGAGAAACAGTTGAAGGATGAGACGCAGGCTATCGAAGCACGCTCAGGCGCTCGCGTCCGGACGGCTGCGGAGAGGAAACGAGCGGCTAAGATAAGCACGCGCGGGCGCACCATCTTCTTTTTTATAGACGATGTGCATCTCTCGACCGACAGCCTGATGCGTGCGCGGCAGGCGCTGCTCGAATTTGTAGAGGGCGAGTTGGGCCAGGAAGACCGTGCGGCGATTATCTCTACGAGCGGGCAGGTAGGGTTTCTGCAACAGTTGACGGGCAACAGGGCCGTGCTCCGCGCGGCTATCGCGCGTCTAGGCAATCAGCAGATGTCCGAAGTCTACGCGGGCAAAGTTCCGATTAGCGAATACGATGCGGCGCAGGTCGCCGTCGGGCACAACCATGACCTCTTCAGGTATCTGGTCGAAGCGACGGCGGCAGAGTTTCAATCCAATCTGATGAACGCCGCCAAAATGGTCCAGAGCCGCGTCCAGCAGATCAACGCTCAATCCGGCGCGGCCACGCGTAACACGTTATCGATGTTGGAAAGGCTGCTCCAATCCGTCGCCCCGCTGCCCGGCAGAAAGCTCGTCTTCTTCATCTCGGACGGTTTTGTTGCGGACCCTCGTTTGAATAATGTTCTGGACCGCATGCAGCAGGTGACGTTGGCGGCGGCGCGTGTCGGCGCGGTCATCTACACGATGGATGCGCGCGGAACATTCCTCAACACGCACACCGATGCGACGCAGAATCTTTACCCTGACTTTACAGGCAACGTCTCGCGCAACCTCTTTGCAGAGGACCAGGCCACGCAAGGGCCGCTGCACATTCTGGCGGAGGACACAGGGGGGCGGGCTATCCTGAACTTGAATTCATTCCCGGAAGGATTCCGCCGCGCGCTCGACGAATCATCAAGGTACTACCTGCTGGCCTGGCGGCCAGAGCCTGAAGAACAGAGCCACAGGAAAGCGCGTCTCGCCGTCGCGATCAAGGGCCGTCCTGATTTGAAGGTCCGGCTACGACGCGGCTTTATCGAATCGCCTGCGAACGCGTTTAAGAGGAGCGACAATTCCGTCGGGCGCGGGGTCGAGTCACCCGACAGCGAACTCGTCGCCGCGCTCGGCTCTCTCTATCCCGCACGCGCCCTCCCGGTCGCGCTCTCTGTCGGCTACTCGAACACGCAGAAGGATGGCACGCTCTTGACAGTCTCCATGCAGCTCGACGCGGCTGCCTTGAGGAGCGAGGCCGAGGAAGCGAAGCAGAGGACGGAAGTTGACGTGCTGGGCGTGGCGCTCGACGACCGTGGACGGATTTCCAGCTTTAAGCAGAAGCTCAAGATTGGTCCAGACGCGCTCTCGGCGATGGGAGACAGCGCCGTTGTCTGGAATCAGAAACTGCCGCTCGCGCCCGGTCTCTACCAGGTGCGCGTGGCCGTGCGCGAACGCAGTAGCGGGCTGACGGGCAGCGCCATCGAGTGGATAGAGATTCCGCAGCTTGCGCCTGATGCGCTGGCCCTGAGCAGCATCTTTATAGGCGAGCGCAAACGTGAAGAGTTAAAGATTGATGAGACGGATGCGCCCGCCAGCATCAGAGTTCCGGTCAACGTCAAACGTCTTTTCGCGCGCACTTCGCGGCTGCGCTTTGAGACCTATGTTTACCAGCCGACGCGCGCGAGCACTCCCCCTGACATCAACATGCAAGTGCAGGTCATCCGCAACAAACAGGCCGTGCTGACCCTACCTCAGAGCAAGCTCAAGACCGTGGGAGTCGCGGACCCTGCGCGCATCGCGTTCTCCGGCGAAGTCGCTCTTGAGCCGTTGCCGCCCGGCAGGTACTTGCTGAAAATCTCCGTCATTAACCGTGCGACCGGAGCCAGCTCTTCGCAGCAAGTAGATTTCACAATCGAATAAACAGCGGCTGATGACGCTTTGAGCAATCGGCAACTTCGGAATCTCTAACCTGAATGGTATGGCTTATGATGTCGTCGTCGTCGGTGGCGGCATAGGAGGGTTGACCGCGGCGGCCCTCTTGTCCGCGCGCGGGATGAAGGTCTGCCTGTTTGAAAAAGAGGCGCAGGCTGGCGGGTGCGCCGCAGGCTTTGAGAAATTCGGCTACACTTTTGAGACCACCGCCTCGCTTTACGCTTCATGGCAGCCGGGCGAGATTCATGAGCGAGTCTTCGCAGAGCTTCCGGTCCAGCCTCCTGAAGTCCGCCGCGTCAAGCCGGCTTACACTGTCCGCCTGCCGGACCAGACACAGATTCCGATTAGTGAAAACGATGAAGAGTTTGAAGAGAGCCTGCACCGTAGCTTTCCGGAATGCGCGCAGATGGCGGTCAGCTTTTATCGAGAGCTTGCGCCCTTGGCCGAGAGCCTGCAGCGCGTCGCGCAGCGCGTCCCCGACCTGCCGACCGCATCAAAGCTGCGACGCATGAAGGCCGTCGCGCCTGAAGCCTTTATCGCGCCGCGCATCTACGCCGCCATGAATGACTCGGCGGCAAAACATCTGACACAGACCTCCACGCGTTTTCGACGCTTCATAGATGCGCAGCTACTGATGTTTGCCCAGCGCGACAACGCGTCTTGCGCCTATCTCTACGCGGCCATCGCGCTCTGCCTCCCGCGCCGTGGCATGTACGAGATACGCGGCGGAGCGCCCGCGCTCGTCTACGCTCTCGTCGAAGCCATCAGAAAGAGCGGCGGCACTGTGCGTCTGAATACGCCCGTGCTGCGCCTTGCTTACGATTCGAGCGGGCAGGCGCGCGGCGTTGACCTGCTGACTGGCGAACGCGTCGAAGCCACACGCGCCATTATCAGCAACCTAACGGTCTGGGACACCTACGGTAGGCTCGTCGGCTTAAACAGCACGCCCGCAGAGATTCGCAGTCGGCTCAAGAAGCTGCACGCCTGGGGCGCTTACCTGCTCTTCCTGGGTCTGGACGAAGAGACCGCGCAGAGACTTCCTTCAGCACACATCCTGGCTTTAAACGGCGAGCAGCAAACCGTAGATGACGAGCCTCCGGCTTCACAGTTGATGTTTGCCGCCGCGCCCGCATGGGACACGCGCGGGCCCGCCGGAAAGCGCGCGGTCACGGTTGCCGCCTTCACAGACCCTGAGCAATGGTTCGCCTTTCATCAAGATGAAAGCGAGCATGAGGGGTTGGACCAATCCTGGCTCGAAGCATGTTGGGAGCGACTGCACGCTGCGCTGCCGGAGCTTGGCTCAGGGATCGAAGTGATCGAGACGGCAACGCCGCGCACCTTTTATGAGAACACGCGGCGCAAGCTTGGGATGGTCGGCGGGGTGGGCCAATCGCTAGATGTCTTTGGTCCAAACTCGCTGACGCACAGGACCTTTCTCCCGAATCTTTACATGGTCGGCGATTCGACCTTTCCCGGAAACGGCGTGGCAGCCGTCACGCAATCCGCCCTCATCGTCGCCAACGAGTTGGCCCGGCCTGCTCGAAAATAAAGCGAATCAGGGATAAGAGCAAAGCGGTTAGTCTCTCATCCCCGCAGAGGATGAGAGACTAACCGCTTTGCTCTTTAGTCTTAACTTAAACGGCCCTGATAAAGCTATTGGTTTGGGCTGCGGCTTGGCTGCACCGGGTCTTCCCCGCGAAATCTATCAGGGTCGCTCGGCTTGATTCTCTGCATCCCACCGTCATCGCCGGAAGACCTGCGCATTGGACCAGGGTCAATCGGCCTCATGCCGGGGCCGCCGGAATTGCCCGCTCCGCCACCCGAATTGTGCGGAGGATTGACGCGCTGCGAAGAGCCGCCGCCATTGTTACTCTTGCCTGCTTCGGCGCGATTGATACCATACCAGCGGTCGGTCCAGCGACCATTATAGTAGAAGGCGCTCGAATAGCTGCGCCCGTAGGGTGAACCCCAGCCTGGATAGAACGGGATGAAGGTAAAGCAGCGCAGCATATTGTTGAAAGCCCAGAAGCCGGAACGCCCCGGATACATATAGCTGGACCAGTAGCTATCGTCGAAGCTCGAATAGATTGCCATCAGCGAGCGCCGAGAGAATTTACGATTGGCCTCGGCCAGTGTCTCTGCACGCTCTTTACTCCAGAGGTCCAGTTCATCCTGCTCCTTCTTATCAAACTTGGCGACTTCGAGCGGGCTGCCAGCGCCGACGGCGACCTTTTTGCCGCCCTTGACGACGAGCAAGCTCGGGCCGACCAGCGCGCGTCCCTTTCGCACGAATACTTCCGTCGTTCCGTTCGCCGCGAGGTTCAGACGATACAGACCGCCCCTCACGATGGCGACCTTTGTCTGCGGAGTCTCGATCTGGATAAGCACTTCCACGCCGTCCGCCGTCGCGGCCTCTATGATGGCGCTCCCCTTGATGAGACGCACGCGCAATCCCTCAAGCGAAGCATCCGCCAGCTCGAAGACGGAATTTTCAGGCACACGCAGGTAAGAACCCGGGTTGAGCAGCACTTCCACACGCCCGTCCGAGCCTGTCTGGACCAGATCGCCCGAATCCAGATTGTCTTTAGAGGTCAAGAGCCGCGCCTTCGCCGCGCCGCGATGTTTGACTTCGACGCTGCCCGTCACGGCATTAACGCCGCCAGCCTTCGCCGAGATAACAAACTTCTCTCGATTCTGCGCCTGGACAAAGACGCTCGCGCAGAGCACGGAGATAAACACAAGTAGTCCGGTCAAGAATTTTCCAGGGACACTTTTCATCTTAACAACTCCTCTTCGGGTGGCGCTTGAAATCTGTTAGGCAGGGAGAGCCTGAATATACGTGCAAAGGCATTATAGGCGCAGAAGCCTATAAAAGAAACCAATAATCGGCAGGCGCGCGCAGCCAGCGTCAAAGACCAAAGCTTTTTTTACCTTTCTCTTCATCGCCGCCGCGTTATAGTTTTCCTCAGCGGCTTGCCAGCTCAAGCGCGCTTTGCAGGTCGCCTTCAGCCCCGCGAATGATAATGACCTGTTCGCCTTCTCGTCGGATGAGCGTGAGGCGCTGGCCGTCGGTCCAGATATTCTGCGCCGCATCATTGCTGTTGAGAGAATCGTTAACCTGCGTAGCTTTGCGTGCACGCTGGAGCGCGTTGTAGGCTTCAAAGAATTCGAGCGCATCCGTCGGCCTATCCCACAAAGACTTCCAGACAAAGAGGGGCGTACCGCCGCTTTTCTCAAAGAGGTAGGCGCGGTCTCCATTCCAGCCCGCCGCCGCGCGTATGGCTGACTGGTCCACAACACCCGCCATCAAAAGCCCGCGTAAGCCTATCTCGCCGAGCGGCGTTGAAGCGGTTAATTGCCAGCCCCTCGCGGCAAAGCCCTCCTGGTCCAGTTGAATCTCGCGCGGCAGCTCGCCGTCCAGATATTTTTCAGGATGAAGAATCTGCTCGCTCGAAACCGGCGGGCGGCGAAACAATGCGTCAACCGCCTGCTCGCCGTTCTTTCTGCGCAGAGCCTCGACAAAGCGCGCGCCGTCTCTGTAACGAAAGATAAAGGTCTCGGTTATGAGCGGCGGGAACAGCCGCCCTATCTCCTGCCGATAAGCAGCGAAGCGCGCAGACTCCTGCCGCGTCACCTCTTCGAGCGACTTGCGACCGTAAGCCTCGCCCTCTTCCGCGCGGCGCTGGACGTTCATCGCGTCGCCCTCTACGAGCGCGAAGACGGCTTCCGTGCGGTCAAAGTTGTAAGGGCGCACGAGCAAGAGCCGCATCAGATCAAAATGCTGGTCCTGCAAGGCGTGTACGAACTCATGCTTGATGAGGGAATCGCTGCGGGACTTTCCGACGAGCAGGACCTGTTTGTCGAGCGGAGAATAGGTCGCGCCAGCCGAAACGGAGGCGAAGCCCGCCGCGAGCGAAGCCAAATCCGTGCCTTCGGGCAAGACCCCGCCAGCCGCCGCCAGCCTGCTCAGTGTGCGCAACTCTTCGCCGCCGATTGTTTCGGCCATCTCGCGCGTGCGCGTGCCATACTCCCAGCCGGAAAGCTCGGCCATCCCGACATTGCTCTGAAAGGAGAGACCGCGCAGGGTCGAGACCTCTTGCTGCGCTCGCGTGCGCAGCTCCTGCATCCTGGCAGAGAGCGGGCGTTGCGGCAGCGGCTCAAGCTGTCGCCGTATGGGCGCCGGAGTCTCGATTGCCGGACCAGCATTGGTCCGCGCGGGGCTTCGGCTGGCGCAGGACCAGGCGATGAAGGAAGAGATGACGGCCACCAGGCAGACGAGTATGAGTTTCCCATGAGTTCGCATAGCAGGTTTTAGACGCAAAACCCTTTGCTGGCGATGCCGTATGCGCGGCAAAAATAGTTAGGGCGAAAAGGCGGGCAGATTGACTTGATTGGAATGCGATGAGGAGAGGCACACTATTGGACCTACGCTTTTTTGGTCCACTCAGATATTTAAGGAGGTCTGCTATTTGGCGTAATAGCCGCGCTTGGTGCGCGCGGCCAGGTCCGCGTGCCCGATAATTTGGACGGTGATATTGCGCCATGCTCCGTCGCGCTCACGGTTGACGGGGCGATAGCCTATGCTGTAGACGGTGCTCAAGTCGCGTATCACCTGCTCGTACACGCCCTCCAAATCTTGCAGCTTGTTGGCCCTGTAAACCGTGCTCCCGCTTTCCGAGGCAAGCTGCTCAAGTTGTTCGCGCGCGAGCACGTAGGCGCTGGCGGGGCTGCGATGACGTTTGACCTCCTCCTTTTCGGTGTCCAGGTAAATCGGCAGGACGATGGTGTCCGAGCGGCGGATAATCTCCAACAGTTCAGGGAAAGTCGTCATGGAGCCTGGACCGGCCACCTCCGGCAGCGCGTTATCCACACCGTCCGTCATGACGACGACGGCGCGGCGATTGTACTGGACCGGAGACTGCCCCGCCGGTCCAAAGAGGCTCTCCAGCACAAGTCGCAGCGAATCCCAGAAGTTAGTCCCGCCGCGCGGCTCCCTGACGAGCTTAATCTGCTCTTTGAGATAATCGCGATTTGAAGTCAGAGCCGAGACGACGAGCGGCTCGTCCGAGAAAGTAACGATGCCGATGCGGTCTGTAGGGCGCGCAGCATCCACGAAGCGCTGCGCGGATTTGCGTATCAGGTCAAGCTTTTTCGAGGTCGAGCCGGAAAGGTCTATCAAAAGCAGCAGGTCGAAGGGCGCGGAGGCCGAAGCGAAAAATTCCACCTGCTGCTGTACGCCGTTCTCGAAGACGGCGAAATCTTTTTGCTGCAAATCGCCAGCGCCCTTTCGTGGACCACGGCTAAAGACGCTCACGTTGAGGTCCACCAGCTCCGTGTCCACGCGCACGGTCTCGATGGTCTCGGCTGTCTGCGCCTGAAGAGGAGGCGCAAGATAAAAAGAAGGAGAGAGGAAAAGGGTCAAAAGCAAAAGGATAAAAACGCGTAAAGATGAACGTAGCAAGAGAGAGATGGCAGCCCTTGCGAAGACGAAAGCCATGCCGTTGCGGGAAGCCTGCATCTCATCTTCCGCTCTCGCGCCGTGCCTTTTTGTCTTCACCTTTTTACCTGGCATAGTATCCGCGCTTGCCGCGTGCGACGGCATTGGGGCGCGCGACGTTGATGCGTATCGCACGCCAGCGACCGTCGCGCACCTTGTTGGTCGGGCGATAAGAGAGGCTGTAGACAGTGCCGAGGTCTGCGACGACGCGCTCATACGCGCCCGCCAAATCCTCCAGCCTTTCAACTTCGTAGAAGAGGCCGCCGCCGCTCACGGCCATCTCCTGCATACGGTCGTGGCCCATGTCGAAGGCCTCCGGCTGCGTATCCTCCGGGCTGAGCGCTTCGTATTCCGTGTTGAGCCAGAGCACGTAGAGGACTCCGTCAAACTCGTTAATCCGGCTCAGGATTTCCCGATAAGTAATTTGAGAGCCGTGCTGTCCGAAGACTCCGGGAATCGTGCCGTCAAGCCCGTCGCTCATCAGCACGATGGCTGTCCGGCGAGGATTATGAGTCTCCTTCTGCGTCTGGTCCATAGTGAAGTTGAGCGCGTCGTAAAGCTTCGTATCACCCTGCGCAGTGTTGATGGAGCGGACGCGTCGGCGCAGGTCTTCGCGGTCAATGGTCGGAGGCGAGACGAGAGTCGCGCTGCCCGCGAAGGTAATCACGCCGATGCGGTCTGAGGGTCGCGCGGCGTTGATAAAGCGCAGCGCCGCATCGCGTATCAAGCCCACCTTTTCGCGCGTAGAGCCTGAGAGGTCAATCAGCAGTATAAGGTCGAAGGGCGCGCTCGAAGAATCGAAGTGCGCGAGTTGTTGTTCCGCACCGTCCTCGTAGAGCCTGAAGTCTTTCTGCAAGAGACCAGCCAGACCGCGATTCGTGCTGCGGTCAACGACGCTCATGTTGACCGTCACCAGCTCCGTATCAACGCGAACGATATCGCCTTCATCCAATTCCTGCGGCTCGGAAGGATCGGGCGCGGGCGTGCCTGCGCCGCCGCCAGTGCCAACGGCGTTGCCGGGCGAGCCGAGCAGGACCGGAGGTCTGCGCGGCGTCTCTGTGGCCGGCAACGTTTCCGTGCTTGAGGTTTCAAGAGCTGGCGTCTCGTTCACAGGCGCATCCGAGAGGGCCAGCGTAATCTGTCCGCGCTCTGTGTGAAAACGTGCGGGTCTGCCGCCAGCGCCGAGCCGCGCACGGTAGAGCCGCGCGGATGCGTCTGCGCTCTGAGGTCGCAGGCTGACCGGAGCGAGCCTGGCCGAGATGGCTTTTGAGAGCGACTCGGCCTCTACGTCGGCATCGCTATTCTGCGAAAGCAGCGCGTCTATGTCCCCGCCTACGGTTTGCACGGAAAGCGACGCCGTCATCCCGCGCACTTCCACACGACCATCGCTGGTCAGGATTCTGGTCCTGGACTTTTGCGGCAAGCGCACGATCAGGTCAACACGCGCAGCGTTGCGCGCCGTCCGGTTGACGACGCCGATGGAAAGCAGCCGCTCTGTTCTTTTAATGACTACCGGAGAGAGCTTTGAAGCTGGACCACGCCCTGCGACCTTTGCGCGGATAGAGACATACTGCTCATCCCAGACTTCGACCTCCACGCCGCCGCGCCAGTTGGAGATTTGCACTTCTGCGCTGGCTGGCAACTCTGCGCGCAAGGCTTCAGTGCCGGAAGACTGGCCCTGCGCAACGAGCGTTTGAGCCACACAGCAGAGCACAAAGCAGAAGGCAAGGATGCTCCGGCTCAACAAAGCGTTCCAGATAGCTTGTCCTTCATCTTTAGTCATCAACAGCTCTCCACTTGAGCGCCCGCCGTTTTCCGAGTAATTCCAAGAGACGCCCTTGCTCGCAGGGAGAGTTTCCGCTTTCAGGCTCTGATAAATCAAGTGCGGACCGCGGCCTTTGTTCGGTAAAGGCGGTCAATAGGCCCGCATCCCGTCCTGGTCTCCCTGCCCCATCGCGTCCGGGAGCGATTTGACCTCAGACTTACCCTTTTCGATGTTATCATTCATCCGCGAGGTTGACTTGAGAATTTCTCCGGCAAGAAAGAGACGGGCGGTTGAGTGAGCCTGAAGGCGCGCGGCGGAAAAGATTTAGGAAAGGTTCGTAACCAAAATTAAACGCAAAGGGCGAACAACCGCCATATAAGGGGCGTACATCAAAGGTGTGCAAGCTCTGGGGCGCTTTAGAAGCATCCCGCATCTTGGCCGAAAGAGAGGCGCTGACCAGTTATGGCAACTTACAGAGACCCCGTGCGTGTCTTTGCACCGCTAGAGGTAATCGAGCGCCTGCTTGAAATTCGTGATGAAGCAGGTTTCTCCCCTGCGATTTTTCTACTCACACCGGACGATCTGGCAACATATCTTGACGCATACGGCTTCGATGTTTACGCATTATCGGATAACGCCGCGTCGGGATTCCACTTCGGCGACTACCGCGCGCCACTCGCCCCCGGCGGCGACCGCGCGCACAACTGCTTTAAGACGCATTAAAGAAATTTCACCTACACGCATCAACGCGTGAATCATTAAGAGGGAAAAGCACTCTCTCTCTTGATGATTCACGCGTTGACGCGCTTTTTACAGGGTCTTGATGATAAAGAAGGTGATGTCGTCTTCTGCGCCGCGCCCGTTGGTCCAATCGAGCACATCCTGGTAGAGAAAATCTATGAGTTCCCGCGCCGTCAGGTGACGACCGCGACGCACAGCCTCTTCCAGCCGGTCTCGCCCGTACTCTTCTCCAGCAGCGCCCGTGGCTTCCGTCACGCCGTCCGTATAAAGTACCAGCGTCTGCCCCGGCTCAAGCGAAAGATAGTATTCGTAATAGCGTGTGTCTCTGAACATGCCGAGCGGTAGTTGCCCTCGCTCTATAAAACGCGGGCTGCCGTCAGCCTCCATCAGCAGCGGCGGGTTGTGGCCTCCGTTCGAGTAAGCGAGCGTCTTGTTGGAAGCATCCAGAATAGCGTAAAAGGCCGTCACAAACTGGTTGCGCTCGATGGATTCCCACAAAAGGTAGTTGACCTTCGTCATGGAGATGTGCGGCGCATAGCCTATATGCGTGGCGGCGCGCAGCGATGCGCGTAGGAAAGCCATGAGGAGCGCCGCCGGAACGCCCTTGCCCGAAACATCCGCTATCACCAGGCCGATCTGGTCGTCGTAAATCCGCACCCAGTCGTAGTAATCGCCTGAGACCTCTTCGGTCGGAAAGTTGTAAGCCGAGATGTCGAACCCTTCGAGCTGAGGGTCGCGC
Organism: Pyrinomonadaceae bacterium; assembly: GCA_036399835.1. GTDB lineage: Bacteria > Acidobacteriota > Blastocatellia > Pyrinomonadales > Pyrinomonadaceae > DASYML01. Next base: position 9,448 of record DASWMI010000104.1, on the reverse strand, counting down.
GCGGGCAGCAGCTCCAACTGGACCTGCCGCGCCACTTCGAGCTGACCTTCAAGCCGCTTCTTCTCAATCATCTGCTCGTGGAGCATAACCTTCTCGATGATGATCGCCACCTGCGAGGCCAGCAGCATGAGCACTTCCAGATCGTCCTCGGTGTAAGCGTTGAGCCTGTCGCTCTCCAGGTCAAAGACACCGAGCACCTCATCGTTCGAGATAATCGGCGCGACCATCTCGGAGCAGGTTTCCTTGCGCGCGTTAAAATATCTCTCTTCTTTGGAGACATCCGCGGAGATATAAGGCTCGCGCGTCATGGCGACATGGCCGATGAGACCTTCGCCCAACTTTAATTGCAGGCTGGTTAGCTCTTCGATGTCATAGCCGCGCACGGCCTCCGCGCGAAAAACAGAGTCTTCCGTCGTCTGAACGCCTTCACGCACGCGTTTATGGTCGCGATGAATAATGTAGATGCCAGCCGCATCATAAGGGATCAGCGAGTCGAGCGTGTCCATCACCAGGTTGAGGACTTCCTGCAAATTTAGCGAGCGACTGATCTTCTTCGTGATGTCGAGCAGCATGCGCAGCTTATCCACGAGCGAAAGATTCGCACGCGAAACCGGCACGCTTGTTATCTGTTCAGCCATTACTTATCCGTGCTGCCGTCCATCATCTATAACTCACAAACAGGCACGGGCAGCGATTCGCATGATTATAACCCGCAGAGAGAGAAACGATGAAATAGGAACACGGGCGATGATGAATGGTGAGCTTAAAGAACTTGCTCTTTGACTTGATGAATCAGAGGGCCGCTGGACCAGTAGCCTTTTATTCCGCGTTGACGCCGCCCTGTTCCTCTTTCAGCTTTTCCAAAGCCGTTTCCGTCAACAAAGTGAGTTCGAGGGGCGCAGCCGGATGTTGGCGGAAAAAGTCGTTGACATCAGATGGAAGTGTGATGTGGGCCAGTCGCATCCCACGCGCGGCCAGCATTTCGCGGTAGCGCGTTAAGGCACGCTCGCCCGCCTGGTCCGGGTCGAGCGCCGCGACAAGCCGAAAGCGCGCGAGCGGCGCGAGCCACTCTTCCTTGAGGCCGCCAGCGCCGACTAAGCCGACCGCCACGAATCCGTGAGCCATCAGCGTTAGCGTATCCGTAAAGCCTTCAACCAGATAGACAGTCTCGCCGCTCGACAGATTTGCGAGCGCGTCCAGATTGTAAAGTGAAGGCACGCCGCCGCGCATGTTGTGCCAGCGCGGCTCGACGCCCGCCGCCGTCGTGCGTGCCTGCAAGTAAACCGGCTGGCCTTCGATGTAAAAGGGAAAGAGCAGTCGGTGCAGGTAAAAGGTCAGGCGGGCCTGCGCGTTAAATAGCCCGCTCTGCTGCAACTCTTCGAGCGCAAAGTCGTCAAGCATGCGCCGCATCACGCGCCTGTATGCGCGGCGCGGGAAATAGGTCACGCCCGCGCGCTGAATCGTCGCGCCATCAATCCCTCTGCGCGACAGATAATGCTGCCCTTCGGTCTGCTCTTCAGCGCGACAGATTTCCAGAAACCTCTGGCACAGCACCGAGAGCCTTTCTGCTTTGAGAGGTTCAGCCTGCTCCGCGGCGTTGGCATCCGGTAAAGCGCGTTTCGCCAGAGAGCTTTTCGCATCATCGGAAGCTATGCACAACTCTGCGGCCAGCGCCTCGACCGCGCGCGTAAATGAGACGTTATGCATCAACTCGTAAAAGCGGATCGCATCGCCACCCTCTTCGCGCGAGAAACAATGAAAGAGGCCGCGTTCAAGATCAATCGAGAGGCTGGGACTTCCCTTACCCGTGTGCGCGTGTGAAGGGATGGGACATGAGACATGCAGACGTGTACTGCTCGTGCGCGCTGGTCCAGAACAGTAACGATGATAAAAGCAGCGGTAATCCAGGCGGGCCTTGATCTCTTCGCTCAGCTCACGCAGCGGCTTCATAAAGGTAGCAGGAAGAAGGCCGGAAGGTAAAAGATAAAAAGTCCGAAGGTAAAAGTCAGCAGGCGAAAGCTTTTATTGAAAGTTTAGGTTTAGACCTCTCTCAAAAGTTTGTCGAGCTTGCGAGCTTTGCCTTTTGACTTTTACCTGGTGAAGTTGCGACCGTTGCCCATTTCGTAACGCTGTCGCAACTCTTCAGGGTGTCGCTTTTTGTATTCATCCCAGAGCCGCGAGACCTTGATCCGATACTCGGCCAGGTCACGGCTGACGTTGAAGTGTTGCGCAATCTCTTTGGAGGTCTTACCCTTGAGGACGAAGCGACGCAGCGCGGCGTAGGGCACGAGCGCCGCCGCGCCGACGGCATAAGCAGCCTCTTCATCCTCTTCATTATAATCACGCGCGACAGTCTTGCCCTGCTTGTTCTGCGCGACGATGGCGAGCCGGTTTGCCTTGTGGCCCAGAAAGACATGGCAGACCTCTTCCATCAAGGTCGCATTGTTGCGCTGCGCGCCGTGCGTAGGGTTTAGGATGACGAGCCGCCAGCCATTCGGCAGCGGGCGCGAAGCCGTCCCACCGCTCCAGGCGTTCGAGCCGTTCCCCAACAGATGCGCGCGAGCCTCCTCGGACAAACCCTGAATCATCTCGAAATCCACCACCATCAGTTTCGCATACTGGGCCAGCGCAAACGGGTCAAGCTGCTCCTCGCCGCGCACGCCCGCAAAGTCGCGCAGCCCCAGAGCGCGCAACTCGTACTGTCTTCCCTTCTGCGTCGGCGGCAAAACGTTCTCTTCCACGCGGCTGATTATACCTCGCCCTTCGTTAACTAAAAATGGCCGCGCTGCCTGATTACAACGCGGCCATTCGCCTTCCCTGGTGAAGACCTCAAAACCCTTTTTTGTCTTTACGCACGCCCCTCAACTTACCTGCGACGCTTGCGCGTGTCTTCGCCCGGATGGCTAAACTGTGCGTAGGCGACGCGGAACAGCTCGGCGAGGGCCGAGGCCGTTTCAGGCGTCAGATTGCGGTCGGCGCGCAGATGCGCCTCGACGATCTGTGGCGTCGGCTCTTGCGGGAAATAGACGACGGGCTTGTTCTCGTCGCCTTCCAGTTGGCGACCGCCCATGATGCGCTCCATGGGAACGTTGAGCCAGGCCGTGAGGCGTGCGATATTGTCCGCATCAGGCTTGCCCGTCCCGTTTTCTATCCGCGAGAGGGTCGAAGCTGAAACACCTGTTTCATCGGCCACGTCACGCAGGCTCAAGCCTAAATCCTCACGCTTGCGGCGGATAGCCCGCCCAAGCTCGCCAGTATTGACCAAACTCTTAGCATTTTGCGCCATTTTATGGCCTCCTTTTCGGCACGCACGCGAGCTTAAATGCCCCTGCGCGCCCTTTCACGACCTAAACGATAGCACAAGAAAATTTTAGTTGCAAGACTTTGTTTTATACTTGCAACAGACCGAAACCCGTGGTACACTGTTTCACGTATGAAACAGGTGGATTTAACATCTGTGGAAAGCAGCGAGAGGAACAAGAGAAAAGTGAGCACGGAATATATCTGGGAGACATTCGACAGCGTGTTCAAGACGCTCAACCGGCAGGGTCGGCGCGTCGAAGAATTGGAAGCCCGCATCGTCGATTTGGAGCGCCGCTTACAGGAAAGAGCTGCGGCGCAGCACGAGTCTCAAGCGGTCCAGCCGTTTAGCTCTCTGAGCGAGATGCCAGCCGAAAAGGCTGCCTAAGAGTTTTTTGGAGGACAAGAGCCATGTCAGCAAATATTGCAACGCCGACGACGACAGACAGAAAAGCTATCATGCGCGACAAACGCGCGCAGGGCATTGCCGCGATGGGCCTGGTGACACGCGAAGGCGACCGTTTCCGCGTGGCGACGCCAACTTTGCGAGGTCGCAAGACCAGCTATGAAGTCTGGCGCGACGAGCATGGCAAGGTGCGTTGCTCTTGCCTCGAATTCGAGGAGCAGTCGGCGAGCGATCCAGGCTATCGCTGTGAGCACATTCTGGCGGTCAAGCATTCGCTTCTGGCAAAGAATACAGAGGCGGTCACAAAGCAGCAGAAGCCGCAGCCGGAGGAGGCCGCCCAGCAAGCAGCCGCCACAACGGCAGCAGTTCCTGCACGGCTCAACACAAACACTACAGACGCATCCGAGGAGCGCGCAAATCGCAAGAGCGCGAAAGCGCCCGCAGCCACTGTGCGCTCCGAACGGGAGCAGAACGAAACGGCTGAGACCTTTGAGGCTGAAGAGGCCGAGGAAGTTTCAAAGGTTCGTTCGCTCGCGAAACACACGATTAAAGAGGAGCAAATGATGAAGAAACAGGAAAGAACAGCAATCGCCGAACGTCCCGAAGAGTTCGAGACGCAGGATCAGGCACTGGCAGCGGAACCCGTCGCATCCGTCGTTCCGCTCGCCTTCAACAACACCTTGCGCGCTCTCAAGCAGCAGGTGGACCCGAACGTCATCAAGACCCGCGAAGGCTGGACCGACCGCCAGGGCAACACGCACATGGTCGAATATGTCGAGTGGCACGCGGTCGCAGACATTCTGGACCGTGTCGCACCGACCTGGCAGCACGCCGTGAGAGGCGTTGTACAAGTTGGCGACATCGTTGCCGTGACAGCCGCCATCACGATTGACGGCGTGACACGCGAGGGCGTCGGCACGGGTACAGCCGAGAGCGAGATGGGCATCAAGAAGGCCGAGCACGATGCTCTGAAGCGCGCCGCGGTCAAGTTCGGCATCGCGCGCGAGCTTTACCAGCGCGAAACGGAAGTCATAGAGAAGCAGGGCACGCACCAGCCCGGACAGTTCCCGCGTGACCCGCTTGCCAAATCCATGGCGGACCTCGTCACGCCGAAGCAGCTCGGCATGATTCGCGCTCTCGCACGCGAGGTCGGCGTTGACCCGGATGAAGAGTGCAGCCAGGTCATGCGCTGCAAGACGGACGAGCTTTCAAAGCGCGCCGCCTCTAGCTTCATAGACCACCTGAAGGGCGGTCTGCAACAGGAAGCGGGCCAGATGCGCCGCGCGAGCTAAGGAAAGCGAGCGGTGAGCTGTGAGCAGTAAACAGAAATTGATTTTAACTGCTCACAACTCACGGCCTACTCTCCGGGAGGTGTTAAGCGATGATGACTGAGGAAATAATCGAACAGGGAAGACCGCTCACTTTGGAGCTTGAGTACGCGGACGAGCCTTTGCTAAAGGCTGCCGGGTCTGCCGAAGAGGTTTCCATCGAGAGCACTTATGAGATAGAAGCTCCATCAGAGACTCGCTCGAAGAAAGAGCAGATCATGGAGCTTTACGAAAGCGGTGTGACAGACATCGCGCAGATTGTACGCAAGGTCGCGGCGCGTCCTTCTTATGTCGCGCAGGTCCTTCAGAACGCGGGCCTGATTACAGGCTACTTCGATCTCTACACGACGACCGCCAAGGAACAGAACGTGTACTCGCGTTTCTTCCGCAACGTGCTTTCGTTTAAGACCGTGGAAGCGGCGCGTGAATCGGTCCAGAAGATTGACCGGCTCTACAACTACTTCGAGCGTCTGGGCGACCGCGCGGGCCAGCATCAAGCCATGGTCCTGGCGCTGACGGGCAAGAACCGCGCTCGTTGGAGCGGCAAAAAGGAAGAGTCGGAAATATTTAGTGAATGGCTCGCACAGCATTAAGAGCCGAGTAAGTATCAAAAAGAACACATGGGATTTCCCTTCCGTTATAAATGGAAAGGAAAGAGCAAGGGGGATTGGTTTGAAAGGTGAGTTATCGTTCGCGACGGCTCACCTTTCATTCCAGCTTTAAGGATTCGTACTACCTCGCACGCAGGCTTTACTCGTTCAATTTTTCCAAAGCTTGACTGGTTATCAAACGCTGTTCACCGCTTTCTCGAAGGTGAACAATCCGCAAGCATCGAAGCCTCGCATCATGTGTGTCGTGCGGCACTGGTCCAATCAGCCGCACCTTAAAGTAGAAGGAGCCGAATCCATGAAAATCAAACATCTCTTCCTGATCGCGTCTCTCTTTATAGTCTTCTGCGGCTCGCTAATAGTCTTTGCCGTCAGACGCGCCAACGCAGACACCCCGCCGCCGCAGCAATCCGCCTCCAGCCAGATTATCGCGCGCGAAAAGGCCGCCCACGAAGCATGGCAGCGTAAGGACAAGGCTTTTTACGCGGACTATATGGCGGATGATGCGACCTATTTTGGTCCGATGAACCCTTATCTCGAAACTGACCCCAAGACCAACTTCCTACCCAAATTCGAGAAGTACGCAGAGCAGTTTAAGTACGATGACTTTCAGATGTACAACCCGCGCGTGCAGGTTTACGGCGACACGGCCATCCTGACCTATAACGCATCCTTTATGATTAGCATGGGCGGTCAGCCCGTCAACTACACCTCGAAGATGACTTCCGTCTACGCCAAACAGGGCAACGTCTGGCGCGTCGTTCACGGGCACGAATCAATCAACCCGTCCTCGCGCTGAGCATCCGGAGCGAGCGGCTTTAAAAGCGGCAATTTCACACCTCGCGAGTTAAAAATTTTCAGCTTTAGAAAGGTGGAACATTTATGTTGACCAGGCTTTCAGTCGTCACGATTCTGGTGCGCGATCAGGACGAGGCGCTCAAGTACTATACGGAAACGCTCGGGCTTGAAAAGATGGATGATGTTAATTTTGGTCCAGGCAATCGCTGGCTGACCGTCACCTGCCCGCAGCAAAAGGAGCTGCAAATCTTTCTGGCGAAGGCCGACGCCTTCGGGATGGACTTGATGGACCACGTCGGGAAGCTGCCGACCTGGGCCTTCGGCACGGACGACTGCCGGAAGACTTATGAAGAACTGAGCGCACGTGGCGTCAAATTTTCCGAGACGCCGAAGGAGCAGCCCTGGGGCATACAGGCCGTCTTTGAAGACCTCTACGGCAACAAGTTCGCCGTGGTCGAAGAGCCAAAGGCTTAACCTTCAGCGTTGGTGGACCAGAAATTCATCTGGCGAAAGCTTTGCAAGCTTTTGAGGGCCGTAGTTGAGTTGGACCTAAGCCCGCCGCTCCGTGTTAACATAAAGCCATGTGGCGGCATGTATGTGAGGCGGCAGCTTAATCCAGTGTGACGGAATCCGCGTTTGCGTTCCGTCACACTGGATTTTCAGTTTGAGACGAACGAATAGACAGGGAGGGTTGAAAGAATGCCCGCGAAGAACGAGGATTTACACGGCAACGTGCCGGACAAGGCGGATGTCGCGCTGCTCTTGATTGACGTGATTAACGATCTCGATTTCGATCACGGCGAGCAGCTTTTAAAGTACGCGCTGCCGATGGCGGAAAAGATTGCTGCTTTAAAGAAGCGCGCACGCGAGGCTGGCATCCCTGCCATCTACGTCAACGATAATTTCGGCAAGTGGCAATCGGATTTCAACAAGCTCCTCGAACATTGTCTCGAAGAAGGCGTCTGCGGCAAACCGCTCGCGGAGCTGTTAAGACCTCAAGAGGACGATTACTTCGTCCTCAAACCCAAGCATTCCGGCTTTTATTCCACCACGCTCGACACGCTGCTCGATTACCTACAGGCCAAAGCTCTCATCCTGACGGGTCTCGCCGGCAACATCTGCGTGCTCTTTACGGCCAACGATGCCTACATGCGCGACTTCCATCTCTATGTCCCTGCCGATTGTCTCGCTTCCAACACGCCTGAGGAGAACGAGCACGCGCTTGAGTTGATGAAGACTGTGCTCAAGGCAAACGCCACTCCCTCGACCGAGCTTGATTTAGAGCAAGTGAAGCGAGAGGCTGCGGGCGAGGCTGAGAGAAGCGGTCCGCCCGTTCGCGCACAGCAATTCGCCGGGAAAGTTTGAAGGAATAAAAGTTTTCAAGCAGAGGGGGTTTCAATGCGACGCATTCTTCGTGAAAACGGTCTCTCCATAGTCCTCTTCGGACTCTTCTTCATGACCTTTCTAGTGGGCCAGTCCGTCGTGGGCCATGTGCAGGATAACGAAGACCGCAAGGAGCATGGGCTGGCGGCGACCAGCTATGCTCAATATCTGCACAGCGACCATTTCCTTGAAGCCACGATGGAAAACTGGGAGTCGGAATTCTTGCAGATGTTCACCTTTATCATCCTCAGCGCATTTCTCTACCAGAAGGGTTCCGCAGAATCCAAGAAGCTGGACCAGAAGGAAGAGGTTGACCGCGACCCGCGCAAAGTGAATCTTAAAAAGGATACTCCCTGGCCCGTGCGCCGTGGTGGCTTCATCCTCAAGCTTTACGAAAACTCTCTCTCGCTGGCCTTCCTGCTGCTCTTCTTTATCTCTTTTGTGCTTCATGCCGTCGGCGGGGCCGGAGAGTATAGCGAGGAGCAACTGTTGCACGGCGGCCAGAAGGTTTCCGTCATAGAGTATTTAGGAACTTCGCGCTTCTGGTTTGAATCTCTTCAAAACTGGCAGAGCGAGTTTCTGGCAATCGGCATGATGGTGGTCCTGACAATCTTCCTGCGACAGAAAGGCTCGCCCGAATCCAAGCCCGTTGATGCACCGCATAGCCAGACCGGAGGATAGCGGAAACGATAAACGCTTGGCAGAGCGCGTCATCAAAAGCAGAGAAACGCGGCGGCCATAAACTATCAACCTTGAGCAAAAGGCTCATTGAATCATTGATTCAATGAGCCTTTTGCCTTTCCTTTCACTGCCGCGTTTCGCTTAGGGTTGCGTGCGGCTGCGCATGGCGGACATCGCCAATTCTCGTGCGCGCGGGAGGACCTCTACGGCTTTCGATACCTGCGGGTCATCTTTAACGAGCACCTGGACAGCCGTCACAGTGCCGTAGGCTGCCATCACGATGTTATAGCGTAATTGCAGGTTAATGAACTCACGATTCTGGTCCAGTTGCCCATTGAGTTTGCTCCATGAGGGCGACTTGGCGACGAAATCCTTAAAGGCCCTGAAGAGCGCGTCCGACATGGGAAAGTCCGTTGCTTCAAGCGTGTGGTTGAACTCTATGGCGCGCTGTACCTTGTAAGTATCGAGGCCCGCGATACGCCCGTTGACCAGCTCGCGCGTAAAGAAAAAGAGCGGGTCGCGTAGGCGGTTCTGCGCGCCGTTGATGGTGCGCGGCTTGACCGCCTCATCCGGCATGATGCCGCCGCCGCCGTAGACAGGCCGCCCCGTGTCTGTCTTGCTTTCCGGCCCGTTCGGTTTATTGGGCTGGACATTCTTCTGGTCCAACCGTGTCGAGCCGCCGCGCGTGTAATAGTCGTAAAAGCCGCCGTTTGAATAGTCGCGCTGGATGAGCCGACCCGAAGGCGTGAAATACTTGGCAGAAGTGAGCGTCAGGCCCGCGCCGTAATCGAGCGGGATAATGCTCTGGACCAGCCCCTTGCCAAAGCTCGTCTCGCCGACAATCAGCCCGCGGTCGTGGTCCTGCACAGCCCCGGCCACGATCTCCGAAGCGGAAGCCGTGTTGCTGTTGACGAGGATGACGAGCGGCGTCATGTCAGGATTCG
>DASWMI010000103.1:0-17337 GCA_036399835.1 Pyrinomonadaceae bacterium | reverse complement strand
CACGCGCCACGGCTTCAAGAATCGTCTCGAGAGCCTCTTCATTGGATTTCAGATTCGGCGCAAAGCCGCCCTCATCGCCGACGCCCGTCGCATAACCCTTCTGCTTCAAGACAGACTTGAGCGCATGGAAAACTTCCGCGCCCATACGCAAGGCTTCACTAAAGCTCCGCGCTCCGACGGGGACGATCATGAACTCCTGAAAGTCTACGTTATTGTCTGCGTGAGCGCCGCCGTTGAGTATATTCATCATCGGCACGGGGAGCGTGCGCGCCGCCGGACCACCCAGATATTTGTAGAGATTAAGACCGACATAATCTGCGGCGGAGCGGGCCGTCGCCAGCGAGACGGCCAGCAGGGCGTTAGCGCCGAGCCTGGATTTGTTCTTTGTCCCGTCAAGCTCGATGAGGGTCTGGTCCAGTAAGACCTGGTCCAGCGCGTCCAGTCCTTCAATCTCGCGAGCAATCTCCTCATTAACATTCTGCACGGCACGGCGCACGCCCTTGCCGCCATAACGCTTCTTGTCGCCGTCGCGCAATTCGACCGCCTCGTGCTCGCCCGTCGAAGCGCCCGAAGGGACGGCGGCGCGTCCAGCCGCGCCCGTCGTCAGGATGACCTCGGCTTCGAGCGTCGGGTTGCCGCGCGAATCGAGAATCTCGCGCGCGTGTACGTGCTCAATCAGGCTCATTAAAATAGGCTCCTGCCCTTCTTCGGACGATGGGAAATTTGCTGTGTCGGCAACTTTAACAAGTGAGAGGAAAAAGGGGAAGCGTGCAAAAGGGAAGCAGAGCAAAGGGCCTCGGATGCAGTTGATGATAAGAATTCTGCCCGCTTGCTTTCTTCGGCCCGGATTATCTTTTACTTCTTCTGTTTCTCTTCATGCTGGCTGCCAGCACCGTTGCCTGCCGCGTTCATCTCGGATTCTTCCCGTGCTTCAGCTCTTTCCAGACGCACGCTGAGGATGCGCCGGCGCTCGACGCGCTCGACGCGAAAGAGCAGTCCGTCGTGCTGGACCACTTCGCCGGGTTGGAGGACGTGACCGGCGGCGCTCATCAGGAATCCGGCGATGGTCGTGTAGGCTTCGGATTCTGGCAGCGAGAGGCTCAGGCGGCGATTGAGGTCGCGCACCGCGAGGCCGCCGTCGAGCAGGTAAGTGCCGTCGCGCTCTTCCGTCACCTGCTCGTCAACTTCGGGGTTGTGCTTATCGGAAAGGTCGCCGACAATCTCTTCAAGCAAATCTTCGAGCGTGATGATACCTTCGATGCCGCCGTGCTCATCCACGACGAAACCAAAATGGACTCTCTCCTTCTGCATCTGCTTGAGCACGTCTTCGAGCCGCGCCGTGTCAACGACATACATGGGTTTGTGCAGGACATGCTCAAGACGAAACTTTTCAGGGCGCAGCAGGTACGGCATGACATCCTTGCTGTGCACGAAGCCGAGCATGTCGTCGAGCGATTCACGATAGACGGGCAGGCGTGAATAACCATGCTGGCGAAATGCTTTGGCAATATCTTCAAGCGAGCAATCGTTGGGGATGGCGGCCATCTCCGTGCGCGGGACCATCGCTTCGCGCACGACCGTCTCGGAAAAATCGAAGACGCTGTGAATCAAACGGCGCTCGGCTGGACGCAGGTGTCCGCTTTTAAGAGAAATATCTATCAGGTGCTTCAACTCCTGCTCGGTGTAAACGGACGTGTGCTCAAGCGATGATTTGAGTCCCAGAAGCCGACCCAGAAATGTTCCGGTCTTATTAAAAATCCAGATCGGAGCCTGAAAGGTCCAGGCAAACAGAGCGAGCGGGCGCGCGGCCAGCAGCGCCAGCGTTTCCGCGCGCTCCATCGCAAACATCTTGGGCATCAATTCGCCGAGCACGATATGCAGGTACGTGATGAGTGTGAAGGCGATGGCGATGGCCGTGACGTGAGCTATGTAAGCGGCCTTGCCTTCGGAGGTGATGCGCTCGGCGAGCGGGAGCAGCAGCGCCGCGACCGTCGGCTCGCCGATCCAGCCGAGCGCGAGCGAAGCGAGCGTGATGCCGAGTTGCGTGGCGGAGATAAAAATGGTCGGATTGTCGAGCAGGTTTAAGGCAGCCCTGGCGCTCCGGCTGCCAGCGGCGGCGCGCGATTCGAGCTTGGCGCGGCGCACGGAAACAAGCGCAAACTCCGACCCGACGAAGAATCCGTTGGCTCCGACCAGAAGGAAAACGGCTAACAGCTTGAGCAAAGCTCCCGTGAGATTGAGAGATTCGTGCGCGGCGCTCTCGTCCAGGAAAAGAGCCAGAAGAAGATAACTGCCAGGTTCATCCATCGCAATTAAAGATGGGGAAATATTCAAAGCTCAAAGTTTTATTGGAAATCACAACGCCGAAATTATAGCACGAGAAGAGTCCGGAGTCCGAGAGTCAGAGAGTCAAAGGCATTAAGACTTTCTTTGTCTTTGTCTTTTGACTCTCGGACTCTCCTGCCTCTAGACTCCGAGACCTATTTTATCGCGCACGCTGCCCGTGACGCCCTCTGGGGTCGGGCGAGCGTGTGGAGCGGCCTGTAGATTGATTCGGGCGGAAGATTGCAGCCGGTCAGTGGCCGACCGCTGCGCCGACGGCGCGCGCGCGTGCAGGGCGGCTGGCGTGCTTGGCGCAGGCGCGTGCGAGAGCCTGTTCGACACGTGATTCGACGCTGCATTCGGGCTGGCGGCAGACGGCTGCCAGTTCGGAGACAACCAGATAACGCGCGCGTTCAAGCATTCGCTGCTCGCGGAATGAAAGCGGCTTGAACTGGCTCAGGAAAGAGAGATTCTTGAGCACGTCGGCGACGCCGAAAATGTCGCCCGTGCGCATCTTTTCAGAGAACTCTTTAAAGCGATCTTTCCAATCGTGAGCGGGAGACGAAAAATCATCTGCCAGATGTTTCAAGAGCAGCTCGCATTCACCTGATGTTATCGGAGCACGAAGGCCAACTTCCGTGGCATTGGCGACCGGGACCATAACCACTGTGTTGGTAGCAGCCAGACGAAGCATGTAGAAGGGAAGTGAACTGGTGCCTATCTCCTTCTGTTCGATCTGCTCGATGGTTCCGATTCCATGATTAGGGTACACAACTTTCTGGCCGACTTTAAAGCCCACCATAGCACCTCCATCGAATGACAAAAATCAGACTGCGCCGCACGCACAGGTCTGGGGGTAAACCCGTTTTGATAAGAGCGCCGCGCAGAGAATGCGTCGGGTCATTTCAAAATTCTTACGAAAGTGTAACAAGCGGTCTGACGGAGCGTCAAGGTTTCCAAAACTTATGCCAGCGCAGAGACGAACGAGAGGCAAACACAAAGGCGAGTAGAAAGAAGCCGCGAGCCAGGGAGCGGGGAGAAAATGTGGACCAAAACTTTCGGCGTGAACAAGGCTTTCGACCGCGATTTGATTTTCAGATAAAGAGCTTGAATCGGTGGCGATGTTTGATAAAGGCCACTCATCTCAGGTTGTCAGCGGTTGTCCGGTGCTGTTAGGATTCAAAAGGCATTTGCCTGTAAAATCCTTAGAGTTCACTGCCCGCGCCGGTGAACGTTTCTCATTGAAAGATAAGCGGGCGCTGACCAGAGAGAGCGCCGTGGCAGGAGTTTTCCTGTATTGCTATGGCTGTCCTGAAAATTATAGACGCGAGCGGGCGTCAATCGGATTACAAACTGGACCCGCAGTCTATCTGCACCATCGGGCGCGCGCCTGATAACTGCATCGTGCTCGACGACCCTCGCGCTTCGCGTCATCACGCGCATCTCAAATGCCTGGACGGCTCTTTTATCGTCGTGGATGGCGTCAACGTCAACGGGCAGTTGCGCCGGAGCGCCAACAAGGTCTTTATCAACGGCGAGCAGTCTGACGAACGCCCGCTCAAGGACGGCGACCGCATCACTATCGGTGCGAGCACCTTGCGCTTTGAGCAGCCGCAGGAAGAGCGCGCGACCAACGTGCGTTACGATGATAAGCCGCTCGGCCACACGCAGCTTCTCATCTCGCAGAATGATGTTATCAGCTCCGTGCTCCGCGCGCGTCCAGCCGTCCCGACGCGCGATAAAGAGATGGAAGCGCTGCGCCGCAAGGCGGACATCCTCGAACAGATTTACGAGATGAGCAAGACGCTCGGCTCAAACTTCGATCTCGACGCAATCTTCAAGAAGGCTACGGACATCATCTTTCGCGTGACTCCTGCGGACCGCGTCGTCGCGCTCCTCACAGAGAGCACTATGACGGACGGGCAGGAGGACGTAGAGCTAACGCCCGTCGCCGTTCGCGCGCGTGATGAAAAGCTCGAAGCGCACGCCCGGAAATTGACTATTGGCCGGACCATCACGCGCAAGGTGATGAAGGAGAAGGTCGCGCTGCTCTCGCAGGACGTGGCCGCGGACGAGCAGTTCGCGGGTGTTGATTCCATCGTTTCGCAGGGCGTGCGCTCGACCATCTGCGCGCCGCTCGTGGCCGAATCGGGCGTGCATGGCGCGCTCTACGCGGACCGCCTGGACCCCTTCGCTTCCTTCAGGCCGGACGACCTGGAATTAATCTCTGCGGTCGCCGCGCAGACAGCCGTCGCCGTGGAGAACGTGCGCGCGCACGAGAGGCTCGCGCGTGAAGAAGTGGCGCGGGCCAACTATAGTCGCTTTCTGCCGGAGTATGTCGTCAAGCAGATGCTTGAGAATCCGAACTCTTTCAAGCTCGGCGGCGTCAACCAGGTCATCACAGTCCTCTTCGCAGACATACGCGGCTTTACGCGGCTTTCGGAAAATGCCAAGCCCGAGCAGGTCGTGCATCTGCTCAACAGATATTTTTCGGCGATGACGGACATCATCTTCGCGCACGGCGGAACGCTCGATAAATACATCGGCGACGGGCTGATGGCCCTCTTCGGCGCGCCGACCGTGACGCCCGACGATGCGACCAACGCGCTCAACGCAGCCGTCGCCATGCAGCGCCGTATCATCACCATCAACGAAGAGCTGCGCGCCGAAGGCTACAACGAGATTGGCGTCGGAATCGGGCTGCACACGGGCGAGGCGACGGTCGGCTACATAGGCTCTGACCGCCGCTCTGAATATACGGCCATCGGCGATACTGTCAATCTGGCGGCGCGGCTCGAATCAAACTCGCTGGCCGGGCAAATCCTGATGAGCGATGCTGCGGTCCGCTCCGCGCGCAGCCGTTACCAGATGAAATCGCGTGACCCCATCATGGTCAAGAACCGCGTCCAGCCCGTTCCCCTCTACGAAGTCCTCTGGCATCTGGCGAGCCTCGGCTAACCCGAGTTGACTGAAATGGCAGCCATCTTCGATCAAGGGAAAGCAATGAAAGACGTAAATCCGAAATCGTGAATCTTCAAGAGAGAGCAGCCCTTGCTATTGAAGATTCACGATTTACGCGTTTACGAGGTGTTTATGTCATCCAGCTCGTTTATGAAAAAGACGCGCAGCTTTATGGGCTTTAGCGCGCTACGCAATCTGGTCTCCGACTCGATGGCGATAGACATGGGGTCCGCAAGCACGATTATCAACGTGCTCGGACGCGGCGTGGTGGTTGACGAGCCTTCGATTGTGGCGGTCAACAAGGCAACGGGCGAAGTCCTGGCGGTCGGGAGCGAGGCGCGGCAGATGCAGGGACGCGAAGCGCGCGATGTCTCCCTGATTGCGCCGATGGTGGACGGCGTCGTGGCAGATTTCGAGAGGACGCGCGCCATGCTCGATTACTTTGTACGCAAGGCGCGCAGCGGCATCTCTCATTTTAGCCGCCGCGCCGTCATGAGCGTGCTGTCGGGCGTCACGCAGGTTGAGCAGCGCGCGCTCCTCTCTGCTGCTGCGGACGCGCACATAGGCCGCGTCTACATGGTCGAAGAAGGACTCGCGGCGGCCATCGGCGCGGGCGTTTCGATTGAAGACCTGAGAGCCTCAGCCGTCGTCGATGTCGGCGGCGCGACAACCAACGTCGCCGTCGTCGCACAGGGCGCGATTATACATGCGCACGCAGAGCGCACTGGAAGCTCCGATATTGATACGGCGATTATTGACCGCCTGCGCCGTCATCACGGATTGGCTATCGGGGCCAACACGGCTGAGCGTCTCAAGTTGGAGATGGGTTCGGCCACGCCGCCGCAGGATTCGACGCTGACGATGACGGTCAAGGGACGCGAAGTCCAGACGGGCAGCCCGCAGGCGACCGAAGTCAAGGTTGATGAAATTTACGTCGTGGCGCAGCCCGTGATACGCAAGATTGCGCAGGCCGTCAAGGATACGCTCGCCGAGTTGCAGCCCGAAGTGGCGGCGGATATTTATGATCGCGGATTAATCTTGACGGGCGGCGGCGCACAGCTCGAAGGACTGGCCGAGTATCTGAACGAAGAGACGCTTGCCCGTCAGCATCGCCGAAGACCCGCGCTTTGCCACCGTCCGCGGTCTGGCGCAACTCTTTGACGCGCCGCTCCTGCTGCGCCGCGTGACACGCACCGAGCCGCAAACCCTGACCGACGCCGAAGCGAATATTTGAAAAGCAGTTTTCGGTTTTCAGTCCAAGACACATCATCTCTCAACTGAAAACTGAACTCAAAACTGGAAACTCCGGGCTGAAAACTGAAAACTCAAAATTGAAAACTGTTCCGTGGGCTTCTTCAGACGACAAATCCTGGTGGCGCGTGTGTACGGGATTCCCGTGCGGATAGATTATCGCTGGTTTGTCGTCTTCGCGCTGAGCGTCTGGTTGATTGCAGCCTCCTTGCAGCGCGGGCCGCATCGCTTTAGCACGATGACGCTGCCGCCGCTCGATGCTCTCACGTCATGGTTTCTCGGCATCCTGACAACGCTCGCGCTCTTCTTTTCCATCTTCGGCCACGAGCTTTCGCACGCCCTCATGGGACGCGCCGAAGGCATCGAGATTGAAGAGATAGTCCTGCACCCATTTGGCGGCTTTACGCGTTTGAGACGCGAGGCCGACAACCCGCGCGCGGAATTTCATATTGCCATCGCTGGACCAGCGGCAAGTTTTATCTTCGGCGCGCTCGCTTATCTGGCGGCCTACATCTCTACGCTCTGGCATTACAACATCGCCGTCGCGCTCTTCTCCTTCATCGGCTCAGGCAATATCCTGCTGGCCGTCTTCAATCTCTTTCCGGGCTACCCGCTTGATGGTGGTCGCGTCCTGCGCGCGGCCATCTGGCGCACGCGTGGTAACATGCTCGAAGCGACGCGCATCGCCGGCGTCTGCGGCATCCTGATTGCCGGAACGCTCGTCGTCTTTGGCCTCTACATGGCTGCGACTTTTGCGCGCTTGACGGGGCTCTGGTCCGTCCTCGTCGGACTCTTCCTGCTCGACGCAGCCTACCGCGTCGTCAAGCACGCGCGCACAGCCAAAGAGATTACCGTCGGCGATGTCATGACGACGCCCGTCATGCTTGAGCCTGATGTGCTCATCAGCAAGCTGGTGGATTCAATTCTGCCGATGCATCGCCAGACCAGTTTTCCTGTGGCCCGGAATCAAAGGCTGCACGGCATCCTCGCGCTTGAGGATGTCAAGGAGCTGCCGCGCGAGCGTTGGCATTCGACGCGCGCACGCGACGTGATGCGACCCGTTGACCCGCTCTTTTTCGTTGACCCCTCAACCACGATGGAGCGCGCCGACCAGCTCATGCGCCGCAACGGCGTAGGCTCTCTCGCCGTCATCAACCACGCAGGAGAAATCATAGGCTTTCTTCAACGCGGAACAGTCAAAAGGAAGGAATGAGAGTTGAATTGTTGATTCATTTATTCATTGCCCGATTGAATCAATCAACAAAACGTTCAATCGCCGCTTGAGTTAATCAATCAATCGCTCGATTCTTCTTCATCCCTCAACGCTTCGCTCTCCCGCTCCTTTGCTTTGCACTCTTGTTTGCCCCATAATCCAAGCGGAGCTTCAATTTCTGAAGGTTGAAGGAGACGGTTAATGTGGGCAGTGCTGGGCGCGCTCTTTGCCAACGGGGTCATCTCGATCATGAAGTTTTGGGCGGCTTTTCACTCGGGTTCTTCGGGCATGATGGCCGAAGCGTTGCACTCCGTAGCCGATACGACCAATCAGGTCTTCCTGCTTCTGGGCCTGCGCTTTTACAAACGCCCGCCCTCGGATAAACATCCCTTCGGCCACGGCAAGGAACGCTTTTTCTGGTCCTTTATCGCGGCGATCTTTATCTTTGGCGTGGGCGCGACCTACGCGCTTTACGAAGGCTATCAGAAGCTCTCGCACCCGCACGCGCCCGAGCATTTGAACTGGGCCTACTGGGTACTCGGCATCTCCTTCGTGCTCGAATCCGCGTCCATCGCGCTGGCGATTCAACAGGAGGCCAGGGAAGCGCATCACGAGGGGCTGTCGTTTCGTGAATACCTGCGCGAGTCGAAAGACCCCACGGCCAAGACAGTGATCTTTGAAGATGCGGCGGCGCTGGTCGGCATCGTCATCGCGGCCATCGGCATCTACCTGACAGACAGGCACACTGGGCCGGGCGGCGGCGCTTACTGGGACGGGCTATCTTCGATGGCTATCGGCGTCGTGCTGGCCTTCGTGGCATTTGCGCTGGCGCGCTCCTCGCGCGGGCTGCTGCTCGGCGAAGCCGCCACGCCGCGCACGTTGGAACGCATACGCAGCGCCATCATCGAGCACCCGAACGTGGTCGAGATTATAGAGCTGCTGACCATGCATCTCTCCCCCAAACAGATTCTCATTAACGCGCACATCAACCTGCGCAACGATCTCACGACAGACCAGATTGAAGAGACCATCTGCGAAGTTGAGAAGATGATTAAGCAGGCCGAGCCAAAAGTTTATGAGATTTTTCTGGAGGCCGCGCGCGAAAGCGAAAGCGCCAAGCCGGACCCTATCCCGCAGCACATCGGATAAAGAGGATTTTAGATTTGCGATTTTTGATTGAAGAACAAAGAATTACTCCGGCATTCTTCCTCAATCTAAAATCTAAAATCTAAAATCGCAAATAAGAGGAATGCTTCTGCTACTGCCATATCGCGAATATCTTGGAAGGCTTGGCGAGCCGCGCAATCTGGCGGACATCGCGCTGGTCTTTCTCATCGTGTATGCGGTCTTGAAGCTGGTGCGTGGGACACGCGCCGCGCCGATGGCTGCGGCCATCGCAGCTTTCGCGCTCCTTTACTGGCTGGCGGTCAACCAGGATTTAGCGACGCTCGAATTCGTCCTGCGCGGCGCTCTACTCTATATCGGCGTGGCAATCATCGTGCTCTTTCAATCCGAGATCAGGCAGGCGCTCATCTCCTTTGGCAATCGGGTGCGGATGCCCTTCGCGCGCCGTCATAGAGGACAGTTCGGCGAAGGCGTTTATGACGAAATCGTGCTTGCCGCTACGACCCTGGCTTCGACCAAGACGGGCGCGCTCATCGTCATAGAGCGCGGCGTCGGCCTCAAGAACGTGGTGGACGGCGGCGTCAAGCTCGAAGCCGAGCTGAGCTACGACCTGCTCGTGACCATCTTTAATCCGGCGACCCCGCTCCATGACGGCGCGGTTGTCATACGCCGCCACCGAGTCGCCGCCGCCGCATGCTTCCTGCCGCTCACTTTGAATCCGCGTCTCTCGAAAGACCTCGGCACGCGCCATCGCGCGGCCATAGGCATCACGGAAGACACGGACGCCGTGGCCGTCGTCGTCTCTGAAGAGACGGGGCTAATCTCCTTTGTCCAGGGTGGGCAGATCAGGCGCGGGCTGGATGCCACGAAACTGCGCGCCTCCATCTTTCAGGCGCTCGAAGTCCCGCGCTCTGCGCCTGCGCGCGGGCCGGACAAGCAGGCCGCCGACGCCGAGGCCGAGACGGAAGAGATAGTCTCAACCTGATTTTAGAATTGCGATTTTTGATTGAAAACGAATCATCGCTCTAATGCTCTTTCGTCAATCAAAAATCTAAAATCAAAAATCGCAAATTCCAGGTCCGCCCATGCCGATTCGTGAAATAGATGAAGGGTCGAGCCGTATCCCGCGCCAGATGAAGCGCTGGCTGCGCGAGATTTTCATAGAGGACTGGAATCTAAAGCTGCTGGCGCTCGCCATCACTCTGGGCCTCTGGCTCGGCGTGACCGGACAGCGCGCGCCCACGACCAGACATTTTCGCGGCGTCCAGCTCAGCTTTATCGTCCCCGGCGGAATGGAGATTAGCAACGACCCTCCGCGCGAAGTCGAAGTGACACTGACGGGCAGCAAGCATGAGATAGACAGGCTCAATGCACGCGATCTGTTGGCGACGATTGATGTCACGGACTTTAAGCCGGGCGAGCGCGTCGTACAGTTGACCAATCGCATCAAACTGGACCTGCCGCAGAGCGTGCGCGTAGACGATGTGGAGCCGGGCGCTGTCGCGATGCGGCTAGAGCCGCGCATAGAGCGAGAGGTCGAGGTCGAAGCGCGGCTCGAAGGGAATCTGCCAGAAGGCTATGAGCTGCGCGGTGTAAACCTGGCGCCGAGCAAAGTCAGGGTGCGCGGTCCTGCGAGCCACGTCAACGCCCTGCAGAAAGCTTTGACTGAAACCATCCGGCTGGAAGGATTGAAAGAGAGCTACAACGCGCCGCAGGCCGCGATAGATATCGCCGACCCGAAAGTTGACCTGCTGATTCCTTCCGTCAGCGTCACGCTGGAAATCGGAGAAAAACGCGTTGAGAAGAGCTTCGCAGGCGTATTGGTCCAGACGGCGGACGGCGCGCAGGCTCGCCCCTCTACGGCCAGCGTCACGCTCTTTGGTCCACGCTCTTTGATGGAGCAGCTTCGTCCCGAAAACGTCAGGATTGAGCTGGACGCCGCGCCGGACGGCTCGATCACCCCGCGACTGGTCCTCCCCGAAGGTATGCAGGCGCAAATCGAGCTGCGCTCCATCAGACCCACAGGCTTTTCGATTATCAGATAAAGCCAATCGCCTTTAGAAACAGCTTTTCATCTGGTTAATGCCGATTAACTATTGCTTTATGAAAAAACTTTTCGGGACAGACGGAATGCGCGGCGAGGCCGGACGCTTTCCGCTTGACGCGGCGACGGTGCGCGTGACGGGGCGCTCGCTGGCGCGGCACCTGGCCGCGCGTCTGGGCGAGGTGGACCAGCAGAGGGCCGTGCGCATTATTCTGGGGCGCGACACGCGCGAATCAGGCGAGTGGATCGAACGTGCGCTGATAGATGGTGCGAGCGAGGCTGGCGCGCAGATTGAATCGGCTGGCGTGATCACGACACCGGGCGTCGCATACTTGGCGCGCACGCTCCCGGCAGATGCCGGCGTCGTCATCTCAGCCTCGCACAATCCTTATCAGGACAACGGGATCAAAATCTTCGCTCCTTCCGGGCACAAGCTGGACGAGGCGACAGAGCGATTGATCGAAGCTGACATCGCCGCCGCAGCTCAACAGCAAATAGAAGCTGGCGTTGATCTGGAAAACACGCGGTCTGCGTCATCATCTCCGGAAGAGCTTTCCGGCCATCAAGCGGACGGGCGACTTGCCACGCTCTATCTGAATTATCTGGCCGAAGAGATAGCCGGAGGGCTTTCACTTGAAGGGCTGCGGATGGTTATTGATTGCGCCAACGGCGCGGCTTCAAAGCTTGCGCCCGCGCTCTTTGAACGGCTCGGAGCGAGCGTCGTCGCCATTAATAATAGTCCGGACGGACGCAACATTAACCGCGATTGCGGGTCGCTTCACATAGAATCGCTGCGCGAAAAAGTTCTGGCGGAGCGTGCCGATCTGGGCGTGGCTTATGATGGCGATGCGGACCGTGCGCTTTTTATTGACGAGCATGGAGAGTTCGTTGACGGCGATGCTACGCTCTGGGTGATGGCGCAATATCTTCAAGAGAAGGGGCGGCTGCCGGGCGCTCTGGTGGTCGCCACAGTGATGAGCAATCTAGGGTTGGAGATAGCACTGCGCTCGCTCGACCTCAAGCTTGCGCGCACGGATGTCGGCGATAAGTTTGTCCTTGACGAATTGCTGCGCACGGGTGCTGCGCTGGGCGGAGAGCAGTCCGGCCACATTATCTTCCCGCACTTGAGCCGCGCCGGAGACGGCATGATGACGACCATCTGCCTGCTGCGCGCGATGCGGGAAAAGAGAGCGAAGCTGTCCGCACTGACGCACGGGTTCGAGCGTTACCCGCAGGTGCTCGTCAACGTGCGCGTGCGCGAAAAGCGACCCTTTGAAGAGCTTGAGGCCGTCGCGCAGGCCAAGCGCGAGACGCTGGCTCAGCTTGGCGAGCGTGGCCGTCTACTCCTGCGCTACTCCGGGACCGAAGCCCTCGCCCGCATCATGATCGAAGGCGAGCGACAGGAAGAGATAGAGCACTACGCGGACAGGCTGGCATCGGTTATCAAAGAGGAGTTGGGCGAAGCCTGAAACGAAAACCGGATGGCCTAAAGCTGAAAAATCTACACCCGCTGTGATGTAAAACTTACACCTCGCCGCGCTCTTTTCATGGGTCCAATTTGTCGCCCGCCAGCGACAGTCTGCGAAAGCCGTAGAGAAAATCCGTCCCCCGGTAGCGCGCAGAATTCCGGCTTGCACGGCATGCCCGTTGCGATGTATATTGTGGGGCAAGAGAGACGGTTGGTGAATCCTCCGTCTCGGGTGGTTGCTGGGGTGAGGACAGTAACCACTATTATATGGGGCGCAGCACACTCCCACGTTGCTGCGCCCCTTTAATTTTTTCTGGACCAGCGGCTCGTCCACGGCTCTCATCCTTCGCAACCGAGCGCCGCGTCATGCTAGAATCCCTGCCACGCGTTGTTTCCGCGCGAACTCCACATTGAGATTTGCGATTTTATGGGCACGAGGCAGCCCCTCACCGCATGAATTTCAGCGACTATCGCCAGGATTTTGCGGCCTATAGCTCCGCCATCGAGCTGGCGCATTACCAGCACCGCGCGGGTTTCGAGCCTGAACTGCGCACGGAACACATCTACGAACGTTACGGCGACCTCTTTACGCTTGAAGCGATAGAGGAACTCAAGACCGCCCGCGACGAAACAAACGCACATCTTGAGACCGAACGCGCAGGCTTGCACGCCCTTTATGGCTTGGCCTGTATAGCCTACCTGGACCATCGCGCCAGAGAATTAACAGAGGAGCGCGCACGCTGCGAGGCTGCCCTGCGCGTCAACTGGGATGGCATGGGCCTGCCGCCGAGCGGTGTTCCGCGGCTGCTCGCTAACGAGCCGCTGGCCGCACGTCGCCGCCAGCTCGCCGCGCGCTGGAGCGAAACGCTTGCAGAGTGTAATGATCTGCGAGCTGCGCGCTTCGAGTCTTTTCATGAATCGGCGCGCACTCTCGGATTCGATTCATACCGCCAGCTCTTCGCGGAGATAACGGGGACGGACCACGAGAAGCTGGTCCATTCGACAAACGCTTTTCTTGAGAGCACACAAGATGCTTACACCTCCGCGCTGGCCCGTGCGATTGAGCGCGACCTGCCGGGTGTTGCGCCCGCCGATGCGGATTACGCGGATTTCTACTACTTCCAGCGCCTCTCGCGGCTGGACCAATTCTTTCCCGCCGATGAGGCGCTCAAGACTTACGCCTCGGCCATGAAGGGCCTTGGAATACGCGTCGAGCGCCAGCAGAATGTACGCATTGATGATGAGCCGCGACCTCATAAGAATCCGCGCGCGGCCTGTTTCCGTATACAGCCGCCGGACGATGTGCGGCTCTTGCTGGCTCCCGTCGGAGGGCCGTATGACTACACGGCGCTTTTTCATGAAGGAGGGCACGCGCAGCATTTCGCCTGGTGCTCGCGTGAGCTTTTCAAGCAGCACCCGGAATTCATCTATGCGCCGGACCAATCAACGACGGAAAGCTATGCCTTCCTCTTCAACCATCTCTTGCTGGATGCGGGCTGGCTCATAGAGTACAGGCCGGGCGCTGGTCCAGAGCGTGCGCGTGCGATTGTGCGCGACCTGGCAATCGTGACGACGCACCAGGTCAGGCGTCTCTGCGCAAAGCTCGCTTATGAAATCTCTCTGCACGACGCTGCCAGCATGCGCTCAGCGCAATTAGCCGAGACCTACGCTTCCTTGCTCACAGATGCGACGGGCTTTCGCCGCACGTCCAGCCTCTACCTCTCGGATGTTGATGACGGATTCTACGCGGCGGCTTACCTGCGCGCGCTGGCTTTCGAGGCAGGGCTGCGCGAGTATCTGCGCACTCGCTACGGTCGTCGCTGGTGGGCCTCGCACAAGGCCGGTGATGAATTGATAGACCTCTGGAATACCGCCTCACGCTATAATGTGGAAGAGTTGGCGCGGCTGATAGGCTTTGGCGAGATCAGCTTCGAGCTGCTGGCCGAAACTTTGATTGAAGCAATGAACGGAACTTGAGGAGAGAGCTTGCAGCGTGTGCGCGTGCGCCTCAGGGCGCGGCCATCAAACTACGAGATCAAGGTCGGAGCGTCGTTGCTGGACCAGCTTGGTGCTCAGTCACGCCAGAGCCTTGACCCGCGCGCGCGCAGCATTGCCCTCATCTCCAATCCGAAAGTCTTCAAGCTCTACGGCGAGCGCGCGCGAGAGAGCCTGCGCCGCGAGGGTTTCTCGGTCAAACACTGGCTCATGCCTGACGGCGAAAGCCATAAATCGCTCGGCACTCTGGAAGGCGCGCTGGAATTTCTCTCGCGTTGTAGATTGGAAAGAAGCGATGCCGTTGTCGCGCTCGGCGGCGGGGTGGTTGGCGACCTGGCGGGCTTCGCGGCGGCTGTTTACCTGCGCGGGATAGCTTTTATACAGGCTCCGACCACGCTGCTCGCGCAGATAGATGCCTCTGTCGGCGGCAAGACGGCTGTCAATACTGCTGCCGGAAAAAACCTCATCGGCGCTTTTCATCAACCGCGCGCCGTCCTCATCGATACTGACACGCTGCAAACTCTGCCCCGGCGCGAGCTGACCGCCGGATGGTGCGAAGCCGTCAAGCAGGGCGCGGCGGGCAGTCGCAAGCTCTTCGACCAAACGTGCGCTTTCCTCAGTAGCCCATCCGCCGTAGAGAGAGCTTCGTCTTCGACCCGGATCGAACGGCTCATCGCTGCGCATTGCGCCTTTAAAGCGGGAATCGTCGCGGGAGATGAGCAAGAGAGCCTGGCTCGCCTGGACCATCGCTCGCGCCGCATCCTCAACTTCGGTCACACCGTCGCGCATGCGCTGGAAAGCGTCACGAATTATCGTCGCTTCCGGCACGGCGAAGCCGTCGGACAGGGGATGCTTGTCGCCGGAGAGATTTCAAAAAGACTAGGCATGCTGGATGCTTCAGAGTTAGAATTGCTGCGCGAGGCTGTCAGCTCTACGGGGCGCTTGCCGCGCGCGGACGATCTGGACCAGGCGGCGATTAGAGCCGCGCTCACGCACGATAAAAAGAGCATCGGCGGCCAGCTCAAGTGGGTACTGCTGGAGCGCATCGGGCGCGCCGTGATTGTTGACGGCAGGGAAATCACAGAGAGACTTCTGCGCGCCTCTCTTCGCGCGGGTCTGCGGCAGTAAATTCTTTAAAACTGAAGAACGAGGTGAGGACCAGCATGAAAGCATCCGGCGGATTGGGCCGCGCCGACAGATTATCAGAGCATGGCGGGGCGCGCCTCAATTTCCTGATTATTATAGTTCTGGTCGCAGCCGTGGCCTACATCGGTTATCAGTACATACCCGTCGCCTATAACGCATATCTCTACAAAGATTTGATGCAGACCAGCGTGGACAAGGCGGCAGGCTCCGGTTGGACCACTGAAAAGTTAAAGGCTCAATTAGCATCGGACGGCAAGGAGTTCGGCGTCCCGCCCAATGCCGCGATTACGGTCGAGCAGGTCAACGGGCGCGTTCAGGCCAGAGTCAGTTTCAAACGTCCCATCACCTTTCCGGGTTATACCTACGACTACGATTTCGACCACACGGTCAAGAGCACACAGCTCTTCTCCGGACAGTAAAGCCTTCATCTTCAAACGCAAAAAAAAGAGGACCGGAAAACGACGCGTGTCATTTTCCGGTCCAGAGCGCACGTCTGATTGATGTGTGCCGTCTTCGGCTATCGCTGGACGCTTTCGAGAAATGCCTTGAGCTTGCGTGAGCGTGAAGGATGGCGTAGCTTGCGCAGCGCCTTGGCTTCAATCTGTCGTATGCGCTCGCGCGTGACCGCGAAATGCTGGCCCACCTCTTCGAGCGTGTGTTCAGAGCCGGATGAGCCGAGGCCGAAACGCATCTTGATGACCTTCTCTTCGCGCGGCGTGAGCGTCGCCAGGACTTCATCCGTAATCTCGCGCAGGTTGGCCGCGACAACGGCATCCGCAGGGTTAAGGATGGACTTGTCTTCGATGAAATCGCCTAGATGCGAATCCTCTTCCTCGCCGATGGGCGTCTCCAGGGAGATAGGCTCCTGCGCAATCTTGAGCACCTTGCGCACCTTCGAGACGGGGATGTCCATCTTCCTGGCAATCTCTTCGCTCGTCGGCTCGCGGCCCAATTCCTGGACCAGCGCGCGCGAAGTGCGTATCAGCTTATTGATGGTCTCGATCATGTGGACAGGGATACGAATAGTGCGAGCCTGGTCAGCGATGGCCCTCGTGATGGCCTGTCGTATCCACCATGTCGCGTAGGTCGAAAACTTGTAACCGCGTCTCCACTCGAACTTGTCCACAGCCTTCATCAACCCGATGTTGCCTTCCTGGATGAGGTCCAGAAACTGCAAGCCGCGATTCGTATATTTCTTGGCGATGGAGACGACCAGGCGCAGGTTGGCTTCGATTAGCTCGCGCTTGGCCTGGCCCGTCTGCTGTTCGCCGATGATGATAGACTGAAGCGAGCGCTTGATCTCAATCGGCGAGATGTTGGATTCGCTTTCAATCTGCTGAAGCCTCTTTTTCGCGGCGGCGATGTGGCGCTTGTACTCCTTTTCATCTTCGGGCTTGATGCGCTTGCGGTTGAGCTTCTCGGTGTAATTATCTATCTCGCGCTCGGCGACGCGGACCTCTTTCTGGACCGCCCGGATGGCATTGATGAGACGCTGGCGCGCGCGCTCGGTCATGTTGAGGCGGCCTATCTCCTGCGCTATCTCAAGACGAGTACGCGCGACCTTGCGTCTCAGGCGGAGCAGCTTTTTGCTCTTCTTCCCGCGAGAAACTTTCTGCTCGGCGCGCAGCTTCTCCCACTCTTTGAGACCGGCTCTGTAGAGCTTGCGTATAGTCTCTATCCCTTCGAGCGTCCACTTGAGATATTCGTCGGCCTTATCTTCGTCTCCCGTCAGTTCTGCCTGCTCTGAGAAGTTAACCACGTCGCGTATGTTGAGCGTGAAGGCTTCCAGCTCTTCGCCGATGCGGAGCAGCT
>DASWMI010000102.1:0-11192 GCA_036399835.1 Pyrinomonadaceae bacterium | reverse complement strand
CATGTAGAAGGGCGAACCCATCAGCCCGCTCGTCTTCGCCTGCACAAAAGAGCCGAGCAGCTCGCCCGACTTGATCTTCGCCAGACCGAAATCGAGTATCTTGAGACCTTCGCTGATGGTCATCTGGTCCTTGACCATGATGTTCAGCGGTTTGAGGTCGCGGTGGACGATGTTCTGCCTGTGGGCCGCGCTCATCCCAGCGCAGATGGCCTGCATAAACTCTAAGGCACGGCGCGGCGAGAACCTTTTTTCCTCCGCCAGAATGTCATGAAGCGAGCGCCCCTGAACATATTCCATAACGAGGAAAGGCATCTTGCCGTTAACCACGCCGAAATCCGTGACGGCTATAATGTTTGTGTGATGAATGGCCGCGGCGGCCATCGCCTCCTGGCGAAAACGCGTCACGAGCATAGGGTCGTTGCCGACCAGATCGGGCAGAATAACCTTGATGGCGTGTTGTGATTTGAGGAAGATGTGGCGCGCCTGAAAGACCACGCCCATCCCGCCATGACCGAGTCGCCTTTCCAGTTGATAGCGACCATCGAGGATTGGCTCGCCGGGAATCGAGTAGGTTGTGGTGTCGCCGTCATTCGGACAATGATTCACGTCATCCGGGAAACACTGGCGACAAACTGGACATTCTTTCATTTATCGGCTCGATCCAGGGGCGGCCCGTAACAGGTTTTGACGAAGGCGGAAGATGAATCCGAGGGCGGCCCTGTTATCTCTTCAGTAGCTACTCAAGCTTAATCTACTATCACTGAGATACGGCAATCCCGCGCTCCGCGCTCGGACAGCAAAGCGAGCGCCCTGGAGCGCACGCATCAACACACATCTCGAACGCGCTGATTGATTTTAACGGCTCTCTCTCCTTCAAGCAAGAGCGCCCGCCCTTCAGCATCATCATGGTATTTCAAAGCCGGACATCAACTTAGACGCTGCCCTCCCTTTAGTCCCTCCCACAGAGCTGCACGCCCGAATGAACGCCCGAAAGTTATCTCACTTGCAAAACTCTTCCCTCAGCCGCGCCGAGCTGAAGCCCTAGCGTGGCCGCGATGGTTGGACCAATATCAATCATGCGTATACGGCCCAGGTCGCCGCGCCGCGTGATGCCCGCGCCCGATGCGACGAAGGAAGCATCATAACCGGGCCGCGTCGGAAGATAACCGTGCTGGCCGCGTTGCTCGTTGGCCGTGATGATTCGACCCGTCAGGTTTTTGCCAAAGCTATAGCCGTCGGCTGCTTCGAGCATGAGGGCCGCTTTCGGGTCAGCACCGAGCGCACGTATCTCCTTCGCCTCCAGCATACGCCGGATGCCCGTCTCCCTTTCCAGGGCCTGCGCGTCAGCGCTGGAGCGCGACGGTCGAAAGAGCTGGCGAACCTTTTTGAGCGTCTCACGATCAAGCGGGTCGCGCAGGATGATAGCGCAAGACCCGCCCGTGATGACCGGAAACGCGTGCCAATCCGTCACAGCCGCACGCACACGCCCCTCGTCGTTCCGCTCTTCTCTGAGCCGTATGAGTCCTGCGCGGGCCAGTATGACGCCCGGATGGACCTGCCTTGAGACGGGCAGAAAGCCGTGGTCGCTGACGATAAAGACGGCTGTCTCGCTGAGCGTGCCTGCGCGCTCGGCTGCGGCGAGAAGATGCGCCACGTAAGCGTCAGACTTTTCCAGCATGGCAAAGGCTTCCGGCGTCAACGGGCCGTAGTCATGTTGAAAATGGTCCAGGTCGAAAAGGTGGACCAGCATCACCGCGGGTCGCTTCTCTGCGATGATATACTCGGCAAAGCGAGTACGCATGTCGTCCTGCTCGTCTTTGCTCGCGCGGCGATAAAGCTGCGGGTCGCTCTTTTCAACCTCTTCGATCAACCCGCGCGGGCGCTGGTTGGCCTTCATCAACGCAAGCGTTTCCGGCAGGGGCTTACCGAAGGCCAGAATCTCCGGCACGTTGTAATCGCCCGCGCCGCCCCCTACGGGCCACGAGACCATCCCAACCTTCAAGCCCTTGCGCGCCGCCGCGTCCCACAGTGTTTCCACTCGTATCTCTCGCGCGAACCAGTGCCACGCGCCGGTCTGCGTCGCATCGGGCGGCTCGAAAAGCTCGTTGGCGTTGATGCCATGCCTGGCGGGGAATGCGCCGGTCACGATTGAGGTGTGCGCCGGATAAGTCACAGAAGGATAGACGGACGTGACGCCGCGCGCCATCGCGCCCGCCGCCATCAGGCGACGTAGCGTGGGAATCTTCAGAGCGTAAGCGTCGCGCTTCTGCAAGTAGCCCGCATCCAGCCCATCGAGCGAGATAACGAGCACACGTCTCGTTGGTCCGGTAGCTACTCGAAACTTCTCTTCCTTCTGCTGTCCTTGAGAGACAGCAAAGAGCATCAAGACGAGAGCGCCCGGGAGTATTCCGGCGCACCATCGCGAGAAGCTGGACCAAAAGGTTTTCATATCTTATTCGGGATAACCCGCGAAGGCGTAGCTTCTCAAACTTGAGAAACGATTCGCGCCCTCACGTCTTCGCTTTGAGGCTAACCGTCTCAAAGCGAAGACGCGAGGGATGGGAAATCATGAGAGGCGGCCAGTCTATTTGGCCCGCACGACGACGTTGACGAGGCGCTGCGGGACGACGACCACCTTGACCACTTCATGACCGTCCAGAAAGCTCCTCACCCTTTCATCCGCGAGCGCCGCCGCGCGCAGCTCTTCTTCGGCCACATCGGGCGCAACACATATACGCGAGCGGAGCTTGCCGTTGACCTGCACAGGAATCTCCAGCTCTTCCCGCTGCGCCAGCTCTTCAATCGCACGCGGCCACTTCGCGCTCCCCAGCAGCCCCTCCGCGTGGCCCAGTCCCTCCCACATCTCTTCCGCGATGTGCGGGGCGAAGGGCGCGAGCATAACCGTTAAGGCTTCCAAAGCTTCGCGCAGGACGAAAACATCCGAAGGCCGCGCCGTCTCCGGCTCGACCTTGAAATCGCCGAGCGCGTTTGCCAGCTCCATCAGGGCCGCGACGCTGGTATTGAAATGCATCTCTTCAAAATCCTGCGTTACACGTTTAATCGTCTGGTGCGTCTTGCGACGCAGCGCGCGCGCCGCCGCCGTCAACTCTGCCATCCCCGGCTCCGCTGTCTGGACCACGGCCAAAGGCTCGCGCCAGCGTTGGACCAAAGCATAGACGCGGCGCAGGAAACGCACGGCACCCTCGATGCCCGTCTCCTGCCAGCGCAGCTCATTCTCCGGCGGCGCTGCGAAGAGTATGAAGAGACGCACGGCATCTGCGCCGTAAGTCGCGATCATCTCGTCCGGGTCCACGCCGTTGCCCAAACTCTTGGACATGCGCTTCCACTCGTTCGTGCCTTCGACGAGGTTCGTCACCATGCCCTGCGTCATCAGACTCTTGACCGGTTCGTTAAACTGGACCAGCCCGATGTCCCTCATCATCTTGGTCCAGAAACGCGTGTAGAGCAGATGCATAACGGCGTGGTCTATCCCGCCGATGTACTGCTCGACGGGCGTCCAGTAGGCGATTTGTTCCTTATCGAACGGCGCGCCTTCCTGATGCGGGTCGCAGTAGCGGAAGAAATACCAGGACGAATCGACAAACGTATCCATCGTGTCTGTCTCGCGCCGGGCCGGGCCTGTGCACTTAGGGCAGCTTGTCTTGACGAACTCCGGCACACCCGCGAGCGGCGATTCGCCCGTTCCTGTAAACTCTGCGCGCTCCGGCAGCCTGACCGGCAGGTCCTTTTCAGGCACGGGCACGACGCCGCACTTTTCGCAGTAGACGACGGGGATGGGCGAACCCCAGAAACGTTGGCGCGAGATACCCCAATCGCGCAGGCGATAGGTCACGGCCTCTTCGCCAAAACCCTGCTTGGCGGCAAAGCGTGCCATCTCTCGCTTGGCTTCCTCGGAAAGCTTTCCGCTCCACTCGCCGGAGTTGACGAGCACGCCGTAATCCGTCGTGGCCTGCTGCATCTCCGTTGACTGGTCCACTCCGAGTTCGGGCGCGAACCCCGCAGGCTCTTCGGCGTGCGTGACGGGCGCGATGACCTGCTTGATCGGCAGCGTGTATTTCTGCGCGAACTCGAAATCGCGCTCGTCATGCGCCGGGACGGACATAACAGCGCCCGTCCCGTATTCCATCAACACGTAGTTGCCAACCCAGACGGGCAGCTTCTCGCCGCTAAAGGGATTAATCGCCTGAAGGCCGGTGTTGACGCCCTCCTTCTCTTCCTCTTCGCCCGCGAGCGTTGTGCGATTGCGAATCTCCGCGCGGACGCGCTCGACAAACTGCATCACGTCCGTCTTTAAAGGCGAGTCTTCCAGCAATCGGGCGAGTAGCGGATGCTCTGCCGCGAGCACGATGGCGTTTGCGCCATAGATGGTATCAATGCGCGTCGTAAAGATGCGTACACTTTCATCCGTGCCTTCTATGCGAAAGTCAACGTAAGCGCCCTCGCTCCGCCCGATCCAGTTGCGCTGCATCGTCAGGACGCGCTCGGGCCAGCCCGCTTCAATCTCCTTCATATCGTCCAGGAGTTGTTCGGCATAGGCCGTGATGCGTATAAACCACTGCTCCAAATCCTTCTTAACGACGGGCGTGCCGCAGCGCCAGCAGACGCCGCCCGAAGCCTGCTCGTTCGAGAGCACGGTTTCCTCCTTCGGACACCAGTTGATGGGAGACATGCGCCGATAGGCCAGCCCGCGCTCAAGCATCTTGAGGAAAAACCACTGGTCCCATTTGTAATATTCGGGCGTGTGCGCGGCGATCTCGCGCCGCCAGTCATAGCCCGTGCCGAGACGCTTGAGCTGCCCGCGCATGTGCGCAATATTCTCTTCGGTCCAGTCGCGCGGGTTGATGCCGCGTTTGATGGCGGCCTGCTCGGCGGGCTGCCCGAAGCTGTCCCAGCCAATCGGGTGGAGCACGTTGAAGCCCCGCAGACGTTTGTACCAGGAGAGCGCGTCGCCTATCGAATAGTTGCGAACGTGGCCCATGTGCAAAAAGCCGGAAGGATAGGGCAGCATCTCCAGGCAATAAAACTTGGGCCGCGTCTCATCCGGCTCGACTTGAAACGAGCCGCGCTCTTCCCAGCGCCGCTGCCATTTCTCTTCAATCTTTTCGGGAAAATATTTTTCGTCCATGACTGTCTCTTGCCTCTCCTCAAGTTGCTACACTTAATCACAAAGCGGCCTCAACAAACAAAGCCGGAACCAGAGCCGGTGCGTGCTTTGCGATTCGGGTTTTCGAGTTATCCTGCGTGTGTAGAAGGGCCGCTTCAGAGCAACGCGCGATTACAGGGCGCGTGCGCCGAGCGGCACGGTAAGGAGGAGTTTGTCTGGCGGGTGAAAACTAATCATCTGGTTTTCGCGCTCTCTAATCTTGAAAGACACGGCTATCTTAATCGAAGTTTCCACGCTTGTCGAATAAAAGGCGAAGCCTTGAGCACAGCCCGCAGCCGATCTCTTGCGCAAGCCCTCGGCATCAACCAATCAAGCATCATGGGAGAGATGCTCGGTCAGACTCGGCTGCGAGCTTCGGCTGCGAGTTGTGGTCCAGCTTGAGCAGGAGCTTCGCCTGACTACTGGCAACGGCCGTCAGGCTTCTAACTCTTCTCCGACTTGAGATACTTCTTCGGCAGAGGGTGTTCTTTATCCTCTCCCTGCCAGAAAATCGTGACGATCCACCAGCGCTTGCCGTCGTTCATCAGTTGGATGCTGTTGATGCCGCGCGTAAAGGGCTGCGGGTCTGTCGCAGCATGACGCGATTCGTAAGTGCTAAAGACGTGCGCGATCTGTCCAAACTGCTCGACGCGACGCGCAGACTCGCGCTCGTAGAATCCGTCTTTGTCGAATAAGGGAGTGACCCTCTCGATGTACTCTTCGACGCTGAGCACGCGCGAGCCGAAGCCACCCTCCTTGCGTGGACCAGTCGGGATCAAACGCGCGCCCGGCACAAAGAGCGAGCGCATACGGTTCCAGT
This sequence comes from Pyrinomonadaceae bacterium, assembly GCA_036399835.1. Taxonomy (GTDB): domain Bacteria; phylum Acidobacteriota; class Blastocatellia; order Pyrinomonadales; family Pyrinomonadaceae; genus DASYML01. The sequence continues at coordinate 5,208 of DASWMI010000102.1, read as the reverse complement.
CGCGCTTCTGCCCCGCTGGACCGGAAATAACATCGTAAACGGCGGCGACGATTGAATCCATCGAAGCGACATCCGCCGGATTAGCCGCAGGAGGCGAAGCAGGCTCTGCCGCCTTTTGCTGCGCGCGTGTGCCTTGCGCCAAAGCCAAGCCCGCACAGAAAGCCAGCGCAATGGCTGGCAGCATGCGTTTCATTCTTGCTCCTTATCATTTCAAAAATTAGCCAACACAGGCACGCAGGCACAGAGATAAAAACAAATCAGGAGGTGCTAAGAGTTTTCAACCTATGCTCTGTCTCTCTGTGCCTCCGTGCCTGCGGTGGCTCATCTTCGGGTTTTGGAATAGGCTCTAAATCTTTATTCGACCGTGTATTCGATTGACTTGTCGGGCGTGCCGTTGACGGTCGTCTCCACCCTGTAAGAACCCTTGGGCCACTCCTTCGGGAGCGTCAGGTGAGCAGTAATCTTGTTTTCCAGAGCGCCAGTAGAATATTCGATGTCCTTGATCTTGGAATTCTTCGGCTCTCCGGCCACGTCAACGGCGTACCAGGTGAACTTAATTTTGGTCCCGCTTTCGGCCTTGTTCAACTGCGCGACGACATAGACGGTCTTATCGGACGAGCTAAAGCTGTCGGTCCTGTCTCCGGCAGCGCCGTTCTCTTCTTTCGCCATGTACAGCTCATCTATGCGACCGCCTGAGGTGCTTGAGCGTGAAGAGTTCGAGTTGTTCGCGTTATTGGCATTGTTCGCGTTGTTGCCGTTGTTGTTATTGTTGTTATTGCTGCCGCCGCTACAGGCCAGGACAACGGCGAGCAGCAGCCCTAGTGCGAGCAGACCGGGATGAAATCTCATGTCTCGATTCTCCTTCTTAAAGTGCAGTCAGTTTGAGCAGGGTGTTTCGGCTTCGACAAAAGAGCGAAGCATCGCCAGGTTGCGCTCGTCATCGCCAATCTCGTCCTGCGGCGTTTCGAGCAGAAAAGCTGCGTGCGCAAGTTTCTCATGTTGCGCGACGCGACACAGAGCCGCGCGCCCTATGTGGCCGAGGCCGATGTGCCAGTGGCGGTCCACGCGAGAATTATAGTCGGCCCTCGAATCATTGAAATGGACGGCCAGAATATTTTCCGTCCCGACATGGCTCTCAAGCGCATCAATGGTCGCGGCCAGACCTTCAGGCTCGCGTATGTCGTAACCGGCTGTGAAAGCGTGCGCGGTATCGAAGCAGACGCCCAGGTTGAGGTCTGCGCAGGTCTCTATAATCTCGCTGAGGTGCTCGAAGCGATGGCCTATGCACTCGCCCTGTCCGGCTGTGTTTTCGAGCAGGATACGAAAAGAGCCTAGCTCAATCCCCTGGCAGGCAAGCTGCAAGCTCTCGGCGCAAGTCCTGATGCCGTCGGCCTCGCAAGCTCCCTTCGCGGAACCCGGATGGACGACCAGATAATCCGCGCCGAGCAGCAGAGCGCGCTCGACCTCTTCATGAAAAGAGGCGCGCGATTTTTCGCGTATCTGCGGGTCTGCGGCGGCCAGGTTAATCAGATAGTTGGCGTGAATAGAGACTGGACCAATGCCTGTCTCTTCACGCACCGCGCGAAAGCGCAGGACCTCTTCATCGGTCAAAGGCTTAGCCATCCAGCCGCGCGGGTTGCGCGAAAAAATCTGTACGGTCTCGCCGCCGCGCTCTTGCGATTTCAAGAGCGCGTTCTGCAAGCCCCCCGCGATGGGCGCATGAAAACCTATACGCGGTCTGGAAGGAAGAGTCTGATTCATACGCTACTTCTTTTCTACCTGTTCCAGGACGCGCAGCATGTTGCCGCCCAGAATCTTGTCAATCTCGCTGGCGGAGTAACCACGCTTTAACAGTTCTCTCGTCAGGTTCGGGAGGTCCGAGACACTTGAGAGATCGGCTGGCAGGGCCTGCACGCCGTCGAAGTCCGAGCCGATGCCGACGTGCTCTATGCCGACGAGTTTGACGATGTGGTCTATGTGGTCCACGATGCGCGAGACGTTGACGGCGGGCAGGCGGCGCGCGTATTCGCGCACGCGCACGCGGTCGCGCGCCATCTTCTTATGCGCGATGTCGCCCTGCTCAGCTTCCGAAGCCTGCTGGACCAGCCCTGCAATCTCTGCGTCCACCTGCTTTTTCTTCTCGCTCCAGCCAGGCTCTAAAAACTCCGGGTAGAAGATGACGCAGACGACGCCGCCTGTTTTGGCAAGAGCGCGGATCATCTCGTCATCGAGGTTGCGCGCAACGCCTGCGAGAGCGCGGCAGGCCGAATGCGTGGCGACGACGGGCTGCCTGGAAGTGTTCACCATGTCCCAGAAGGTCTGGTCCGAGACGTGTGAGACATCCGCGATCATGCCGAGGCGATTCATCTCGCGGATGACCTGCTTGCCAAACTCGTTAAGCCCGCGCGTGCGGCCCGCTGCGTCTCCGCTCGACCCGGCCCAAGCCAGGCTCACGCTCCAGGCGGGCGACATATAACGCACGCCCATCCTGTAATAACGCTCGACGTTCTCAAGCCTCTCGTCAATCGCGTAGCCGCCTTCGAGACCCATCAGCGCCGCCAGCTTTCCCGTGCCCGCGATACGGCGAATGTCTGCGGCGCTCGTGGCGACCTCCCAGGTCTCAGGATGTTTTTCCGCCAGGGCGCGCACCGCTGCAATCTGTTTGTCTGCGCGCTCGATGGCCTTTGGTCCACCTCCGCCGTAAAGCTGCGGCTCGACCCAGATGGAAAAAAATTGCGCGTCAAGCCCGCCTTCCTTCATCCGCACGGCATCCAGATGGCCGTCCGCGAGTCGCTGGTTGAGGTCGGAATTTTCGTCAACCAGTCGCTGCGCGGTGTCTGCGTGCATGTCTATGGCGATGGCGTTTTTGTGTATGGCGACGGGGTCGCCTGCTTGGGCCGAGTCGGTGCGTTGTGTCGGCATATCAGGTCGTTTGCGGTCCGCGTTTTCGAGGGACGGGCGACAATTATTAAAGAGCAAAGAGACCAGGAGCGCGGCGGCTGCGAAGAGCGCCGGGCAGACTTTTTGACTGCGTTGCCTCATCCGAAAACAAGAAGAAAACAGCGATTGAGTTTTTAATAATGCTAAAAGCAAGAGGGATGGTACAGCGCGTATTTCAAAGAAGCAAGCTGGCTTCTAAGCTTGCTTGCCAAGCGATGCGCGTCTGCTGTATCGTGCCTTGTTAAAGCAAACGGGAATCAGAGCGAGCACGGCGGAAACTCTCTCGGCAGGCATGGGCGTTTCCGCACGTCAGGTGTCCGGCAGGCCATAAGCCCAAAGACGCGCGGGCGCGCTCTTTTACCAACTTCCTTCTTAAAGGAGACAAACAGATGTTCCCGAAAGACGGTCAAGGAAAAAACGTGTCGACGCCGCACATCGTTCAGGAAGTCTGGCACAACGGCGAATTTATCAAGTGGGATGATGCGCGCGTCCACGTCATGTCGCACGTGCTGCATTACGGCTCAAGCGTCTTTGAAGGCATACGCTGTTATAAGACGAAGCGCGGCCCAGCCATCTTTCGCCTGCGGGAACACATGCAACGCCTGCTCAACTCCGCGAAAATCTATCGCATGGAACACGACTGGAATCTGGACCAGTTGTGCTCGGCCTCGGTCGAATTGGTCCGGCGCGGCGAAGTCAAACAGTGCTACCTGCGCCCGATTATTTTCCGCAGCCTGGACGAAGCCCATCCGGCCTTCGGCGTCAATCCCTTTCCGAACCCGCTCTCCTGCTACATAGGAGCATGGGACTGGGGCAAGTATCTCGGAGATGAAGCGATTGAAGAGGGCGTGGATGTCTGCGTCTCTTCGTGGAACAGGCTGACGCCAAACTCCATGCCCGCGATGGCGAAGTCGGGCGCAAACTACATGAATTCGCAGCTCATCAAGATGGAGGCGCTCGTCAACGGCTACGCCGAGGGGATAGCGCTGGATGATCGCGGCTTCGTCTCGGAAGGCTCCGGCGAAAACATCTTTATCGTCAGCGACGGTCGCGTCATCTCTCCGCCGCTCTCTTCTTCGATCCTGCCCGGCATCACGCGCGACAGCGTGATACAGATTTGCCGCGAGCTTGGCATCCCTGTTGTCGAGACCGGTATTCAACGCGCCGCGCTCTACGTCGCCGACGAGCTTTTCTTCACGGGCACGGCAGCCGAAGTGACCCCGATTCGCTCTGTTGACCGGATACAGATAGGGACGGGCCGTCGCGGCGAGATTACCGCGCAGATTCAAAAAGCCTTCTTCGAGATTACTTCGGGCGAAAGCCCTGCGCCCGGCCCCTGGCTGACCTACGTCAACGCAGAAAAGAGTACGGACACGGGCAGCAACGGCTTTACCCGGACGCCCATCGAAGCCCCTGCGGATTCCTCAACGGCAGGCGGCGAGCCAATCGCAAACTTCCAGACGGTCGGAACAGACTAAGAATAAGAGATGCGCGATCAGAGATGAAGCGGATTGAGTGAATATTTCAATCGAGATGTTGACTCAATCCTTTATCTCTCACGCGCGCTCATCTCTCATCCTTATCCTGGGCCAGGCAAAACCTGCTTTCCACAGCTTGAAGACGCAGAGCGGGTAGAGCGCCAGGACAGGCAGGACCTTTGGCAGCAGATTGAGATAGTCTGCGTAATGCGGCCAGGCGGGGGCCCACGCCAGCGGTTCGTGCGGCGGGTTGAACAGGACAAAGGGAGTCGGAAGGGCCAGCAGGACCAGCGCGCAGATAATCACAGCCCTCAGCCATCTTTCCTCATACTCGACAGTCAGCAGCAACAGCAGCGCCGCCACCATCCCGCTTGCGTGATGCTCCCAGACATGCACGTAAGTTAAAAAGTGTGCGAGCAGCATCGTCACCACGCCGAACGCCACCCGATCATCCCTTGAGAAGAGGACCAGCAAAGAGGTCAGTGTTAAGAGACCTATTTGAAAGATAGGATAAAAGAGTTGCCAGAAGCCGACGACCGACGGGCCGCGCAAGTCTTTGGCGAGCAGATAAAGCAGATACACGACCCCGTAGTTGCCTGCCGGATCAAGGCCCGAAGTGGAGGAAAAATTGGTCCCGCGAAAGGTCTGCCAATCACTCGGATGGAAGAAGAAGTAGGGAAGCGTCAGGAGGACTAATCCGCAGAGGGCCACTATCAGGTGCGGCCAGAAACGTTGATGGCGCACGAGCGCCGGAGCCGTGACGAACGGGAAGACTTTGAGCAAAGCGGAG
>DASWMI010000101.1:0-16991 GCA_036399835.1 Pyrinomonadaceae bacterium | reverse complement strand
CCTGTGGACGCGCTTCTGGAAATCTATCGCAAGATGCGCCCCGGAGACCCGCCAACCGTCCAGACTGCCTATAAGCTACTCGAAGGCATGTTCTTCGACCCGCGCAAGTTTGATTTCTCGCGCGTCGGGCGTTTGAAGTTCAACATCAAGATGGGCAAGCCCGAAAGGGACCGCATTGACGACCCGCTTCTTCAAGCGCAGGACTTCTTTGATGTCGTCTCTTATGTTTTGAAGATGCGCAAGAACCCGACAGAGTTCCAGCAGGACGATATAGACCATCTGGGCAATCGTCGCGTCCGCGCTGTCGGAGAGCTTCTGGAAAACCAGTTCCGCATCGGCTTGGAGAGGATGGAGCGCGCCATCAAGGAGAAGATGTCTATCCATCAAGAGATGCAAACGACGATGCCGCGCGACCTGATTAACGCCAAGCCCGTGACGGCTGCCGTGCGCGAGTTCTTCGGGTCCAGCCAGCTTTCGCAGTTTATGGACCAGACCAATCCACTCTCGGAGATTACACACAAGCGTCGTCTCTCGGCTTTAGGACCGGGCGGACTCTCGCGCGAGCGCGCAGGCTTTGAGGTCCGCGACGTGCACCCGACGCACTACGGGCGCATCTGCCCGATTGAGACGCCTGAAGGACCGAACATCGGCCTCATCTCCTCGCTCTCTTGCTTTGCGCGCATCAACGAGTTTGGCTTTATCGAGTCGCCTTACCGCAAGGTGATTGATGGCCGCGTTGTCGAGTACGTGCGCGTCATCAATGGCGGCGATACGAAGTACAAGCACGGCGACCACGTTCAGCAGGAAGAGGTTGACAAGGCCAACAAGCGCGTCGGGGCCGACGGGCGCAGGGCCGAGTATGAACCCTGGCCCTTCTACCAGACGGCCTGGGAAGAGGACAAGTATGTTATCGGCCAGGCTAACATCGAGCTGGACGAGACCGGCTATATCATCAACGAGCGCAACGCCGCGCGTAAGGCGGGCGAGTTCATCAGCTCGCGCCGCGAAGAGATAGAGTATGTGGATGTCTCGCCCAAGCAGCTTGTCTCCGTGGCGGCATCCCTGATTCCTTTTCTCGAAAACGACGACGCGAACCGCGCGCTGATGGGTTCAAACATGCAGCGCCAGTCTGTGCCTCTGCTGCGCGCCGAAGCGCCCTACATAGGGACCGGGATGGAGCAGGTCACGGCGCGGGATTCCGGCGCGGTTGTCGTCGCACGTCGCGACGGCGTGGTGGATTACGTTGACTCCGAGCGCATTATCGTGAGGGCCGACCATAACGTGGACGGGACTATCTCGCGCGAGGTGACGGCGGACATCTACACGCTGATTAAATTCAAGCGGTCCAATCAGAATACCTGCATCAACCAGCGGCCCATCGTGCATGTCGGCGAGAGGGTCTCTAAAGGACAGGTCATCGCCGACGGGCCTTGCACGGACCGTGGGGAACTGGCCCTGGGGCGCAACGTGCTGGTGGCCTTCATGCCCTGGCGCGGCTACAACTTCGAGGATGCCATCCTCGTTTCCGAGCGTCTCGTCAAGGACGATTTTTATACTTCGATTCACATCGAAGAGCTTGAGATCGAAGCTCGCGACACGAAGCTCGGCCCTGAAGAGATTACGCGCGATATTCCGAATGTCGGCGAGAACATGCTGAGAGACCTCGACGACAGCGGCATCATACGCATCGGCGCTCAGGTCAAGCCAGGCTCTATCCTCGTCGGCAAAGTCACGCCGAAGGGCGAAACGCAGTTGACGGCGGAAGAGAAACTCTTGCGCGCCATCTTCGGCGAAAAGGCCGGAGACGTGAAGGATGCTTCGCTCGTCTGCCCGCCCGGAATAGACGGCACGGTGGTTGACGTGCAGGTCTTCACGCGCAAGGGCCAGGAGAAGGATTCGCGCTCGCAGGCCATCGAACAGGAAGAGGAAGAGCGCCTGCGCCGCGACCTCGAAGACGAGATACGCATCCTGCGCGAGCAGCGCGACGCGCGTATCTACGAGTTGTTTGAAGGTCGCAAGCTGGCCGCGGACCTCGTCGTTAATCGTGAAGTCTTGATTCCGAAGGGCAAGGCCATCACGCGCGACATGATAGAGAACATCGAGCCGAAGGTGCTGCGCAAGGCTCAACTGGCTTCGACGCAGGTTGATGTCGGCGCTGAAACCAAAGACTACGAGGAGCGCACCGAAAGACAGATCAGGATTCTCTCGGACATCTACGAAGAGAAGATTGCCAAATTGAAGCAGGGCGACGAGCTTTCGCCCGGCGTGATCAAGATGGTCAAGGTCTTTATCGCCATGAAGCGTAAGCTTTCGGTCGGCGACAAGATGGCCGGACGCCACGGTAACAAGGGCGTCATCGCGCGTATCCTGCCCGAAGAGGATATGCCTTATCTGCCGGACGGGACACCCGTCGAGATAGTTTTGAATCCGCTCGGCGTGCCTTCGCGTATGAACGTCGGGCAGATTCTGGAAACTCACTTGGGCTGGGCCGCACGCGTCCTCGGTCTCTACTTCGCGACTCCGGTCTTCGACGGCGCGACCGAAAAAGAGATTAAGCAGAGACTGCGCGATGCTGCCGCTCATCTCAAGGAAGAGGGCCTGCCCGAAGTCGTTAACGAGTCAGGCAAGACCGTGCTCTATGACGGGCTGACGGGCGACCCCTTCGAGCAGAAGGTGACGGTCGGCTATATCTACATGCTCAAGCTCTCGCATCTCGTGGACGATAAGATTCACGCGCGCTCGATTGGACCATACAGCCTGATTACGCAGCAGCCTCTGGGCGGCAAGGCGCAGTTCGGCGGACAGCGTTTCGGAGAGATGGAGGTCTGGGCGCTCGAAGCCTACGGCGCGGCGCACATCCTACAGGAACTTCTGACGGCCAAGTCGGACGACGTGGCCGGACGCTCGAAGATTTATGAAGCCATCGTCAAGGGCGAGGCGGATTTCGATCCGGGTCTGCCCGAATCCTTCAACGTTCTAGTGCGCGAGCTGCAATCGCTCTGCCTGGATGTTGAGCTGGTCCAGAAAGACAGCGAAGCGGTCGCGGGCGACGGCACGGGCGAAGCCATCATCGTCGGCGGTGGCGGAGCAGAATAAGTCCAGAGTCTGAAGTCCGGAGTCAGAAGAACTGGCTCCGGACTCAGGACTCCAGACTCCAGACTCTTTTGGAGAAAAAGATGTTTCGATTTCAAGAACAGAAAACACAGCTGGTGCCTAATTTCGAGGCGATTCGTATCAGTCTGGCCTCACCTGAGAAGATCAGGCAGTGGTCTCACGGCGAAGTGACCAAGCCTGAGACGATTAACTATCGAACCTTTAAGCCGGAGCGCGACGGCCTCTTCTGCGCGCGTATCTTCGGGCCTGTCGCCGACTGGGAATGCCTCTGCGGAAAATACAAGCGCATGAAGCATCGCGGCGTGGTCTGCGACAAGTGCGGCGTGGAGGTGACGCAGGCCAAGGTCAGGCGCGAGCGTCTGGGCCACATTGATCTGGCCTCGCCCTGCTCGCACGTCTGGTTCTTCAAGGGGCTGCCCTCGCGCATCGGACATCTCCTGGACATCCCCTTGCGCGAGCTGGAAAAGGTGCTCTATTTCGAGTCCTATATCGTCATCGACCCGGGCGATGCTCCGATTAAGGAGAGAGAGCTGCTGACGGACGAGCGTTATCGAGAGCTGATGCGCGACCATCCGGGCCAGTTCGTCGCCAAGATGGGCGCGGAAGCCATCAAGGAACTGCTCACGATGGTCAACATCGAAGAGCTGTCGCTTGAGCTGCGCCGCAAGATGAAGGAAGAGACCTCGCAGCAGAAGAAGCTGAAATATTCCAAGCGTCTCAAGGTGGCGACCTCTTTCCTCAAGTCCGGCAATCGCCCCGATTGGATGATCCTCGATGTCATTCCGGTCATCCCGCCGGAGCTTCGTCCGCTCGTGCCGCTCGACGGCGGGCGCTTTGCCACCTCGGATTTAAACGATCTCTATCGCCGCGTCATCAACCGCAACAACCGCCTGAAGAAGTTGATGGAGCTGCGCGCGCCCGAAGTCATCGTCCGCAACGAAAAGCGCATGCTTCAGGAGGCAGTTGACGCGCTCTTTGATAACGGGCGCAGGGGACGCGTGCTGCGCGGCGTCAACAACCGCCCCTTGAAATCTCTCTCAGGCACGCTCAAGGGCAAGCAGGGACGCTTCCGCCAGAACCTGCTCGGCAAGCGCGTCGATTATTCCGGGCGCTCCGTGATTGTCGTTGGTCCGGAATTAAAGCTGCACCAGTGCGGGCTGCCGAAGAAGATGGCGCTTGAGCTATTCAAGCCCTTCATCTACAACCAGCTTGAGAAGCAGGCCCACGCGGCCACCATCAAGCAGGCGCGCGAGATGGTCGAGCGGCAGGAGCCTGTCGTCTGGGACATTCTCGAAGAAGTGATTCGAGAGCATCCAGTGCTCCTCAATCGCGCTCCGACGCTCCACCGTCTGGGCATACAGGCTTTCGAGCCGGTCCTGGTCGAAGGCAAGGCGATCAAGATTCACCCTCTGGTCTGCACGGCCTTTAACGCGGACTTTGACGGCGACCAGATGGCCGTTCACATCCCGCTCTCGCCCGAAGCGCAGATCGAAGCGGCTGTCCTGATGCTCGCTTCAAACAACATCCTTTCACCTGCGAACGGCCAGCCTATCGCCGTGCCCTCGCAGGACATCGTGCTCGGCTGCTACTACCTGACCCGTGAGCGCAAGGGCCTCAAGGGCGAAGGTCGTCTCTTCGGCTCGACCGATGAAGTCTTGCTCGCGCTCGATGCCAAGGACGTGATGACGCAGACTCCCATCAAGCTGCGCGTCACGGGCGACCTGATTGATCTGACGCAGGAGCACGACCCGCAGGACGTGATGCGTGCGACCGTTCAGGAGAACGTCAGCCGCGTGATCAATACCTCTGTCGGGCGCGTCATCTTTAACGACCAGATTGCCGAAGGCTTGCCCTTCATCAACGGCACGCTCAAGAAGAAGGGCTTACAATCGCTGGTCAACTACTGCCACATACGCCTCGGCCACGAGATGACCGTCAAGATGCTCGACGACCTCAAGACTCTGGGCTTCCTCTACGCGACCAAGGCCGGTATCTCCATCGGCATTGATGATCTGGTCACGCCCGAAGCTAAGAAGACTCTGGTCGCCAAGGCCGACAAGGACGTGATTGATGTCGAGCAGCAATATCTGGACGGCGTGATTACGAACGGCGAGCGTTACAACAAGGTCATAGCCATCTGGTCCGAAGTGACGGACAAGGTGGCGAAAGAGATGTTCCTGGCGATGGACGAGCGCGAGAAGGCTAATAACGAGCTGAACCCGATTCTCGTCATGAGTGATTCCGGAGCGCGCGGCTCTGCGCAACAGATTCGCCAGCTCGCAGGGATGCGCGGTCTGATGGCAAAGCCTTCCGGCGAAATCATAGAGACGCCCATCCGCGCCAACTTCCGCGAAGGCTTGAACGTGCTTCAGTACTTCATCTCGACGCACGGCGCACGCAAGGGCCTGGCCGATACCGCTCTCAAGACCGCCGACTCCGGCTATCTGACGCGCCGACTGGTTGACGTGGCGCAGGACGTGATCGTCTCAGAGCCTGATTGCGGGACGCTCAAGGGCATCTCCGCGACGGCCATCGTCGAAGGCGGCGAAGAGATAGAGTCTTTGCGCGACCGCATCGTGGGCCGCACTTCGCTCGATGATGTGATTGACCCCGTAGAGGGCACAATCATCGTCGAGACCAACCAGGAGATTGACGAAGACCTCGCGGCTGAGATTCAACGCTCCGGCGTCCAGCGCGTGCGTATACGCTCCGTGCTGACCTGCGAATCGCGTCGCGGCGTGTGCATCAAGTGTTATGGCCGCAACCTCGCCACCGGAAGACCCGTGGACATAGGCGAGGCCGTCGGCGTGATTGCCGCGCAGAGCATAGGCGAGCCGGGCACGCAGCTCACGATGCGTACCTTCCACATCGGCGGCACGGCCCGACTTGAGGAGCAGTCCAGGCACGAAGCGCGCATGGACGGCACGATCAAGTATGTCGAGCTGCAAACGGTCAAGAATCGTCGCGGTGAGATTATCGCCATGAACCGCAACGGCGCTCTGACCATCATTGACGAGCGCGGTCGTGAAGTCGCTCGCTATCAGATAGTCTACGGCGCGCACATCCACGCCGAGAACGGCCAGAGAGTCAAAGAGGACCAGATTCTGGCTACCTGGGACCCGTTCACCTTCGCCATCCTGACCGAAGTCGCGGGCACTGTGAAATATCAGGACCTGAAGGAAGGCGTGACGGTTGACGAAGAGGTGGACGAGGTAACGGGCCAGTCGCGCCTCGTGGTCAAGGATTCGCCGGACGAGAAGAAACAGCCGCGTCTGGAAATTCGCAGCGGCAACAAGGTCTTGAAGACTTACCAGATGCCGGTTCGCGCCAACCTCATGGTCGGCGACGGCGACGTCATAGAGCCTGGCGACATCATCGCCAAGATTCCGCGCGAGACGACCAAGACGAAGGACATCACGGGCGGTCTGCCGCGCGTCGTCGAACTCTTCGAGGCGCGCAGGCCCGCGGAGACTGCCGTCATGTCCGAGATTGACGGGACGGTCAAGCTGGGAGCTATCTCGAAGGGCAAGCGCAGGCTGATTATCACCGGAGACGATGGCGAGGAGCGCGAGTACGACATCCCGCGCGGCACTCACATCAACGTTCAGGAAGGCGACCGCGTTCGCGCCGGCGAAGCGCTCATGGACGGCCCACTCAATCCGCACGACATTCTGCGCGTGCTGGGTATGAACAGGCTTCAGGAGTATCTCGTCAACGAGATTCAAGAGGTCTATCGCCTTCAGGGCGTCAACATCAACGACAAACACATCGAAGTGATTGTCAGGCAGATGTTGCGCTGGGTGAAGATTAGGGAAGTGGGCGATACGGAATTTCTGCTCGATGAGCAGGTTGACCGTTTCCGCTTCTCGGACGAGAACGCGCGTGTGGCCGCAGAGGACGGCGAGCCTTCACAGGCCGAGCCGCTCCTGTTAGGCATCACGAAGGCTTCGCTCTCGACAGACTCCTTCATCTCCGCTGCTTCCTTCCAGGAGACGACGCGCGTCCTGACGGAAGCGGCCATTTCGGGGCGCGTGGATTACCTGCGCGGTCTCAAGGAGAACGTCATCATGGGCCGATTGATTCCAGCCGGAACGGGCATGGAATACTATCGCAACGTCCATGTTGACCGTGATGAAACGATGGGCGGCCCACGCGAGCGCGATTTCGAGGACTTCCCGGAAATCGTCGGCGGCACGGACGCGCCTTCTTCAACGACGCGCACGGCTGTCGCCGCTGGCGGTGACGGCGACGCGGTCGAGACGGAAGCCGAGTAAGCTTCTCATCAACAAACCAGGCGCGAGGGCGATAGGGTCTTCTTCCGCAAGACTGGTCCATCGCAGAAAAAAGGAACGGCGTCAGTCTCAACACTGACGCCGTTTCTTTTTCTGTCTCAAAGCCAGGGCCTTCCGGTCCTCAAGAGGTCAGGGAAGAACTTTCAGGTCGCGCTCGCTGACGATATTCCACTTGCCGCCCTCGCGTCGCCAGCGCAGCTCCTGGACCACCTCGCCGCTGCGGTCCTGTCCACCGCCCGCTATGTTATAGCGTTTGCGAAAACGCATCGTCGCCGTCCGCCCGTCCTGGCTCAGCTTAATCTCAGGATTACCGACGCGTATATCAACAATCTCGGCGCTACCAAGCACGCGTGCCTTCTCTGCGCGCACGGCCTCGCGCGAGACATTCCGCGTCAGATAGAAAGCATTGACCTTCTGCTGGTAAAAGCTCATCTGCCGATTGACATCGCGCGCGTTCGTGGCCTCCACCCAGTCGTTGAGCGCGCTGCGCAGGCTCGACTTTGCATCATCAAGACCCGCCTCAGTATCGCTTCCCGCAAAAGCTCTCTCGCGCTCCTCTACAGAACTCTTATCCACAGATTGCTTCTCGCCAGCTTCGCGCGCCCCCGTTACAGGATTGACCATCCCCTCCGCGCCATTCGTCTGCGTGGTCTGCGCCGAAGTATTAGCTTCGGAGGCGTTTTGCGCGGGCTGCTCGACGGCGGGCCGCGACTGCTGCTGCGCGGTCTGTGTCTGCGCCTTCTGACGCTCTGCATGCAGGGCCAGCAGGTAGGCGCTCTCTGCGCCGAGAGCCAAGCCTATCAGGACGCCCGCGATAATCATCCATCTGGGCGGCCAGGACTGCCTGTCCCTGAGACGCGAAAGCGGGACGGCAGGGCGTGCCCCGCGCATCGCCCCGCTATCAAAATGAGGCTCGTCGGGCGGCGTTTCCCGCTCGGACAGATTGATTTCTTCAGGATTAACGGCGGCGGGCGTCTCTTTCTCGGCCATTCATTTTGTTCCTTTCCTCTGATTGCAATCAGGACACAAATAACGTCGAGAAGAGATAAAGCAAGAAGGATTCCAGACTCTCTTTTGAAAGACATTTCCATCAAATTTGAAATCCTGTTGTAACAAAACGGAGCGACTCCCGCAGCGCCGCCAAAGACGATTTTCATACGCTCAAATTGCTCTCTTTAAGAATGCCAACCAGCGACAAATAGATTGCATCTATCTTGTGAACCCCTGAAGTACAAACCCCTGGCAGCAGAACAGACCCGGAAAGACCCAATGATGAAACTACGTGCCCTTCTACCCTCTCTGCTCTTGGTGTGTGCGCTCGCTCCCTCTTTGGCGCACGCGCAGTCCGCGTCTCTTTCGACCAAACCATTACCTGCCAACGCGCAGCCTGAAAAGGCCGCGCCGACGATGCTTTCGCTCCCGCGCAATCCCCTTGCGCCTCCGCTCTCTGTGGACGCCATCAGCGAGCAGATCAAAGAAGCGAAGCTCTTACTCAAAGCTCACGCCTCGTCTTCGGACGAGATAGTCACGCTCGCCGCTCTCGATAGAGAAGATGGGCGCGTACACCTGCTGCCGCTCTCGAAGGAGCAGTTTTTGGAGAAGGGCGCTCTGCTGGCGACGACCACCTCGCTCGGTCATCAGGCGCAGGTCACAATTATCCGCGCCAACGGCGTCAATACAGCCGTCCGTGTGCTGGACCAGACGACCGCAGGCGAACTGCTCCCGCTGGTCGTCGAATATCCGATTACCAAGAACGGCTCGACCGAGTTGGCCTACTACACTTCGGCTCACCCTGCTTTGCTCTCGCCGGAAGTGGTTGCGGACGGCTCATCCTATGTGCGCGTGATGCTTGACCGCGCCGCCGCGCGCCTCGGCTCACAGGGCGTGGAGATTTCGCCCGGCATAGTGGACATCGCGGAGCATCTCTGCATCGTAGAGCACACGGACCACAAGCGTTTTCTCAACGAGCAGCGCCCGGCTCTCTTCAAGGAGATTCTCTCGCTCTACGCGCTCAACCAGCCGGATACCTATCGCTACTCTGTCAGCACAGCCGGTGCGGGCGGGATGGTCCAGATGATTCCCTCGACCTACGAGATGGTCAGAGAGCGCCATGCGAACGTCAAGCTCAACCCTGATTTCGTCTCCGGCATGCGCGACCACTCAAACGCGCTCACGGCCATGCTGCTCTACATGCAGGACACCTGGGCCGACCTGCTGAAAAACTCCGAAGTGCGAGACGCGCTCGACGCAGGCATCGCCTCGCAGCCCGAACTGGTCGCCGCCGGTTACAACTCGAACCCCGCGCGTCTGCCCAAGTATCTCAATCGCGGCGGCTCGCAGTGGCGCACGCTGATTCCCTCCGAGACGCAGATGTACCTGCAAATTTATAGCTCGCTGGACCAATCCGTGCCGATGAAGCGGCGCGAGCCAGCGCCCGTCCGGGTGGCAAACAATCGCATCGGCCAGTCGGTGCTCTTTTCCGCTCTCATGCACCTGCTGTTACCCTGGAATTAGAAATCCGCGTTTCCTTGCTCAAAAAAAAAGAACAGACCGGCAAAGCTCTGAAGTAGCCTTGCCGGTCTGTTCTTTTTATCTCTTTGAGGATTCGACTAAG
The DNA here is from genome assembly GCA_036399835.1 of Pyrinomonadaceae bacterium. Classification (GTDB taxonomy): domain Bacteria; phylum Acidobacteriota; class Blastocatellia; order Pyrinomonadales; family Pyrinomonadaceae; genus DASYML01. The sequence goes on along the minus strand of DASWMI010000101.1, from coordinate 6,971 downwards.
GCGTGGGTGCGCTCGCGCCCTGCGGGACGATCCAGAGTTCGACTTCCTGTATATCGCGCGGGCCTGCCGTCAGGGTGATGATGCGAGCAGCGTCTATGTGGCGCGTGTTGACCAGATAGTCTTTGGCGCGATTGGCGCGTGCGACGGCTGCGCCCGGACGGTCGCGGCGTCCGCTGTAGACGATAATGTAGCCTTTGGCATCAGGCTCTGTCTGCAACTGTATCGCCAGATTGTCCAGGCGCGCTTTCTCGTCGTTGAATCTAATCTGCGGGAAAGTATCGAACCTGCGCGGCAGGAGCGGGAGGGTCGGGACTTGCGCCGTGCAGGTGGCGTTGCAAGCGAGGTTATAGCCGCCGACATCGAGCGTGGCCGTGATGGACTGGCCCGCGAGTCCCGCTGTGTCAACCTGTATGGAGGTCGTCCCCTGCCCGCTGATGATCGTCCCGCCTGAGACTTTCCAGTTGTAGATGGGAGCGATGCTGGATGGGCCGCCTGCGACGCTGGCCGTAAAGGTGATGGGCTGGCCCGGCGCGACGTTGCCCGGACAATAGATGGTGATGTTCGGGCAGGTTGGCGGCGGGCACTCGCGCACGTAAACCGCGACGGAAGAGAAGGCCACGCAATTATCGCCGGGCGCTCCCGTGCCGCTGTCAATCTCGACGATGGCGCGATAAGCTCCGGGCCGCGCGCCCGTCAAATCCCAGGTCGGGTTTGAGATGTCGCCGCCGACGATGCGGCCTCCGCTGCTGCTCCACTTGTAATGAATCGGATTGCCCGCGGGCGAGACGGCCCGCGCGTTGAGCTGGACCTGCGCGGCCTCTCCTGAGCAACCGCTAATCTGATTCTCGCTGGCCGTCAGTTGCAGCGTCGGCGATTGGCCCGTCGATTCGATGACCTTTTCTTTCTTCTTCTGCTGGGCCGTCGCCTCTCGGGATGCATACAGGAATCCTGCTATGGCGAGCAGCAGCAGGGTTAAACATGCGAGAGAGCGCTTTCGTGAAAGCATCTGTCACTCCTTTGCGAGCCGTCTAATTCTCAAAAGCTACCGGGTTTGAATCCGAGGGTTTACGTCGTAAAGATACTAGCAATCGCCTCCAATTTCCATCTCTTTTAGCAAACAAACCGCTTTTGACGCCAGAAAAAGAGAGGGATCGACCGCGAACGCCGAACGCCAGAGCGTGAACCCTAAGTGAAAGGCGATTAAATCGTCGATTGCTTGTCTCGTCGGATGATTGAATTGATGGACCAGTGAATCAATAAATCAATGGACAAAAGGCTTTCCATTTCGCGTTCCTCGCTGCTGGTCCGGCGTTTCTCTTTTTTCGCGGGGCGCGTGAGCCATGCTTCAAAGGCGTGGCAGACGAATCGCTATCTATGAGAGTGAGCAGCCTTTGCGCTATAATGCCGGGGTCAGTCCAAGTCTTCAGGCTTTCCCGTCAGGCTCGCCGGATTGCTGTCTTCTGGTCCGGTGTGAGCGTTTAAGAAAACGATGAGCGATAAAGAGACAGATATTCTGAGGGGCGACTTCGGCGCGACGACGCCCTTAGTGCGTCCGAGCGAGACACCGCCGCCCGTCACCCCTGCGACCGAGCCGCCACCGCCTCCCACGCCTCCCGGTCCGCCTTCGCAGCCGGCCAGGCGCGGCTTCCCGTTCTGGATTCTGGGCATCGTCGCGGGCGTACTCTTGCTGGCGATTGCGGGCGTCGTCATCTATTTCCTGCTCGGCAGCCCGGGCTTTACGCTGGTCGTCGTCGGAGCGCCGCCCGGTAGCGATGTCTTTGTGGATAACATACGGCGCGGCGTCACTTCGGCGGACGGCACGATCCGCGTGCCTGACTTAAAGCAGGGCAAGCGGCTGGTGCGCGTCTCGCATACTGGCTATGAGGATTTCAATACGACCGTCACGGGCAAGGATGGCGAGACCAAGCGTCTGCCCGTGACGCTCACGCAAACGAGCGTCGAGGCGAAACCCGAAGGGCTGCCCAACCCGATTAACCTCAACGGGCCGATGATACTCATCCCCGCCGGCGAGTTCATCATGGGCGACGACAATCACAACCCGGAAGAAGCGCCCGCGCACAAGGTCACGCTGCCGGACTATTACATAGACAAGTTTGAAGTGACCAACGAGCAATACAAGAAGTTTAGCAGCGAGACGAAGCGCAAGGCTCCCAGCAATCCCTGGTGGGACAACAACTATCTGAACAACCCGCAGATGCCCGTCGTCGGCGTCTCCTGGAGCGAGGCGACGGGTTATTGCCAGTGGGCCGCGAAGCGTCTGCCGACCGAAGAGGAATGGGAGAAGGCCGCTTCGTGGGGGCCTGGCGCGGAGAAGAAACGGCAGTGGCCCTGGGGCGAGAGCGCAGAGTCTGGCCGCGCCAACATTGGCACGGACCACCCTGCCAACGTGGGACAGAATCCAACGGGAGCAAGCGCCTACGGCGTCCATGACATGAGCGGGAACGTGCTCGAATGGGTCAGCTCGAATTTCCAGGCTTACCAGGGCAACACGACCTCTAATCCAAACTTCGGCGCGAGCAATCGCGTCGTGCGCGGCGGACACTTCAAGTCCGAGATGGATGATGCGCGGACGACGCGCAGGTTCTACGCGCCGCCGGAATTCAGCGCGGCGGAAAAGAGAGAGCGAAGCTGGCTGATAGGCTTTCGCTGCGCTATCTCGGCAGATGACCCCAAGCTTCAAGAGCGTCTACGCTCGCAGAACAAATAACAGCTTTCGAGGTAAAGTAAAGAATGAGAATCAAACATCACAGCTTTTATCTGGCAGCAACCCTCGCCGGAGCACTGCTGGCTCCAGGCATCATTGGACCAGTCTCCGCGCTGGCGCAGGAAAGCTCTACCACCTGGGACAAACCGCAGCAGGTCGAGCGCAAGGCCAAGCCCAGGCGACAGTATCGCCCGCGCCCGAAAGTCGCCGTCCGTCCGAAAGTTGAGCGCGCACCATTGCTGACCGTGCAGTATCGCCTGCTCAAGCTCAGGGAAAACGGCACGGCGACAGAGATTAACCCGGCCACGACCGTCCATGCCGGAGACATGCTGAGACTCGGCGTGACGGCCAACCAGGACGGCTTTCTCTATATCGTTCACCAGAAAGAGGGGCAGGACGGCGTGATTCTCTTTCCCAGCTCGCGCGTCAACGACGGGCAGAATTTTGTGGCGAGAAACCGCGAGTTCGTTTTGCCCTCGTCATTCTGCGACAATGGGAATCTAAATAACTGCTGGTACAAGGTGACGAACGACCCCGGCAAGGATTTCTTCATCGTCATCTTTAGCCGCGACCTGATTCTGGACCTCCCGAACCAGGCCGCGACGACGCTCTCTGCGGGCGGCATCGTCAAGAAAGAGATTATTGACGAATATATGTCGAACGTGAAGGCGAGCGATTACATCTTGACGAGCCGCCCTCGCAACTTTAAATCGAACACTCCCGGCGGCCCATACTCCGTCTGGGTGACTAACCGTAATCCCAAAGACAATGAGGAAATCATCCTCAGAGTCCCGCTCAGCAAGGCAGAGTAAAAGAAAGCATGAAGCATGAACGCGGCGGCGATGAAGTAAAAGCTGTTCATTCATCGTCGCCGCGTTTATCTTTCATCATCTCATAGCTTCGATGTCTGCGACGCTCGTCATCAACCAGCCCGGACAGCCCACGCGAACGATGCACATTGCGGGCGGGAGTGTCTCCATCGGTCGCGCGCAGGACAATCCCGTCAGCCTTGACGGAGACACAAACGTCTCGCGTTATCATGCCATCATACAGGCGCGCGCAGGCGAGTTCTGGCTGACAGACCTCGGCAGCGCCAACGGCACGACCATCAACGGCGCGCCGCTTGGAAACGAGCGACGGCTGGAGGACGGCGACCTCATCAATCTGGGCGGCACGAGCACGATAGAATTTCGTCTCGGCGCAGGAGCGCAAGGCGCTGTTGGACCAGGCCAGGCTCAATCCGATTTCGACTCGCCCGACCCGGGCGCTGTTTCCACTTCAGCCGCAGCAGCCCCCTCATTCTCTGCGCCTTCAATCTCCGCTCCTTCGGTCTCCGCGACTCAAACGCCCGCCGCCGCCGCAGTGGTCCAGCCGCAGTCCGGTGGTCTCTCGCCCGTCATGTTGTTCGCGGCCATCGGCGGCGCGCTACTCTTAGTCGCAGTCGTGGCACTCATCCTCGTCTACAAATTCTCCGGCGGCTGCGATGCGACGGTTCGCATCATCAGCCCGCAAGCGGGCGCGACCATACGCGGCCCTGTTCCCGTGCGCGTCGAAGCCGAAGAGACAGCCTGCATTGATAGGGTCATCTTCCAGCTTGACGGCGAGAAGATAGCCAGCGCCGAAACAGCTCCCTACGATGTCATCCTGGACCCATCGAAGATTGAGAACCTGAGCGGCGGCAGCCACATCCTCTCCGTCACGGTCGAAGACGAGGACGGTAATCGAAAGCTGCAAACTGAAACCGTCCTGCTCGCTTTCGAGGCGGGCGATAAGGGAACGCCGCCCGACGCCGCCAGCGACCCGTCTCAACAATCCGGCGCGGATGGACCAGCGCAGACTCAATCGGGCGCGGGCCTGTCCGCCAGCATCTTCGACATCAAGGAGATGAGCATCAAGCTGGCGCGACAGATTTCCGTCAAGGGCGATTACATTTATGATAACGAGTTTCTCAAGCAGGTCCAGGCGCGCACCTCTGATTACCTGAGCGAAGGCTACTATGAGCGGGCGCGCGTCTACCGCGATGTGATTAACGATTCCTTCGTCGGCGAACAGGGCATCGAAGCGCCGCTCGGCTATGTCATGGCGATGAGCCGCACCGGGTTCTCGCTCACGCGCAAGAGAACGACGACAGGCATCGTGACCGGCATCGCGAGCGGCGACGAGCCGCAGGGCCTCTGGCTGATACAACCCTCTCTGGCGCAGACGACAGGCTACATCGGTCGTTGCGGGACACAGACGCTCGCCGACCCGGACCAGAAATGCTCTGCCCTCGTCGCTTCGAGCTACATCAAGTTTCTCGAAGTTGACATCTTCGCTGGCGATTTCCTCTACGCTGTGGCCTGCTTTAGCCTGCCGCCGAAGGAGGCCGCGCAGTTTCGCGACCAGCTTCCCGTTGATCGCCGCGATTTCTGGAACGTGCTAAAATCGCCGGAGCAAAGAGATCGTGTGGTACGCTTTTTCGCCGCTGGCATCGTCTGTGAAAACCCGCAGAAGTTCGGCCTCAGCCGCGACAAGCCATTGTCCAACCTGTATCCCAAAAAGTAAGAGTCATGATTGATGTCACGCTCACGATTTACTCTGCGGACGGAACGCGCGAAGTTCCGCTCACGGACAATCATCTGAGCATAGGTCGCGGCGGCGAGAAGACTTCGCTCACTATTAATGATGAAGGTCTCTCGCGCCTCCACGCCACGATTCATAGAGAGGGCGAGCGCGTCTGGATTCTCGATGAGGCTTCGACCAACGGAACATACGTCAACGGCCAGCCAGTCCCGCCAGTCGGCACGCCGCTCAAGGACGCGGATGAAATCACTCTCGGCAACGCGACCAGCATACGCCTCACGATTGGTCCACGAGCGAGCGCCTCAGCCTCGCCCTCTGCCTTAAAAGCCGCGACAGGACAGGGCAACGGCTCATGGCAGTTGCCCTTGATTGCCGCCGGTGTGGGCCTCCTGGTGGTCGTGCTGGCGGCGGTCGTCATCGTCTCTTATGCTTCGCGCAGTGGCGCACCGGACGATGATGAAGACGACGGGCCGCGCATCTCGCGGAATCGCGGGCGGGCCAATGACAACAAAGAGACGGGGATTAACTCTTCAACGAACACGGCAGATGGCAACAACGGGGCTTCCCCTTCGCCCGCGCCGACAGACTTTGTGCTCTCCGACACGGAAACCTCGCAGACTGCCTCCGAGCGCGCCAAGAATATAGTCTCCTCCGGCAAACGCTATGCGACGATGACACCGGAAGAGCGGACCAGGTTTGTTGCCGAAGAGGCGCAGCATATCGCTCGACGGATAGGCAATCGCGACGGCAACCAGTTTACGCCCGAAGCCCTCAGCCGCATCAAGGCCAACGTGGATGCTTACTTTAGCCGCGCACGTCTTGGTCCATCCGAAGGCTGCCGCTTCGGGCAGAGCCTCAACACGACGCTCACGCGCGCCAGCCAAAGCGCGCCCTTCATCAACCGAGCTTTTAACCAGAAGGGACTCTCGCCCGTCATAGGTTTGTATCTGGCGATGATCGAATCGGAATATTGCGTCTGCCTGACGAGTCCGACCGGACCAAAAGGGATGTTTCAATTTACGCGCGCGACGGCCAGGACTTACGGCCTGCAAGTGATAGAGCCGGAGGAACGCTGTATTCCAGAGAAGGCCGCGCCCGCCGCCGCTGCTTACATGAAGGCGCTCATCGGCAGATACGGCACTGGTCCACTGAGCGTGCCGCTCTCGATTGCCAGCTACAATAGCGGCGAAGGCGGCCTCAGCGGTAATCTAGCCCGCGCGCTTGAATCGGTGCGCAACAGCGAGAACCCTGAGCGCAGCTTCTGGACCTTAGTCGCCAACGCGGACATGATGAGCGACCAGTTTCAGAAGGAGAATATCAAGTATGTGCCAAAGTTTTTCGCCGCCGCCATCGTCGGAGAAAACCCCAGAGTCTTTGGCGTAGAGATGGAGCCGCTCTCGACCTATACGCAATAAGCATCGCGGAAATAAAGGCCAAAGCAGACTCGTAGTTAGTCTTTCCCAGGTCATGCAAACAGCGGTCACACTCACACTTTACGACGAGCAGACGGGGCAGGAGCGCCGCGTCAATATCAATTCGAGCCGCTTCACCATTGGCCGCCTGCCGGAAAACGACCTCTTTATCGACGACACCAACCTTTCGCGCCGCCACGCCATCATCGAGAGCTTCGACGGATTGGTCCACATCTCCGATTGCGGCTCGCAGAACGGCACGTTCGTCAACG
>DASWMI010000100.1:0-13713 GCA_036399835.1 Pyrinomonadaceae bacterium | reverse complement strand
AGGGTGTTGGCCCAGCCAAATCTATTAAGTTTGAACCGAGCGAACGACTCAATCTGATTACTGGTGATAATGGGCTTGGCAAAACATTTCTCCTCGATTGTGCTTGGTGGGCACTCACTGGGGACTGGGCAGAACGACAAGCCTATCCAAGGCGAGAGAAGGAGAACCTATCCCCCAAAATAAGCTTTCAGGTTAAAGGGGAAAGGAAATTCGACCCCATAACTATCGATTACGATTGGAATACAAACACTTGGCCACCTCCAGAGTCTCGTCCGACTATTCCCGGTCTTGTCATTTATGCCAGAGTAGATGGCTCATTCTCAGTTTGGGACCCCGCACTTAGGTTTCAATCATCCCAACATGCAAGCCTCACACTAACTAGAGAGAAGATTTGGCGTGGCGATAATGACAAGATTGAGGGATTACTGCGCGATTGGGTGAAATGGCAAAATACCCCAGAGAAATATCCGTTTGATATATTTAAGCGGGTATTGCACCGGCTTTCTCCGCCTGATATGGGAGACTTGGAACCAGCCGAAAGCCGCAGGATTCCCGGTGAACGCTTGGAAATCCCCCACTTAAAACATCCCTATGGAGAGGTTCCTATTCTTGTTGAATCAGCAGGAGTACGACGCATAATTACTTTAGCCTATTTGATAGTGTGGGCTTGGACAGAACATAAAATTGCCTCCGAGTTTGCTCAGCAGGAACCACAAAGAAGAATGGTAATCCTCATTGATGAAATGGAGGCCCATCTTCATCCGAAATCTCAAAGAGCAGTGCTTCCTGCGCTCCTTGATGTCAAAGAGGAGTTATCAGCTAAGTTACAAGTGCAATCCATAGTAGCAACGCATTCCCCTCTTGTGATGGCATCCGTAGAACCAATATTCAATAAAGAGAGGGATAAGCTGTTCCATTTGGATTTGACGAGCGACGGTAAGGTTACTTTCGATGAAAAGCAGTTCGTCGCCTATGGAGCCGTTGACTCTTGGCTAACCTCGGACGTATTCGAGCTTGAACAACCGCGCAACAGAGATTCAGAAAAAGCCATAGAAGACGCGATAGCACTACAAAAGCAGAAGAACCCAAGCAAGGAGGAAGTTCAGCGAGTGACAGACGCCCTTCTTAGGTATGTTCCGGCAGAAGACAAATTTTGGGCTCGATGGGTGTACTTCGCTGAACAGTTTGGAATAGAAATATGATCCCAGTGACCAGGCAAGACGAGCCAGCAGACTTCAATAATAGGGTGAGGAGACCAGGACGGGCATTTCTTAGGCGGAACCCACCGCCGATAACCAGAGAGATTCGCGCGAATAACCTTTGGCGGCTTTGCCACGATGACTTGCACTATTTGTATGGCGGGATCTGCGCTTATTCAGCCCAGTGGACTCCCCGGCAAAGAAGGCCAATCTCAATCGAGCATTCTTCAGTTGACCACTACATTCCTATATCTGCTGACCATAACTTAGCCTATGAGTGGAAAAACTACCGCTTAGCGCGGGCTAGGGTGAATACGAATAAAGGCGATTCACAGAATGTACTAGACCCGTTCTTAGTCCAGCCTGATTGGTTTGTCATTAACTTTAGATCGTTCTTAATCAGGCCCAATGACGGCCTCCCAGCAGCTTTGGAAACGCAAATAGAAGACACGATCACTCAACTGGGGTTAAACGACAACGACTTTGTCCAAGAGAGGATAAATATTTTACAAGCTTATGCGGAAGACCCTCCACTTGGCGTCCCCTTTACGTTTTTGCAGCAAAGGTACCCCTTCATAGCTTATGAACTAAATCGCCAAGGCGAAGTAGATGCTATCAGGGAAAGGATGAGACCCCAAATGCCATAATTAAAAGCCCAACATTGTTGACAGGGCTTTCACTATTACTCGGACTTATCGTTGGCGGGCGGGTAATGTGTCTCTGGGCAGATAATGGTTTCATCATGCCGCAAATATGGCTTGCGCTTCCGAGCGGCAATAGAGAAAAATCTGAAGCGAGACGCCGCCCGGATTCGCTCAAGCGGTTTTCGACGCGAAGTTGAAAGCGTCTTAAAAAGATTCAGGTGGGCGGCATAATGCTCATTACGCTCATTGGACTACCAGTAGCGGTATTTTTCTACCTCGGCCAACTTTTACCGCTAATGTCGGCCTAATATCAGAAATGGTAAGGAGTACTGCCTGCGGCGGTCTAACACATCTCAGGGCTGACTCTTATCGCTCGGCAGACGTGAGGCTAACGAGATAAGGCACTCATTAGCAGGACATGCAAGGAGCAGATGCGGGACACGATATTTTCGTCTTATTGGACGTTGATGAGTAAGACTTTTCGGATAGCAAGAGCTTTTCGGGCAAAGCCCGCTAAGCTCCCACATGGTTATCAGACGGTCTTTGTCCTGCATGACGTGGAAGGTTACGAGCATGAAGAGATCGCTCGTATCCTGGGCTGTTCAGTGGGGACATCAAAATCGCAGCTTCACAAGGCGCGTATGAAGCTGCGCGGGCTTCTTTACGGAATCAAGCGGCTCAAGAAGTAGACTCGATTTCGAGAGGCTCAAGAGTTTTCCATCCGGCCTGTCAAATATCTCAAAGCAAAAAAGCGGAGCGAAGATGCGTAGAGCGTTTTCGCTCCGCTTTCTCTATCCACGCCCACTGGTAAATATCTGGGAGTTTCATAGTTTAAAAACGTGCGCTGGCAGCCTTAACTTATCGCTCATCACTCATCACTGTTTTTATGATAGGCTTATGCGGGATGACTGATGCTGTGAATAAATCAGATGAGAGCAGCGTGGGATGGCGCAGGCTCTGGTGGCTGATTGCCGGTCGCCTGACGGCGGCCATCATCCTTCTGCTCATCAGCCTGATTTGGACTAACAAACATCTGGCAGCGCCCGGGACAGACACGCTGGCCGCTACGCTTCCGATATTTTTCGTGGTCGTCGGGCTTTCGATTCTTTATGCCTTCGCCCTCAGGTTCTTCAAACACTGGCAGTATCAGGCCAGCGTGCATGTTTTCGTAGACATCCTGCTCGTGACCTGGCTCGTCTGGGCCACCAACGACGTGCACTCGCCCTACACCGCCCTCTACATCATCATTATCTCGGTCACGGGAGTCCTACTAGGCCCGCGCGGTGCGCTGCTCGCTTCGGTCGGATGCGCGCTCGCCTTCACGGGCATCATGACGGCGACGGCCATCGGCCTCATCGCACACTATTCGTCCGTCACAGGCGAAGACTCGACCTTCAAAGTCATCCAGACCATAGGTCTTAACGATGTGGCCTTCCTGGTCGTCGGACTCTTGACGGCGAGGCTGACCGAGAGACAGTCGCGCTCGGACGTGCGCTTGCAGGCTACAACGCAGACGCTCGCCAACCTGCGCGCTCTACACGAGCGCATCGTCGAATCCATACGCTCGGGCGTCGTTACGACAGACTTGCAGGGAAACATTTTCACCTTCAACGCGGCTGCCGAAGAGATTACGGGCTACAAGGCTCTGGATGTGCGCGGCCAAGAGGCTTCCATCCTCTTCGGTGATTTGAAGGAGAAGATAGAGGATTCGATGCGCGCCGCCAAAGATGGCGAGACCAGCCCGCGTTTCGAGGCCGACTGTCTGACCCCTGAAGGACTGCGGCTGCGCCTGGGCTTCAGCATCTTCCCGCTCTCGACTGAGGCTGGTGAAACAAGCGGGCTGGTCATCACCTTTCAGGATTTAACGCAGGTCCGCTCGCTCGAAGAGACTTCGCGCCGACAGGATAGGCTCGCGGCGGTCGGGCGTGTCGCAGCTTCCATCGCACACGAGATTAGAAATCCGCTGGCCGCCATGCGCGGCTCTATACAGGTCTTGCGCTCCGAGATTAACGGCGACGCGATGCAGTCCGAGTTGATGGACATCATCCTGCGCGAATCCGACAGGCTCAATAAAATCATCACGGACTATCTGACCTACGCGCGTCCACGGGCCAACGTCCATACCAGCGTTGACCTCAGAGAGATACTCCACGAGACCTTTACGCTCCTGCGCCATAGCCCTGAGATTCGAGATGAGCACAGGCTGGAAGAAGACTTGCCGGACGCGCCCGTGATTGCCACTGCCGATGCCGAACAACTCCGGCAGGTCTTCTGGAATCTGGCGCGCAACGCTCTACAGGCGATGCCTGAAGGCGGCACGCTCCGCGCAGAGTTGCAACGCGCGGCAGCGGCGGGCCGCATCCGTATAGCCTTCACCGATAGCGGGCGAGGCATGACGCCCGAACAGGTCGAGCGTCTCTTCGAGCCATTCTCTTCGACCACCGGCGGCACGGGTCTCGGGCTCTCCATCGTTTACCAGATTATTCGAGACCACGGCGGAACCATCAACGTTCGCAGCCGCGAAGGACACGGCACAACCATCACAATTCTATTGCCCGGCGGAAGCTAAATATCAGATACTAACTGTCTGAAGCCGTAAAGCATTAAAAGCTCTGCAACCGACCTCTCTTTAACCTATGGCGAATCTTTTAATCGTTGATGACGAACAGGGCATACGCCAGTTGCTGACGCTTGTTTTTGAGCGGCTGGGCCATCGCGTGCGGACCGCAGAGGGCGGCAGGCGTGCTTTAGAGTTGTTACAGGAAGAGCCTGCCGACCTGATTGTCTCGGACATCAAGATGCCGGACATGAACGGCATAGAGCTACTGCGCGCGGCGCGCGAGCTGGCGCCCGACCTCCTTGTCGTGATGATGACGGCCTTCGCCACGGTCGAGACCGCGCGCGAAGCCTTCAAGCTCGGCGCGGACGATTTTATACAGAAGCCTTTCGATGTTGAAGAACTCAAGCTGATTATCGCGCGGGCGCTCGAAAAGCAGGAGCTGGTCCGGCAGAACCAGGCTTTCAAGCGAGCGCAGAGAGATCGCGGCAAGCTCAGCAATATCATCGGGCGCTCCGCCAAAATGCAGGCCGTCTACCAGATGATCGAGACGGTCTCAGAGGTCCAATCAACCGTCCTCATCACTGGAGAATCCGGCACGGGCAAGGAGTTGGTCGCGCGCGCTATACACGATCTCAGCCCGCGCGCAGAACGCCCTTTCGTCTCGGTCAACTGCGGAGCTTTTACCGAAACGCTTCTCGAATCCGAGCTGTTCGGTTACGTCAAGGGAGCTTTCACGGGCGCGAACACCAACCGCAAGGGCCTCTTTGAAGCGGCACACAGGGGCACAATCTTTCTGGACGAGATCGGCGAGATGTCTCCGGCCATGCAGGTCAAATTATTGCGCGTGCTGCAAGAGAGAAAGGTGCGTCCCGTCGGCGCTCATGAAGAGCTGGAGATTGATACTCGCGTCATCGCCGCGACCAACCGAGACCTTTCGGCGATGGTTAAGGACAGCAGTTTTCGTGAAGACCTCTTCTATCGTATCTCGGTCATTCCAATCGAGCTGCCGCCCCTGCGCGAAAGACGCGAAGACATCCCGGATTTGGTCCAGCATTTCGTCGAAAAGTTCTGCGGCCAGACAGGCCGCCCGCTCGGCGTCACGGAAAAGGCGCTCCACTTGCTCGAAGCCTATTCATGGCCGGGCAATGTGCGCCAGTTGGAGAACACTATCGAGCGCGCCGTGGCGCTTGAGCGCACGGATGCGATTCAGCCTGACCGCCTGCCTGAGCAGATAACTCAATTTAGCCAGGCCCGCGTGGCGGACGCTTTTGATCTCCCGGAGGATGGCATCAACTTGACGGCGCAACTGGACCAGCTCGAAAAGACTTATGTTCTTGAAGCACTCAACCGGACGAGCTACAGCCAGTCGCGCGCCGCCGAGTTGCTGCATCTTTCCGTCCGCTCGCTGCGTCACCTCCTAGATAAACACGGGATACGCAGCCTGACTGCGCAGATGCGCGAAGACAGGCGCGGCATTGATTCGACTCCCAGAAGACGCGCTTCCGACCCCGAACCGCGCAGGCGTGCTTATGATATCGCGGCTGATGCTCCGGGTCAGATCGAAGGCGACCGCTGAATCCTCAACCGAAGCAACGCTCTGCCTTGATAAGTTCGATGGTCCGTCTCTTAAATTTCACGCACGCATCCGGTCCAACCCTCCTTGTGGCATATCTATTGCTCGGATTGCTCGCCAGAGGTGTGCTGCCCAGAACATCCGACTCCCGAACAAGCTGTCACACAACAGGTCCACATGAAAGAATCCTGCCGCCAATCAAAAGGCTTTTCGCTCATTGAGCTGCTTATAGTGATGGTCATCCTTGGCATCATCGCTGCGATAGCTATCCCCTACCTCCTGCACGCCAAACAAGCCGCACATTCTGCTTCCGCTGTTGCTTCGCTCCGGCTGGTCCATTCCAGCCAGGGTTCTTACAGGCAAACCAGCGGTGTTTACGGCGACATGACTATCCTTTGCGACCAGGGTTTTATTAATGACCCATCGCTGCGAGCCGGACTCAAAAGCGATTACAGCTATACGGTCACGCCTGCCGCCATACCCGCCAACGGCTACACGGCACTCGCCACGCCTGCCAGCGCACCCACCATCTGGAATCATTACTTCGTCAATGAGACGGGTGTCCTGCGCTTTGAGAAAGGCGCCGCGGCGACTTCTGTTAGCTCTCCTGTGCAGTAAAATTTCCTGCTCAAAACTTCCGTCTTCAAGGCCGCTGAAGGGCCTTATCAGTTGACGTAAACCGTCATCAAAAGGGTGACGTTTTTTGTCATGCGGATGGTCCAGAGCCTGCCTCGCTGACAGCTCCGGCAGTTGCACTCCTCTTTAAATCTGCGATTCTTCAGCCTCTTTTTTTATTCTTCATGATTTTTCCGTCTACGGCACGCCGTTTGTTAAAGGAGCATCTTGACACCTCGCGCGCAGCGCGGCATACGATCCTGAGACGTGAGCCGAGAGCGCGGGGCCTTCAACAAAAACCATCTCTCTTCTTTAAGGAGCACTCCAAGAACATGCAACAGACAAAAGGCCAGAAAGGCTTCTCTCTAATCGAGCTTCTGATCGTCGTCGCGATCATCGGCATCATCGCCGCCATCGCCATCCCTAACCTCCTCGCCTCCCGCCGCGCTGCCAATGAAGGCTCTGCCCTCTCCACCATGCGCGTCATTTCCAGTTCCGAGGCTACTTATCAGGCGACAGCCGGTGCTGGAGCATACGGTGATTTATCTGCCTTGATGAGCAACGGCCTGGTCGACTCATCCGTGGGACAGGCAGTTGACGCAGCCAATGCCAAGAGCGGTTATTACTTTTCGGCGACAGCCGTCGGCACTGGTCCGGCGCGCTTCGACGCTTCTGCCAGACCCGGAACCTTCGCCGGCACGACCAACCCGATTAGCGGTACGGGCACGCGCTCTTTCGCGACCAACGAGTCGGGCGTGATGTACTACACGACCTCCAACAACGGCGTGACCTTCAATGCTACGACACGCGCAGTTGGTGGCACTGGCGCAGCCGTCCTCAACAACTAAGCGGGTTAAGCCTCACTTTAACCTAGTAGGGGCAGAGGTCAACCGCCTCTGCCCTTCTCCTCAAACTAAAAAGGACTTCAAGAACATGCAACAGACAAAAGGCCAGAAAGGCTTCTCTCTAATCGAGCTTCTGATCGTCGTCGCGATCATCGGCATCATCGCCGCCATCGCCATCCCTAATCTCCTCGCCTCCCGCCGCGCTGCCAATGAAGGCTCTGCCCTCTCCACCATGCGCGTCATCGCCAGCTCGGAATCAACCTATCAGTCCACGACTGGCGCTGGAGCATACGGTGATTTATCTGCCTTGATGAGCAACGGCCTGGTTGACTCATCCGTGGGACAGGCAGTTGACGCAGCCAACGCCAAGAGCGGTTACTTTTTCGCAGCGACAGCCGTCGGCACTGGTCCAGCCAGATACGATGCTTCTGCCAGACCCGGAACCTTCGCCGGCACGACCAACCCGATCAGCGGCACGGGCACGCGCTCTTTCGCTGTTAACGAGTCGGGCGTGATGTACTACACGACTTCCGACAATGCCATCACCTTCGATGCTACGACACGCGCAGTCGGTGGCACTGGCGCGACCGTTCTCAATAACTAATCTGCCAAGCAGTTTCGGTTCTTATCTTGCGGGGGCGGGGCTTGATGCCTCTGCCCCTGCAATCTTTTTAAGCGATAGCTCGAACCAGAATCCGGCATGATGAAAAACAGCTTC
This sequence comes from Pyrinomonadaceae bacterium, assembly GCA_036399835.1. Lineage (GTDB taxonomy): Bacteria > Acidobacteriota > Blastocatellia > Pyrinomonadales > Pyrinomonadaceae > DASYML01. The sequence goes on along the minus strand of DASWMI010000100.1, from coordinate 5,559 downwards.
AGCCCACAGAGGACCGCGCACCTGTCGCCTGAGACCTCTTTAAGCGCCACTCTCATGGACCATCCTCTGGTCCAAATCTTGAAGCGGGGCTGGCAGACATCTCCCTCATGGATGTCCGTTGCATTGATCGTAGCTGGCGTGAGCCTGGCTCTGCTGCCGGCCCTTCTTCAAGGCATTCCCAACGGTGCCGATCTGCCAAACCATTTTCGCTTCGCCGTACCCTTTTATGAAGGCATCAGCCGGGGCGATCTTTATCCGGGCTGGAACGCCGAATCGAACTACTGGTTTGGTGATCCCAGGTTTCGTTTCTACCCGCCCGGACTCTATTACCTGATGGCTGCCGCGCGCGCGCTGACAGGTGAGTGGTACGCCTCTTCCCTGCTCGTCTTTTTTTCTCTCGCGGTCCTCGGCAGTCTTGGCATCTACTTCTGCGCGCGCTCCTTTTGCTCTGAACGAACGGCGCTGGCCGCAGGTCTCATCTACGCCTTCGTGCCTTATCACATCAACGAATTTTACGGCGCGTCATTTCTCGCAGAGTATGCCGCCTGCGCTATCCTGCCCTTCGCTTTCGCCTTTGTTGAAAGAACCTGCCGCAGAGGAAGCGCAAGCTCGGTCGCGGGGCTGGCCCTTTCCTACGCACTCTTAATCCTGACGCATGTGCCGCTGATGGTGATAGGCTCTCTGGCTCTCCTGGTTTACGCGCTGCTGCTGATGGAAAGCGGAAAGAGGTGGTCCAGCCTGCTGCGTCTCTCTCTGGGCGTGGCGCTCGGACTGGCCGCGAGCGCGTTTTTCTGGACCAAAATGTTCGCGGAGCTATCCTGGATTAAAGGCAATACGATTCAGCCCAATCCTTATTACGATTATCGCTACAACTTTATCTTCTCTCCATTCTCGCACGTCAATCTCAACGTCTGGTATGCCAACTCGATTGCCGCCGCGACCATCTGCATGCTGCTCCCCGCGATTGCGCTCTGGTGGCTGAGACGCGAAGGCGGGCTCTCACGCCAACTCAAAGCCGTCGCTCTCCTGGCGATTATCTCTTTACTGATGGCGACAGACCTCAGCCGACCTCTCTGGTCCATTCTGCCCAAGCTCAAAGAAGTGCAATTTCCCGTTCGCTGGCTGGCGCTCGTTTCCATCTTCGGCTCGATAGCGCTGGCGGCGGCCCTTCCAGTCTGGCTCAAGCAGGCCCGACGCCACCCGAAGCTCTTCGCGCTGGTCGCCATAGCCTTTCTGGCGTCCGCCGTTTACACTGTCGGCGATACTATGCTTGACGAGTCTTTCGTTTCGCGTGCGCAGTTGGAGCAGAATATTCAAGCCATCCCAGGCTCTTGGAGTTTCGATTACTGGCTGCCCGTCTGGTCCAAAGAACTGCGGCTGGTCCAGAGAATGAACGAGAGGGTCGAAGCCGGACAGAGACGCTTGACGATTACTTCCTGGGAAGCGGAGCATAGAACCTTTGAGATTGGCGACGGCCCTGCGATGGAAGCCCGTGTGAGAACTTTCTATTATCCGCACTGGAAGGCGCGCGCGGGCGGCGAGCAACTGGCGACGCGCCCGGCTGAAGACGGGACGCTGCTCATCTCGCTTCCAGGGCATCCGGCAATGGTCGAGCTGGAATTTCGCGAGCCTCTGCGCGTGCGTGCGGCTAGCTTCCTGAGCGCCGGAGGGTGGATTTTAATCGCCATGCTTTTTATAGTAGGTCTGCGAGCCGGAAGAAAAAGTGAAGTCGCATCTGGACCATCCGCACAGTCGGAGCGAGAGAGCAGTTGGAAACCAAGACGAGCAATATCGCCGAGCGATTGACGAGAGACGAGGAAGAGAGCCGGAGTGCGCCCGTCGCCGCCAGGCACTCGGGCACGGCGCAGCGCGTGATGACGATTGCGCGCAACGCTTTTCGTGAAGCCGTGCGTGACCGCGTGCTTTATAACCTGGTCCTCTTCGTGCTTCTGCTCACCGTGGGCGCGGTCTTTCTGGGCGAGTTGTCCGCCGCTCAGGAATCGAAAATCATCATTGACTTAGGGCTTAGCGCGATGCTGCTCTTCGGAGCTTTTATAGCCATCTTCGTCGGCGTCGGGCTGGTCTACAAAGAGATTGAGCGGCGGACGATTTACACTATCTTTTCAAAGCCCGTCGGGCGCGGCGAGTTTCTGGTCGGCAAGTTTCTGGGGCTGTGCCTGACGCTCCTTGTCAACGTCTGCGTGATGGGCGCGGGCGTTTCGCTCGCCCTGATTTATGTCAGACGCGGATGGGACCCGCTCGCGCTCAGCATCTGGCCCGCGATTTTTCTCATCTATGTCGAGCTGATGATCCTGACGGCTGTCGCCATACTCTTCTCTTCCTTCTCGTCTCCGGCGCTCTCAGCCCTCTTGACCTTCTTCGTCTTTATCATCGGCCACTTCAGCGCGAGCCTCAAACAACTGGCGGCTTCGATGGGCACTTCAAGCGCGCAATGGCTCTTCGGCGCGCTCTACTACCTGCTGCCGAACCTTTCAAACTACAGCTATATCACGCCAGCCGCGCACGGCGAGACGCCTGAAACAGGAATGATGCTCGCTTCTGTCGTCTACGCCATCGTCTATATCTTCGTGCTGCTCGCGGCCTCTACGCTCATCTTTAACCGTCGCAACTTCAAATGACGAACCGGACCAAAACAGAATCGAACGGAACGCGCTTCCTCAGACGCACAAGGACGCCCGCTCTGCTTTTGAGCATCGCGCTCGGGCTGGCCTCTGTCGTCGCCCTCTCGCGCTGGATGGACGCGCGCCGCGCTCCTCTCGATGTACGCTATGAAGAGGAGCAGCTTTACATGACGGGCGCTGCGGCGAAGCGTTTGAGCCTGGGTTTTAACGGGCTGGTCGCGGACTGGTACTGGATGCGCTCTTTGCAATATGTCGGGCGCAAGATGCTCAATTACCAGGGGCGCGTAGAGCTTGACGACCTCAGCCCGCTCAATCTACGTGTGCTCTCCGCTCTGCTCGATACGACCGTCACGCTCGACCCGCAGTTTATGGCCGCCTACGAATACGGCGCCGTCGTCCTTCCCTCCATCAGCCAGGAGCAAGCCATCAAGCTGCTTGAGAAAGGCATCGCGGCCAACCCGCAATCATGGAAACTGCGACATCACCTCGGCTATATCTACTGGCAGCGCGGCGATTACCAGCGGGCCAGCGAGATTTATGCTGCCGGAGCAAAGCTTGCGGGCGCGCCAAGCTGGATGCAGATCATGAGCGCACGCATGGCCGCGGAGGGCGGCACGCGCTCGACGGCACGCGAGATTTACACGCGGATGTACGAGCAATCGGACGATCAGCAGGTCCGTGAGATAGCCCTGCTGCGACTGATGCAGGTCGCCTCGTTTGACGAACGCGATACGATTCGCGCCGCGCTCGCAGAGTTTAAAAGACGCAGCGGGCGCTGCCCTTCCAACTGGGGCGAGCTTGGTCCAATGCTTCGCGCCACGCGGCTGCGCCTGAACGCTTCGGGCGCTCCGCTCGACCCGGCAGACAAGCCCTACCTGCTGGTCCAGAACGGCTGCGACGTAGACCTCGACCCGTACTCGAAAGTTCCATACAAATAAAGGATGCAGGAGGAGCAGCGGCAGCGCTTGAGCTTAAAAGATTTGCTAACTTGATTTAGCGGACCATTTGAATCAATCAGACAATGGTCCAACAGCTTTTGCCGCTACAGAGTTAAATCTTATGTCCACCGTTGTAGAGATAGAGAATCTGACGAAGGATTACGAAGTGGGCTTCTGGCGCAAGCGGCGTGTGCGTGCGCTCGACGGCCTTTCGCTCAAGGTTGAGGGCGGACAGATTTTCGGTTTTCTGGGCGCTAACGGCGCGGGCAAGACGACGACGCTCAAGCTTCTCATGCGTCTCATCTATCCGACCGCTGGCCGCGCCAGCATACTGGGCCGCGACATCAACGATGTCGAGATGCACGCGCGTATCGGATACCTGCCCGAAAATCCTTACTTCTATGATTACCTGACGGCGCGCGAATTTCTCGAATACAGCGCCGAGCTGTTCGGCTACGAAAGAAGAGAGCGCCAGCGCCGCACGAGTGAGCTGCTTTCCGCAGTCTATCTGGAAGAAAAAAGCTGGGACAAGCAGTTGCGCAAGTTCTCTAAAGGGATGTTGCAGAGGGTCGGGCTGGCCCAGGCGCTGGTCAACGACCCCTTGATAGTTTTCCTGGACGAGCCCATGAGCGGGCTTGACCCCATCGGGCGCAGGCAGGTGCGCGACCTCATAGCCTCTCTGCGCGAAAAGGGAACGACCGTCTTTATGTGCTCGCACATCCTCTCGGACATAGAGGTGCTCTGCGACCGCGTGGCGATCATGCGGCGCGGTCGGCTTTCGGAAACAGGCAGGCTCGAAGAGTTGCGCAGGCTGGCGGGCGATGCTCATCACATAGAGATACTGACGGCGGGCGCTGACGCAGAGACCATCAGACGCGAGCTTCCCATGCTCGCAGGCTCTCAGGTCTCGCCTGCTCCGGGAGGAGCGCGGATAGAGGTTTCGGATGAAAAGGATGTGGATGCTGCGCTGGCCGCCGTGCGGCGCGCGGGCGGCAGGCTGGTTTCCGTCCAACCTGTCAGGCAATCTCTCGAAGAGCTTTTTGTTCGCGAGACAACAACAGATTGATTAAGCGAAAGCGAGGCGGAAGCACGATTGAGCAGTTTGAGTGAGATGAGCAAAGGCGGATGGTCATGTTGAGAAGCAAGCAAGCCGTACCGAAGCCTGCGCTTTACCTGCTGCTCTCTTTTTGTTTACCGGCAGCATTGCTTTGCGTTCCCGCGACACGGGCGCAGCGCGGCGGGCTGGACCAGCTTATCAAACAGATCGAAGCGCGTTATGGAAGGATGCGCGGGCTGGCGGCTGATTTCGAGCAGACCTATCGTGGACCAGGCGTGCGCGAGCGGCGCGAGCGTGGCAGACTCTTTCTGCAAAGACCTGGACGTATGCGCTGGGAGTATGAACCCAAACCCGGCAAGCTCTTCATCGTCAACGGGCGCGATGTCTGGTTCTACGTCCCCGCAGACCGCGAAGCAACTCACGCCGCCGCCAGCCATGTCTCGGACGCGCGGTTTCCTTTCCTCTTCCTGCTCGGCCAGGCAAACCTGCGGCGTATCTTTCGCTCGATTACAATCTCCGAAGAAAGGTCGGACGGCGCGCGCGTCTTGCGGTTGATTCCGAGGGGGAACACTGGCGGGCTGCGCGAAGTTTACCTGACGGTGTTTGAGGACGGGCGGATTTCCGGGCTGGCCTTTGTGGACCAGGCGGGCGCGACCTCCGAAGTCTCACTCTCGAACGTGCGCGAAAACTTTATCGCTACGCCCGAAGCATTCGAGTTTCAACCGCCGCCCGGCGTGACAGTCAGAAGACAGAAATAGGAAGGCCCGTATATTTGATTGAAGAGTTTTTTACTTGAATCTGATGGCGGTGATTTCCATTTTAATGTTGGCGCGGTCGTCTGAATCTTTGAAGCCTTCGAGGGTGATGGGGACATCAATCGTTTTGTTAGGCTCAAGCGTTGTCTGGCGGCCCGGAATAACTA
>DASWMI010000099.1:0-27644 GCA_036399835.1 Pyrinomonadaceae bacterium | reverse complement strand
CTCCTTAGCGCTGGTCTTATGCGGCCGCACGGTTCCACTTGCCAGCAAGACTTTCCAGCTCATCCTTATCTCCTTTTATGAAGGCCTTCTCACCCTTTAGCACGCTCATTACAAAATGATTTTCATCTTCCACCTTCTTACGAAACTCCTTAAGCGAATAGCAAGTGGCGTTTATCTCCCGCCCGAACTTCTTTTCTAGCATGCGCAGCGATGGGGATAACTCTGACAGACCGACTGAACCGATGAGTATGAGGTCAACGTCACTGAGGGTGTGCTCTTGCCGCCGTGCTACCGATCCGTACAGGAAGGCGCAAGCGACGCGGTCGCCGAACTTCGCAATGACCTCTTTGAGCGCTACTTCGACGCCGAGTGTCTTAACGATGATGCCCCGGAGTTCACCGAAGATAGGCGAGGCAGACTCTGCCTGAAAGTACATGCGTCTGCCGTCCCGCCTTTGTCGTAAGATTCCGCTCGACACGAGAGATTGGAGTTCCCTTTGTAGACTGGAAGGCGTTGTGTTGAACTGCTGTGCCAACTCGCTTAAGTACCACCAGCGATCGGGCTGCCTGTAGGTAGCAGCGAGAATATCCCTTCGGGCTTTAGGGAAAAGGGCATCGATGGGACGCTTCTTACGCATATTGCGTATATATTTACGCATATTGCGTAACATTGCAAGGTGAAAATTTTGCTTAATGATGAGTCGTCGTCATGACCCTCCCGATGAAAGGTTTAACACTGGCACGCCATAGGTCAATCAAAGTCTAGTGGCTCGGAACTCGGCGGGCGCTGATGCTAGTGGCAGCGCTGGGCTGGGAGGGGCAAAAGTTGCCACACCGGCGCTTGAGATAGGTTGTCACTTGTTTTCCTTGACGAAGAGAAAAAGGCAGTGGCAAAAGCGAAGTGGGAAAGCGCATAGGAATGCATGATACTCAATTAACCTTCATGGTGGATTTAACTCCCTAGTTATTGTTAAATCCGCGCTGGTGTCCTTCAGCGTTTGTTATGATAACGCAGGGGTGGTAGAACCGCAGACAAAAATGCCATTCTCACCAGTTGGTGAGGCGGTCTTGGAGGCCTGGCAGGTGGTTGATGCCAACGGGCAGCCTTGAGGACTCGGATAGTCGAGCGCTGGGTAGATTCTATGACGCTGAACGATCAGAATACGAAATCAGGATTATAGCTGGCTAGAAGCCCCGTGCTGCCCAGCACGATTCAGTGAGGATTCTAGCCTTGTGACTTAAGCAGTAATAGAATGCCGTGACGGAGCCGCTGACCTATTATCTTAATAAGATAGAGCATCTTCGCGTTGACCGAACGCATGATGTTCCCGCGCCTCATAAGCCCCTGCTTCTACTGACTGTCTTCGATTTGATATAGCGCGGAGAAATCACACAAAATCGGATAGAACTCTCGCCGCTGCTGGTTGAGACTTATCTTAACTACTGGAAGCACATCCCGACTGGGCAGCCGCGTCTATATAACCCTTTCCCGCGGCTGCGCACTTCAGGGTTCTGGCATCTGCACCCTCGTCCCGGGCAGAAGGCTGCGCTGGCAGCCATGCGTAGCTTCCAATCATTAGCGCACGTTAACAAGCTTGTTGCTTACGCTAGCCTCGACCCGGAACTATTTCTTCTGCTCCAACGTCCTGAAGCGTGCGAAGTGTTGCGGCAGGCGATCATCGAAAGGCACTTGGCCCATTATCGTCCGCTCGTCGAAAGCGCCGCCAGCGAAAATCACCTCATAGCAGAAGCGGCGCAAAAACTTCGGCATCATGTGACAAGTGGTGACTCTGAAGATGAGGGAGCACCTTCACCCGCGCGGAGCATAGCGTTTAGGCAAGAGATCATGCGCCTGTACGACTACACATGCTCGGCCTGCCGACTCCGCATAATTACGCCGGATGGCCGGTCTGCGGTCGACGCGGCGCACATCATCCCTTTCTCCGAATCCTACGACGACGGCATCGGCAACGGGCTTGCGCTTTGTAAACTACATCACTGGGCCTTTGATGTGGGGCTGCTCTCACTTACAGACCGTTACCGACTCTTGATCTCTGGCGCATTTGAAGAGAGAGGGAACGCGGGATTACTGCTAAGGAATATGGAAGCAAAGCCAATCTTACTCCCAGCGCAGAAGCCATTCTATCCTTCACTCCACGCTGTCCGCTGGCATAGGTCGCATCGATTTCAAGCTTAGCTTAAAACGGCCGACTTAAACTTGTAACAAAAACCCCACAAGGGAAAGAATCTATTTCAATTAGAGATCTGGAGAGGATTGCTAAGTTTGGAGCCAGGACATGGTGCGACGGTTGCGGTGCCAACTTAGATAAATGAGAGATGATAGAAGAGGTCAGAGGCCCGTGAGTGCTGTGGCTGAAAGAGGTAATACCCTTAAAAGGGGTAATAAAGAGGGTAATGTCAACCTGCTGGCGTAATCACTCAGAGGTATTAGAGTGTCTAGATCTCTAAAAGACTAATGCCGATAGTCTACCTGCTAAAGAGGTAAGTTGCCGGAAAGCTGTTTACAAAAAAGAATTCCCGAAGCACTGTAGGCGGAGAGACTCAGGGAATCTTCTATTTTTTTTGATTAAAGATTTAGCAGTACGCGAAGTCTGTAGCCGACCTTGGATAGCGTTGCCGGGGTTACTGTGCCGAACGGCTTTAACAAACGGTCTGTAGAAATCGAACGCACATCCTCACACTTGATAAAGCTCCGTGCTTTCAAACTCCCCTTCCGGCGGATTCACTTCGACGTAATAGGGGATACCTTTCTCTATAGATGTAATCGGAAGAACGATGGCTAGTCCGGAAGGCCCATGATTCAAACTATCGACCGAGACCATGAGGCAGGGGCGGCGCCACCCCGGTTAGTGCCCAATGGAATCACCGAAATCGGCAAAACCACTCCTAACCGCGAGAGGTCTTAGACATTGACATCTACACTCCCGTCTTCCGACCATACTTCGTTCGATTCGAGGTCGTCGTGCAGCGCACCTCCGAACACCTTACGCTCTTCGGCCTCCGCACCCCATGCTGCTGAGTTATTTCTTAAAGCAGCATAGGTCGCATTAGCATCATCGATTATTTGCTTGCGGCTCAATTCGTCTATCGCTTTCTCCACAACTGATTGAATAGACTCACTTCTCCTTCTAGCAATCTGGCGAACCGTTTGAAGGGACGACCTACTGATTCTGATAACTCCTTCCTGTGCCATAATGCTGCTCCTTACCTTCCAACACAATTGGAAGATTGTGTGTACCATGAGATGTCAAATATGCCAACCAAGTCACATATTCTATTATATACAACTTCGCATACAAAAGAGCCGCGATTCACCGCGACACCAATGGCTGAAGCCAGAAAAGTCGGTAGAGAGAGCAGCCGTAACCAGCACACTGAATTTGTCATCCATGGTAAATATGGAGTAATTCAGCGTTCTGATAGTCATGGCGGCGACCCCAATCCGCCGAAGGATAAGAGATAAACTTTATCTTGGTTAGTGTGGAGACTCGCCGGATAGAAAACCTTTATCCGGCGAGTCTCACTCTTTGTCGCCGCGCCCCTTTACAACTTACGTTGAGTCATATCTACTGCTCCCGCAGTATCAACTAACCTTAAAGAGAGTGTCATGGATATAGCTGTCAAGCGGCAGCTCCAACAACCCGTTGGTTCATTACTGCGCTTGATCCACATATCAAATCAGCGAAGGCCGGGCAAAGGCAATGCCCTATATGAGACTGTCTGTGAGTGCAACGGCTCATTCTGTCATTCTCATGAGGGTAGATGCGGAAACGCCCGCATTCTTGATCCCAAGTCTTTCATCACCGCAATGGCCTGTAAGCCATGCAATACGGCCCGCAGGGCCTCCGTTCTCGCTGCATGCTCGAGGCAGCGGAAGCTTCCCGACTCTCCCGAAATAGACGGGGCCCTCAGAACAGCCTATAAGCAGTCAAGAAAATACGACCGTTGTGATTCTAGTCAGATCGGTAATCTGACACTCGGCGAGATAGCGCTTCGCTTCAGGCGAACGCGCGGCTATTTGCGAAGGAGGGCAGAAGAGTTGAACCTTACTCGAAGACAGGTGAGGCGCCATTCAAAATGGTCGGAAGAGGAGCAGAGGATTCTGGAGAGGAACGCACACCTGTCCTGCGAGGTCATCCGGAAGAGACTTGCAAAGGAAGGATACGAGCGAACGATATGATCCATCCGGGATCGAATTACCCAGCACAATCTACGGCAGGGCACCCCTTACTATTGCCAGGAACAGTTGGCTCAATATCTGGGAGTTAGCGCTCAGAAGGTAAGAAGGTGGATGCATGAGGGATTGATTAGATTTCAGCGGATGCAGACGAATAGCCCTGCCGACCCCTTGCTAGTTCACCGCAACGAGGGCAGGCGCTTCATCCAGCGCAACCCCATGGCAGTTGATCTAAGAAGAGTTGATCAGCTCTGGTTCCTTGACATAGTTTTCGACGGGAAGATAGGCGACACTGTCGAGACCGTCCTGCGCAAGACGGCTACCCCCAAGAAGACCTCGCGAACACAAGGCGAAATCCTGGAGATGGCCGCCCACCATGAGTCCGGCCATGCGGTGATGGCACATATTCAGTGCTGTCGGATTAAACCCGTTTCTGTTGGAAAGAATGCAAAAACGTCGCGACGAGTTCGCGCTCACCCGCTGAGTGATTGGTTTCAGCCGGACGCCCCGAGCAAGCAGGTTGAGCGACAAATCCTCGTTATCTTCGCCGGACAAGTCGCCCAAGAGCTTTTCACGGGAGGGCGCAACGGCCGAGGGGAGGACTTCCCGCAGGCCAAGATGCTCGCCGGCAATGTGGCTCACGAGGAGATGGAACTTAACGCCTACCTTAGATGGCTACGGATACGAGCGCGGAACATTCTCAGGGACCCGACCAATTGGGCAGCAGTTAAGGCGCTAGCCCAGACCCTAAGAACTGAGAATGAAATCCGCGGAGTGAGAGCTATCGGTGGGCGCCAGGCGAAAGCAATTATTAGACGCGCGCTGAGAGAAGAACACGCTTGAGCCTTAGGTCGTATTTTTTTCAAGAAATTTTCCCGTGCGGGAATTTTGACGGGACTCAAGGGAGTAAAAAGGGCGAAATAGCTTCAGTCAGGCGCACATGGCCAAATGTTCTACCCTTTGAGAATGGCTGCAAATACGCGGTAAAAGTAGAAAAGCGCGCCCTCAACGAGACAGGCGCGCTCTTCAAAATGGCGGAGCCGACGGGACTCGAACCCGCGACCTCCGACGTGACAGGCCGGCGTTCTAACCAACTGAACTACGACTCCGGGTAAAACCTTTTAATTTTCAAACTCTGTGGTAGGCACGGAGGGACTCGAACCCCCAACCTCTTCCTTGTAAGGGAAGCCGTCTACCATTGACATACGTGCCTATCGGCATCTTTTCAAAACTTGCTCTGCCGTTTCTAGGCGCGTTTCAAGCGAACTCTTTTCTACCCTACAACTCGCTTCTGTGTCAAATACTCCGCGCCTGCCTGACCGAAAGGTCAAATGCGCCGCCGATTGATAAAAGCCTGGCTTATCTACCCGAAGAACACAAAGGCCCTGCTGTCAGCACGTTTTACTGCCTGCACTCACGATTACTGTGCGTCACAACTGAACTGAACCTCTCCTGATATTCTGCACTGGTGACAAATGCACAGACCATCCCTCTGTAATTGCCTGGCTCTTTATTGTTCAAAACATTAAGCCAGAACTGATACCCTCCCTCTTCCGGCTCTCTCTGCAAATACCCGAAATACTGCATCAAGACAAACGCACGGTTGTACTCCACTGCTCTCAACTGCTGCTCCTCGATCGCATATCTTAAGACTGATGCGCGGCTCTCATGCATACTGTTGCCTGTCTTGTATAGCTCTATCATGAGGCTGCGTTCTGCTCCCAAATCTGCCGCTGATGCCTGCCAGATGGTTGTCAGCAACATGTCAACAAAGCTCTCGGCAGAAGTCGAGTTTTGATATTTCTGGATGAACTCCGGACGCCGAACGAAAGAGTCTGCAAAGAGGGTCTGGCTCTGCTCCGGATGGCCATTTGCGACGACTTGCTGGCGGTCCTCTGAGAACTCCTGATAATTGATGCGTCTGCCTAAAGCTGCTTTGTAGAGGCGATAGACAAAAGAGCCGGTCTGTTGAAACTCTGTTTCGATGAGGAAGGCGGCAGAGACTGCGATTCTGCGAGTGGCTCTGCATGAAGGCTGGGGTGTGCAGTTCTCAATCTGGCTGGACCAGTAGGCGAGTCCTGCGGGATCGGGTTCACGTCCGAGGAAATCCAGATATTGCTGGCGGACGAAGAACATTTCCGTGTCCAGTGGATTAGCCGTCTGCGCATTGGCGGCGGTGGCGGTGAAATCTGCGTCTGTCTTGTTGGCTAACAGAGAGAAACTTTGCGCTGTGGGAGAGAAAGAGTAGTCGGTCCTGTCGGGCGAGACGGTGTAGAAGCCGTCCGTTTCGACGTTGGCGAATTGATAAAAGCCTGCGGAGTCGGTGATTGTGCGCTGCAAGCTAGAGCCGCTGAGGCTGAGGACTACGCCGGCGAGCGGCTGGCCGTCGCTGGTCTTGATGCGACCACTGATGTTTGTTGCTGCCGCTGTCGGGGCTATCTGCCGTAGCGTAGTGTTATCAAAGGCGAGGAAACTAAATTCGTTGGAGGCAAACCAGCCGTAACGATGGCCGCCGATAGTGGCGATAGTGTCGCTGGGGTCGCTCAAGGTCCAGGTATGGAGCACCGCGCCCGATGAGTCCAGTAGCCGCATCATGCAATTCAAGACGCCGCCGCCGTTAAAGAAGCGATGTTCGAGCGTGTACCAGCCCGTAGTCGTGACATGAAAAGGGTCGCGGGCCGGGTTGGAAGGGAAACTGTTAGACCTTCCGGCGTTGTTGCTCGCGCTGATAATAAAGCCTATGCCTGCGCCGCCCGTCGTCGGGTCTGTGCCCGCGTTAAAAACAAAGTCGCGGCGGAAGCTGCCAGCGTTATTGTTGATGGCAGATGAAAAATCAAAGCGCACATCGGGCATCGTGGCGGCGAGCGAAGCATCCAGATAGACATCTACGGAGGTGATGTAGCCATCAGTCGGAAAGACCGTCTCGTATCCACCCCAACGCGTAAACGCGCTGCCGCCGTCATTATCCAGGTCAAACTGTCCGGCCTCCGCGTGGAAGCTCCCCGTCTTAGACGGCACGCCGTTCGTGCCGCTGGCGACGCGGGTCGCCGTATACTGTCCGGCAAGGACATCCCACCCGCTATTGTCCGTCTCAAAACCCTGGAAGAAACTTGTCGCAGCCCGGCTGATTGGAACAAGAGCTAATGCTGCAAGGATGACAATTGTGAGGTAGATAAAGAGAGGTCTGATTCTCATGGCGCTACTTTCTGGCTGAGGCTGTGGCGGTTGAAGATTTAGAGGTCTTGCTGAAGAGTCGATCTTTAAGCCCACATTCATTTACTACGTGAGGGGAAAAGGCACCATTTGATTGATGAGTTTTCCCTGGGAGGGTAAATTAACTGAAGACGGCCTTGACTATCTGCCTAAAGGTAAGGAATGTCAATGCCAGCCTGGACCAACTGTCAGGCTGGTCCAGCCCGTTTTGAGAATTGAAGTTTTGTGAGCGGCCTTTTATAACAGCCAGACAGGCAGCCCTTCATGATGAGACTTTTGCTCTCTCGCGGGCGAGCTATCTTCTACGGGTTGAGACCTCTGCTCTTCTGTCCTTTGCGAATCCGGTTCATCGTCTTCGCCTCTTTTCTCGATGGGCGTAATCAATATCTTGTTAACCTGATCGTCCAGCCTTCCGATGACAGACATTTCCTGCTCGCTCCTTTGGCCCGGCCAGCCTTTACGGTTAAAATAGGCATCTCAAATTTCAGTGTGCCGGTGACGTTAAGACTATGCGAAATCCCCCTTCCACTTCAATGCCGGGCCGACAACTCAAGCGCGCACAGCTTCTCCTGCTCGCCATCGTCATCTTTAGCCTGAGCCTGGCGGCGACGGGCGCGCGTGTGCAAACGCAGGGCAACAAACAGCAGAGGCCGCGCAGGGTTGGTCCAACACAGCCCGCCCCGAATGCTTCCAAATCTGCCAACGCGCAGCAGGTCGAAGAGGTTGAAGAGGGAGATGTCGTGCGCGTAGAGACGCAGCTTGTCTCTGTCCCGGCTGTGGTTTATGACACGACGGGCCGCCCGCTGGTCTCGCTGCGGCCTGAAAATTTTATTCTTTACGAAGACGGGCGACCGCAGCGCATCACAAACTTTGCGACCACCGAAGCCCCCTTTGAAGTCGCGCTCCTGCTCGATACTTCCGGCTCGACGCGCGCCGACGTGGCTCTCATCAAACGCGCGGCCAACGCTTTTCTTGAAGCCCTGCGCCCTGACGACCGCGTGGCGCTCGTGGCCTTCAACTCTCGACAGGAGGGCGATGCCAGACTCGCTACCGTAGATGTGTTGACGAAATTAACGAGCAACCGTGATGCCTTGCGCAAGGCCGTGGAGAATATCGGGACGAGCAACGGCACGCCCTTTTATGATGCGCTGGAGCGGATTGCGCAGGATGTTTTTAACGAGCCTGCGCGTGCTGAAGTACGCGGTCGCCGCGCCGTCGTCGCGCTCACGGACGGAGTGGATTCGACCAGCGAGGCCGAATTCTCGGATGCTCGCTCAAGGCTCTTGCGCGCGGGCGTGGCCTGCTATTTCATACAGGTCAACACGGAGGATTTCGTCGAAGACCGCCTGCTCAGGGATTGCCAGGACGATGGCCGCCTCGGTCTCTCGCAGACACAACTGGCGCGTTACCGCAGAATCTTTGTCCCGCGCGCGGACGCTTCCGAATACGAAAGCTTTTGCAGCCTTGGTCCATTTCAGCGGATGGAGATTAGCCGCAAGCTCTACGGGCTGGCCCGGCAGGAGATGAACGACCTGGCGCGCGCCTCGGGCGGCAGGAATTTTACGGCCACAGACCTGCGCGATGCCCGCGCAGCCTTCGCGCAAGTAGCCAACGAGATCGGCACGCAGTATAGCCTCGGCTATTACCCCTCCAACAAAACCCGCGACGGACGCTTTCGCGCCATCAAGGTCGAAGTCAAAGGCGTGAGCGGCGGCGCACAGGTCCGCGCACGCGAAGGCTATTACGCACCCAGGAGTTAAACCCAGGCGCCCGGACTCTGGAAAGCAAAATCTGTTGCTGCAAGCTGAGGCTTTATCACGCAGCGAGTGTGAGATGTACGGTCATGGTCTGATGTTCAGAGCCTCAGCGCGGGCTGTGTTAAGATAGCTCGCGTTTCATCAACCTTGGAGTATTTTTGGAGAGGCTTCTGATTTATGGAGAGCGAGAGTCCTTTTGAGCGCATCCTGTTGATCGTGCTCGATTCGGCTGGAATTGGGGAGATGCCGGACGCCGCCGCGTGGGGCGATGCGGGGTCGGATACTTTAGGCCACATTTGCGCATCGAGAGAGGTCCGCCTGCCAAACTTGCAAGCTTACGGGCTTGGCAATATCCGCCCGCTGCCGAACGTGCCGCCGAGCGATACTGCGCGCGGCTCATACGGGCGTTGCGCTCTGCGCTCGAACGGGAAGGACACGACGACGGGCCACTGGGAGATGGCCGGGATTGTGCTCGATAAAGCCTTCCCGACTTACCCTGAAGGCTTCCCGCAGGAGATTATCTCGCGCTTTATCAGCGAGACGAATGTCCCCGGCGTGCTCGGCAATGTCCCTGCCTCGGGCACGGAGATTATCAAGGAGTTGGGCGCGGAGCACGTCCGCACTGGCAAGCCTATCGTTTACACTTCAGCCGATTCCGTCTTTCAAATCGCCGCGCACGAAGAGATTATTCCCGTCGAGAGGCTCTATCAAATCTGCTTGCAGGCGCGACGGATTCTGAGCGGCGAGCATGAGGTCGGGCGCGTCATCGCGCGCCCCTTCCTGGGCGAGGCGGGAGCTTTTCGCCGGACCGAGAATCGCCACGATTACGCTGTGCCTCCGCCACGCGAGAATCTACTGCCGCTCCTTTCCGAAGCCGGTCTTGAAGTGGTTTGCATAGGCAAGATTGCTTCCATCTACGATAACGTCGGCGTGACAGAGGACCTGACCGCCAAGAACAACAATCAAGCGATTGACCAGACCCTGCGCGCGCTCTCGGATAAGACGCGCGGCCTAATCTTCACCAATCTTGTTGACTTCGACATGCTCTACGGACACCGCCGCGACACGGAAGGCTACGCGCGCGCCCTTGAGCATTTCGATGCGCGCCTGCCTGAGATAGAAGCTGCCATGAGCGCGCGCGACCTCTTTATCATCACGGCGGATCACGGCAACGACCCGACTTTCCCAGGCACGGACCACACGCGCGAATACGTCCCGCTCCTGGCGTTTGGTAGGAACGCCCGCGCGGGCGTCAACCTCGGCACACGCCGCTCGCTCGCGGACATAGGCCAGACGATTGCCGCCAACTTCGGACTCAGTCTGACGATGGGCGAGAGCTTTCTAGGCGAGATTGAGCAGGGAAAAGAGACGCGGAACGCGGCAGCGATGAAAGATTAAAGATTAACCGGCGAGATTTCATCACTGGTCCAGTGGTCTATTGAACAACTGAATCAACTCTTTTAGCCCACGTGCCGCCGCGCTTCTGGTCCAGCCTTTTCTTTCATCCTTGATTCGGGTCTTTGAGGACGGCTATGTAAGGGAGATTGCGGTAACGCTCGGCGAAGTCCAGACCGTAGCCGACGACGAATTCGTCCGGGATGCTAAAGCCTCTGTAATCGATTGTGACTTCGCTCTTGCGCCGTTCCGGTTTGTCCAGCAGCGCCACGAGCTTGACGCTTGAAGCGCCGCGCGAGCGCAGGTTCGCCAGCAGATATGAGAGCGTCAGTCCGGTGTCCACTATGTCTTCGACAACCAGTATGTCGCGGCCTTCAATCGGCACGTCCAGGTCTTTGATGATGCGGACTTCGCCGGACGAGCGTGTGGACGCGCCGTAACTGGAGATTGCCATAAACTCCACGGCGAGGCGCAGATCTATGGCGCGCATGAGGTCGCTCAAAAAGAGACAGGCGCCCTTGAGCACGCCGATGAGCAGCGGATTCTTGCCCGCGTAATCGCGCGTAATCTCCGCGCCCAACTCACATATGCGCGTCTGTATCTCTTCGGCTGAAATGAGCGGGCCGAGATTCGTGTTGCTGAATTCGGAATCGAGATGTGCGGAAGAAGTAGCCAAGATAAGTCTCCAATCCTATAAATTTTATCATTGACTCGTTGATTCATCGGTCCAACCAGCCAATGAGACAATCCGCGCGGGCGTTTGCGTGCGCGCCTTGTGGTGCGACATACTAGAAAAGCTCTCTCCGCAGGTCAATGGTAAATAGTCCGGGAGTCCGAAAGGTCCGGCTTCGTGAGTTCCGAACTATCTTGTCCGAATCCGAGACTAACAGGGACGAAAATGTTGCGATTAAAGATGCGAAATGCTTTATGGGCCTTCCTCTTGCCGTGCCTCGTGCTGTGCGGCTTTGAGGTCGGGAAGGCACAGCAAAAGACAGCTCAGCCGACAGCGCCACGCGCGCGTGTGACCGAGCAGGAGGTCAACGCCGGTATCCCGGACGACCCCGCGCTCAATGCCATCATCGCGCCCTACAGCCCTAAGGTGCGCGAGCTTGAAGTGGTCATCGGGAGGCTCGATGGCGAGCTGAAGAAGGAGGGCATCGGCGGCGGGACGATGGGAAATTTCGTGGCCGATGCGCTGCGCGAGCGCGCGCAAGTCTCCACGGGCAAGCCTGTCGAGCTAGCGATTACCAATAAAGGCGGGCTGCGCAAGAATGTGATTACGCCGGGCGAGCTACGCGTGAGCGACATCTTCGAGCTACTGCCTTTTGAAAATGCGCTCGTGGTGGTCCAGTTGACGGGCGACCAGCTCAGGCGTCTGCTCGACGTGATGATGATCGGAGACGAGCCGGCGCAGGCGGGCGCGCGCATCAGGTATCGTGCAATCACGGACAAGAAGAACGAGATTGTCGGCCTCAAGCTTATTGGACCAGACGGGACGGAAAGAGAGATAGACCCCGCCGCCACCTACAACATCGTGACGATAGATTATCTGGTCAATCGCGGCGGCGAGTATTCAGCGATTCTCAAACAGTCGAAACAGATTCAGCCGCTCGGCATAACGATGCGCGATGCCGTTATTGCTTATGTTAAAAACGCGACCGCCGCAGGCCGCTCTATCAAGGCGGAGCTGGACGGGCGTTATCAGGACGTGAACCCGCCGCAAAAGGGGGAGAACAAGCAATGATTACGCGCAGAAGATTATTAGGGTTGGGGCTGGTCGGCGGGGCCGCGCTCATGCTTCCGCCGAAGATTGCAGAAGCTTTCCAGACTCAGCCGTTCGACCTGCTGGCCGCGCCTTTGCTTGAGCCTGCGCGCGGCGAGCAGTTGATTACTATCCTCCATACCAACGACACTCACTCGCAGATTGACCCGCTTCCGTCCAACGATAGAAACGCGGGCAAGGGCGGAGTCGCCCGGCGCGCGACGCTCGTCAAGCGCATCCGCCGCGAGAATCCCAACACGCTTCTAGTTGACGCTGGCGACGCTTTTCAGGGCACACCATATTTCAATTTCTATCGCGGCGAAGTTGAATACAAGAGCATGTCCGCCATCGGCTATGACGTGGTCACGCTTGGCAATCACGATTTCGATAACGGCGTCGGGGCGCTCTCGGCGGCGATGAAGTTTGCGACCTTCGATTTCGTCTCGGCTAACTACGATGTGCGCGGGACAGCGCTGGAGAACCGCGTCAAGCCGTACCTGGTGCGCACACTCGGCGGCGTTCGCGTCGGACTGTTTGGTCTGGGCATCAACCCTGTGGGATTGATTACGCCCGCCAACTTCAAGGGCGTCAAGTATCTGGACCCTGTGGCGGCGGCGCGCGGGGCAGTAGAAGCTTTGCGCGTGCGCGAAGGCTGCGCGCTCGTCGTCTGCATGTCGCACCTGGGCTATTATGAGGATGCCAAGCCGGATGAGCTGGGCGACTCTCAGGTTGTCGCGCAGGTGGACGGGATAGACTTTATCGCCAGCGGTCACACGCATACTTTTATGAAAGCACCCGTCATTGCCAAACAGCCTTCGGGCGGCCAGACCTTGATCTTTCAGGTCGGCAAGAGCGGTATCTACGTGGGCCGTGTTGATTTCAGAATGCGCGACAACCGCGTCGTTGCCTCAGCCGGTCGCCTACTCGATTTGCGCGACGAATCATTAGCATAAAAGTAGTCAGCACGAAGAGCTGAGAACTACTGACTACTGATTTTCTGTCTGATAACTACTTCTTTATGTCCAAAGACGAAGCGACACGTGACAGGGTGCGGGCGCTGGTGCGCGATGTGCTGAAGAACGCGCTGCCCGCAGAAGAGGAGCAGGCAGGCGGAGCTACTCTGTCTGGTCCAGCGGGCCGGAGCGAGGGCGCGCAAGCATCTGCGACCGGTTCTCTTCCGACGAGGTTTATCAAGACAGCGCCTGAGGATGAAAAGGGCGGCTCTCAGCCGGAGTATATGCGCGACGAATCTTCCAAGACGGTGATTACGGAAGATGACGTGCGCGGTCTGGAAGAGGGTGCGAGGCTGCGGGTTGCCGAAGGCGCGCGTCTCACGCCGCTGGCCTCTGACATCGTCCGCGAGCGCAGGATAGAGCTGGTCCGACGCGTCTCGCGCAGTGGCTCGCGCGCCAGCCGCAGGGTCGCGGTCGGGGCAGATCACGGCGGCTTTAAGATGAAGGAAGAGCTCAAGGCACTGCTCTCAGAGCTGGGCCATCGCGTGCAGGACTTCGGCACTCATTCGGAAGATGCCGTGGACTATCCGGACATCGCCCATGCTGTGGCGCGCGCCGTCTCGGACAAGAGCGCGGATGTCGGCATCATCATTGACGGCGCGGGAGTCGGCTCGGCCATGACCGCCAATAAAGTGCCGGGCGTGCGCGCCGCCGCCTGTTATTCCGTCGCCGTCGCCAGAAATTCACGCGAGCACAACGATGCCAACGTCCTCACGCTCGGCAGCAAGACCATCACTGGCGCGGAGATGCGCGAGATTGTCAGCATTTGGCTCTCTACGGAGTTGAGCGAAGAACGCCACCGCAAACGCGTCGCCAAGATTCAGGCGATTGAGCGGCAATACAACTCCTGAGCGGCTAACGCATACAAAGGATGTAGCATTGTTGAGCAGCTCTGCTCACAAATTTAAGGAAGACAAGGAAAGGGAGAGATAAGGATGCTCAAGAAAGTATTTGGCGGCGGGCTGGTCCTCTTCGCCGTGCTCGGTTTTGGCGCGCTCTATCTGCTCTCTTCCGGCGCGAGCGAAGGAAGCGCGGCCTTCGCGCGCGGCGGAGTTGAAACCGTAGCCGAGTTGAAAGAGGTTCGTCAGTACAGGAAGTGGACGCGAGTACACACAACGCCTCTGCCGCTCTCCACAACGCTCGACGGTTTGTGCCGCGCGCCGACGCAAGTAAACCTTATCGAGACTTCGTCGAATCCGCACAGGCAAAACTATTTCTCCGTCTATGTCAACGAGGCCGGAAGCCAGGCGATGCTCTCTCAGTCGAAGCCCGTTTTCCCGCCCGGCTCGATCATCGTCAAGGAGAAGCTGCCCGCTAAAGACAGCACGAGGGCCTTGATGCTGACGGTGATGATTAAGCATGACAAGGGGTTCAATCCGGCGACGGGCGATTGGGAATACGCCGTGACCAACGGCGAAGGCTCTGAGATCGAATGGCGAGGAACGCGCGCCAACTGTCATGCCTGCCATGCGCTCAAAAACGAGACCGATTACGTCTTTCGCAGTTATCTCTCGGATGAAGCGAAGCAGAAACTTCATTAAGCAAACGATGATAGAATATGTCGCTATAGGCTTTAACCTGTCAGGAGCATGAGCGCAGATGTCATCTTCACAGAACGGCAACCTTGAGCGCCTCGTAGAGCAGATTACGGATGTTATCGTCGCGCGTCTCAATGGTGATGCGGACGAGCAGGCGCAGATGTGCGGTTGTACGTCCGAATGTTTTAATCGCTGCCCGGAGCGTATGGACCGGATTGTGGACGCGGGCGCGGCGCGCATAGGGTTGGTGCTCGGTCAGACGGCTTCGGCGCGCGACTGGGCCAGCCTGATTGACCACACGCTCTTAAAACCCGAAGCGACGGATGAAGACATACGCCATTTATGCGAAGAGGCCGCGCGATATGGCTTTGCTTCGGTTTGCGTCAACCCGACGTGGGTGCGCGCAGCCTCTTGCAACCTATCGGGAACGGGCGTGCCCGTCTGCACGGTGATAGGGTTTCCGCTCGGAGCGACGCTGCCGGACGTCAAGGCTTATGAAGCGCGGCGCGCTATCTATGACGGCGCGCGCGAAGTGGATATGGTCATCAATATAGGCGTGCTCAAGAGCGGCGACGATTGCGCCGTCGAGCATGATATACGCTCTGTGGTCGAGGCCGCGCACGAATACGGCGTGACGTGCAAGGTCATTATCGAGACGGCCCTTTTGACGGATGAAGAGAAGGTCCGGGCCTGCCTCGCGGCCAAGCGTGCGGGAGCGGATTTCGTCAAGACTTCGACGGGCTTTGCCAAGGGCGGCGCGACCGTCGCAGATGTCGCCCTGATGCGGCAGGTCGTCGGCTCAGAGCTTGGCGTCAAGGCTTCGGGCGGGGTCAAGGGGTTGGATGATGCGCGCCAAATGGTCCAGGCCGGGGCGACGCGCATAGGGGCCAGCGTCGGCGTCAAGATTGCGCAGGAAGCCTCTGGAGCAAAGCCCGCCGCCGCAGCTCTTTCCGGCAGCTACTAAAACTCCGATTACAAACAGGACAGAGAAAACCGCGTGGAGCATCAAGAGGTTCACACCTTGGATGCTCCACGCGGTTTTTCATCGCGTGTGGACCGGATGTTTCTACAGCCCTAGAAACGAAAGCCCACGCCCGCGCTGAATTGAAAATTGTGTGTCGTCTGGCCCGGAACATTGAAGGGCACGAGGATGGGTACGGTGCTGCCCGCAGGGAGCGAGAGGAAATTTTCTGTCCGGCTGCCGTAACGAATCATCGTGTCGCCCGCGTCGAAGCGTGTGACGATGCGCCGCGAAGGATAAAACTCAAGCACGCCGCCGAGGTCCAGAGCAAAGTGCGCCTCGCGCTCTGTCCTGAAAGTAAAAGGGAACTCGCCGCCCCCACCTGTCGGAATAATCTCCGTCCTGCCTTCCGTGAAGGAGATTAACCCGGGGCGAGCTTTAGCGAAGATGCCGAACCTGTCATATCGCTTGCCGAGTTTTGCGCCGAAGAGTCCTTCTGCGGCGCGGCCACCGTTGCGGCCTCGGAATCGAGCATTATGCGGAAAAAGATTACCTTCGGCTTCGAGCGCGAAATAGCGTTTGACGTTATAGGTGAGCCTCAAGCCCAGACCCGGCTCTGTCCTCGAAGCATCGTAAGTGAGCGAAGAGAAGTGCAGGCCGACTTCAAATTTCTGTAGCTCCTCTGCCGGCGTGGGCGAAGGTGTTTGCGCGCGCGCCGCGAGTTGATAAAGACAAAGGCAGAGCGCGATGAGCGCCGCTTTGAGTATCAAGTTTCGTTTCATCAGGTCTCCTTTAATTGGACCAGCGATTCCGGCCTCGCCCTACAAGACAGACCAGTAGCGTTCCAGTGAACGCCTGCGAGCGCGTCGGCTGGTGCTGGTCTTGCCTGCCGGAGGTGAAGAGGTTTTTGCCGGTCGAGCTATTAGGTCTTGAGGGTCAGTTCTTGGGCCAAAGGTTTTCGATACGGTCTGCGGCCCCGATGGAGATGCGAGCGCGCTTGAGATACTGGTCCAGCTCCTGCCCGTTCGCGGGGGCTGGCCTGGTCGGGTGTCCGGCCTGCTGCTCCTTGCCCTTCACGCCGGGCAGCCTGTCCGCCAGCGAGCTGATGATGGAAGGAATAAAGCCGGGCGATTTGGTCTCTTTCCTGGTATCGCGCGCGGGCGGGTAGAACTCTGGGATGGGAATGTAGCCCGGGTCGTAGAGCACCCAGAGATTCCAGTTGCCGCCGTTGCCGACGATGGGCGCGCTGGAAATCCATTCGTAGCGGTCGCCGCCGAGCGTGAATGAAATCCTGTTCTCTTCAATCACGCCGACCTTGCGAAAATCGTAACCGCTGTGCGGGATGAGCGAGAAGATAAAGCGTCCCTTGCCGGGGACGTAAAACCAGACCAGCGCGCCCTCGCACCCGCGCGTCGGCTTGCCCCCTGCGGCCAGCTCGTCATTGACCAGCAGCTTGTAGTCGCGGACGGCCAGCTCTACGTTGGCGAGCGTAAAATCGCGCGTCGGCGGTCTCGCCGGAAGCTCCCACAGATTCGCGCGGTTGAATGAAAACTTGACCATGTCAACGATCTTCAGCCCGGCGCTCGGATTAATCAGAAGGTCCAGCGAAAAGGCGTCGCCGTCCTCTATCAACTGCATCTCGGTTGAGCTGGAAAGCGTCCTGATTTTCGGAGCCGCCTGCACGCTCTGGTCCGGGCTAGAGTCTCTCTCTTGAAACTGCCGCGCAAACTCAGCGCTCAGCGGATGGACCGCGACTCTGAATTTTTTTGAATCAACATCAGGCTCGACCCGGAGGTCGTAACCGAAGACGAAATCGCCCGCCTGCGAAACCAGTACGCGATGGATGACGTGATTCTGGTCCGTCAGCGCCAGCGGGTTAAAGATGGTCGTCGCCTCTATCGAGCCGGAAGAAGTTTTCGTCCCCGTCGAGACGGTCTCGATCTTGAAGGCCACGAAGCCCGCGCTGGAGAGCGGCACGACCAGTTGTTTTCTGTCCTCCTGCGCGATGGCCGTCGTCGCCATCAGCATGAGAATAATTGTCAGGATAACTTTACTTCTCATTCGGATAATTTCCCTTGATCAGCGTCAGCTTGACTTCATCTGTCGGTTTGAAATCTGCCAGGCTCGCGTTCGGGTTGGCAGGCGTTGCCAGACTCTTATTCTCTGCCTTCTGCCGTTCTACTGTCGCCGTCGAATTCTGCGCGACGGGCAGAGGCTGGCTGGCTGCTTCCACACGACTACTGCGCGAACGTTCCTTCGTCACATAAACCGTCTGCGTGACGATTCTCTCAACAGGCACTTCGACGATCCTGGTCTTTTCCACGACGGCTGGAGACGCAGCACTCTGGACCGGCGCACGTTGCGCGCGCAGGGCCAGTAGAGACGAGACGAGGAGCAGTATTACGGCGGCAGCGGCGACCGGAGCCGGAATCGGAATCGAGATGGTCAGGATGCGTTTCCAGAAAGGCACAGGCGCAAGAGCGGCAGGCTCTGCTAAAGGCGTTGTCTCCAGACGCTGTTGGAGCATGGCGCGATAAGCGGGCCAGTAATCTTCTGCGGGCTGGACCGTCTCGGCCACCTGGTCAAAGACATAGAGGGCTTCGGTCATGGACCTGTGCTGGTCCTGGCAGACTGCGCAGCTATCTATCTCCGCCTGGAGGCGCTGCGACTGGTCCTGGTCCAGCTCTTTGAAAATCAGGTCCACTAATCGCTCTTCTGTTTTGCGGCAACTATGCATAACTTCTCACTCCCCGTCCCCTAGCAGTGTTCGCCTGCGGCGCATGGCACATAATCGTTTGATTCCAGATTGACGCCCAGATGCAGGCGTAATTTCGTGACGGCGCGGAAAAGGGATTTCTTGATCGTCCCGGTCGAGCAGCCGAGCGCCCTCGAAATCTCTTCATAAGTCATCCCTTCATGATGCTTGAGCAGGAAGATTAATCTCTGCTGCGCCGTCAATTCTTCGAGCGCCTGCATGACCTTCTCGACAAGGATTTTTCTGTGCAGGCTATTTTCCATCTCGGCAGCATGCGAGGCGTGCGAGTGGTCCAGCAGGTCAACCGCATCAAGATCAACCAGCCTCTGTCCCGAACGATAATCGCCGCGTCGCTGGACGGCTGCGCGTTGATGGTTGAGAAAAGTATTAATCATGATCTGTCGCAGCCAGGTATAGAAGCTTGATTCCTCACGAAACCCGGCGATGGCCCTGTAAGCCTTCAGCCAGACCTCCTGCGAGAGGTCTTCGGCATCATGCGTGTCGCGGCAGTAGTGCAGCGCGAGCACGTAGATGCGGCGCTCGAAGAGGCGCGCCAGCAGACAGAAGGCATCCTGGTCTCCCCTTTGCGCACGCCCGATTAGTTCGCTTTCGCTATAGCTCACAAAGAATCTACCCTTCGCTCAGGTTCACACAAATAGACACAACCCCGCGGCTTTGGTTGGCATCCCGCCGTTCAATTTCAAGAGAAAATTCGGTTTGGAGACCGCTTCAAGCAGGCTTATCCGTGACGCCCTCTCCGCCTTCCGGCCCGTAGAAGATGACCCAGAGAACGAGGTCTTCCGTGAAATTCTCGAAGCGGTGGACCACTCCCGCGGGGACAAAGAGGAAATCGCCAGGCCCTACGCTGTGGCGCGCGTCGCCGTTGAGAAACTCCGCGTTGCCTTGCATCACTATGTAAATCTCGTCGCGTGTGTGCGGCTGCTGCGTGTCAACAATGCGCGGCGCGAAGATTTCGACTGACAAAGTGCCGTGCTCGAAGACGACAGCATAGCGCTCGCCCGCTGCGCCCGGAAGACGCGAGAGGCTGGCGGCGAGCGAGCCTCTACGCTGCTCAGCCGCGACCGGAGTGGATTGCTCTTGAGCCATCTTATTTCACAGCGAGGCTATCTGGCAGCGGTCTCGACAGGCACATATTGCTGTGTGCAGGGGTCATTGCTCGCGCCTGTGCCGATGTTCTGGACCTCCGAGAAAAACCAGTCGCCCCTTTCCCAGTAAGCCTCTATAAAGGCGAGCTTGTTGACCTTGCGGCCCTTTTCCAGAACCTGCGAGCATCCGGCGATAAACCAGACCTTGCGCCGCATATCCACCTTGATCTGTCCGACCTTTTGCGGCTCGAAGCTGAGCAGAGGTGTACGGCCCCACATGGTATAGGCTTTCCGCGTGCGGCTGACAAAATCCTTCTTGCCCTCGGCCCTCGTCGTCAAGGAAGAGAGCAGGTCATACTGCTTTTCCCATTGCTGCGCTTTTTGATATTCGATGAGCAGCTTCAACCTTTCGATGAGCCTCGCCCGGCGTACTTCAGGGACGGGAGCGAAGACATCCTGGGCCATCGTTTGCGCCAGAGCCGTGGCGCAGCAGAGCATGAGGATGCAGACGGACGCGAAGACCTGCCGGACCAAATCTCTTGACGTTGAGCTGACGCTTCTCATGCTAGACAGCCTGTCGAATGGCCTCATGGCTCAATAGCCTATAAATCCGACTCCTCCCATGATCATGGGTTCAGCGTTGGGAGGCGCGCTGCGGTCTGTGAGGACGCTGTGCGCGATGAGCAGGCGGGCCAGTAGACGCGCGTCCGTTCGCTGAAACCGGTCCGCGAGTGTTTTGGTCCGCTCAAAGTCGGCGCGCGCCAGCTCGCCCAAGCCTCTCGTGTACTGCGCCAGCGGCCCGTAGGTCTCCGTCATGCCGGGCTGAAAGACCATCTCGCCTTTTCTGAAGAAGCCGTTACCGGAGCCGAACTTGTCGAGCAGCGCGGCAGCCGCGAGCATTTCGTTGGCCTGGTCTATCATCGGGTCAATTAGCTCGAAGGCGCGCGCAGGCTCGACCAGTGCATAAGCGGCTGCGACCTGTAGCAGCGCGTCCGCCTCCTTTTGGCTTTCCGGGTGGCGCTCTACCAGAGCGCGCGCCTGTTCGAGGACTTCGAGCACGACCTTGCGCTCGCCCTTGACCGCGATGATGCCTCTTGCCAGTTGCGCGAAGGCGACGGCGCGCGCCTCCTTCGAGCGTATACGCAAGATAATCTGTTTGGCGTCGTCAATCTTGCCCTGCTTGAGGGCATTCGAGATGGCAAACTGGTCTATGCGCGCCAGCATCTCGTCGCGCTCCTGCCCGCTCAGATGCTCTGCGACGACCTGGCGCGCGCGCTCCGTCTCGCCAGCCTGCAACAGCTTCCAAGCCACCATGGAATAGATGCTGGAGCGCATCTCGGGCGGGGCCTTGGCAGCCTCTTCCATGATGGCTTCGGTTGAGCCGCCGCGCATCAGGGAATTGTATTTGGCCCAGGAGCTTCTCTCGGGGCCTAGAGCCTTGCTGGCTTCGTTGATTTTACGTCGCAACTGTACTGCGCGCTCAGGCACTTTCTTCTCCAGCTCGGGCATTATCGAATCAATACTCATGAGCATGTTGGGATTGCCGAGAGGCTCTTTAAGCGCGGCGTTGACGATTACTTCGGCCAGGTCGCGTATGGCCTGGTCATCGAGCGTGAGCGGCTTGGGTCTGGGCGCAGCCGTTGCCGTCTGAACTGCGGCCTGGGCGCTCTGCTGAGGTTGGAGGATTCTGTGCAACAGCTCTATGGCGACGAAGCCCTCCTGCGGGTTGGTCGTGAAATCGTCCGTCTGCATCTTCTTGATAACGGATGTCGCAAACTTCGTCGCGGCCTCTGCGTCCTTCTGTTGCAGCCTGGCGAGTAGACCGAGCACGCTGAAGGAGACGCCCTTCTTGAGACTCTCTTCGGCCATCTGTAGAGCGCGCTTGGGATCATTTTCGGCGACCTGCACGGTAATGGCCTGTTCAAGCGCCAGCTCCTGGTCCGGCATACCCATTCTCTGGGCCGCGTCATCGCCTTGCGCCGGACGCGAAGCATAGAGCAGGTCCAGCGCGAGCTGTGGGTCGCGCCGCGCAATCATTTGCAGCGATTGCCCGCGCAACTGCCAGATTATCCAGTAAGAGTTGTCGCGCCTGCGAGCATCTCCCTTATTGCTGTTGAGGACCTCTGCGATAGCCGTCATGCCTTCACGAAAAAGCGCGCGCGCGCGTTTTTCATCACGCGCCCAGAGGAGGTCTCCCGCGGTTAACTGGACCAGCGCACGATTCTCCGGGAGCTTGAGCAACTGCGATTCGTCCAGCGTTTGCTCAAGCAGCTTGAAGCTCTGCCGCTCCAACTCCTTCCGGGCCTTCTCCTGCTCTTCTTTTGTTTCCTTAGTAACGGCGGATTCCTGCGAGGCGGGCGAGACCTGCGCGGCTGCGCTGGCATAGACCATCAGCGAGAGGACGCAGGCAGAGAAGAGGGGCTTGAATCTCATGTCAATCTCCTGTTGATGATGCCAGGCAAGCTCTCAAGAGCCTGACCCGGCGCTGGAACGGGGCTGCACACGCGGGCGAAATAACTGCCGGCGTGTCTCTGAGGCACAGCCAGGGGAGACGCTGTTGCGCCGGAGTTTAGCATACAATAGAGGAAAGGATGAACGCGTGCGGCGCGTTTCCTCTTTAATAGTAGGCTGCGCTTGAAACAGGGGGTGGTTTGCGACTATCCTCAAGTTGTTCTTAACCTGAGACAAACAATCGAAGGGTAATCCAAGACATGGCAGCAAGGCGCAACCTGCTGGCGGTGATTCTTGGCGGCGGCGCGGGGTCGCGCCTCTTTCCGCTGACCAAGGAGCGCTCGAAACCAGCCGTCCCGCTCGGCGGCAAATATCGTCTGGTTGATGTGCCCATCTCCAACTGCATCAATTCCGACATCACAAAAATCTTCGTGCTCACGCAGTACAACTCCGCCTCGCTCAATCGCCATATCTCGCGGACCTACCGCTTCTCGCAATTCTCCGATGGCTTTGTAGAGATACTGGCGGCGGAGCAGACGCCGACCAGCCCGCAGTGGTTTCAGGGCACAGCCGATGCCGTGAGGCAGGTTCTGCCGCACATCGGCGACTGGAATATAGATACGCTGCTCATCCTCTCGGGCGACCATCTCTATCGCATGGACTATGGCAAATTTCTGGACCACCATGATGCGACCAATGCTGACGTGACCGTCTCGGTCGTGCCCGTCGCGCCCGATTCCGCTTCGGAGTTCGGCCTGCTCAAGACGGATGACGCGGGCCGCATCATAGAGTTTAGCGAAAAGCCCGTGGGCGAGGCTCTCGAAGCCATGCGCGTGGATACGACGCGGCTCGGCCTTACTCCAGAAGAGGCACGCGAGCGCCCGTTTCTGGCCTCTATGGGCATCTATGTTTTCAAGTTTGAGAGGCTCAAGAGTTTTCTCTCACAGGACCAGAAGTGGGTTGACTTCGGGCGCGAGATTATCCCTGCGGCCATCAAGCCGCACAACGTACAGGCCTATCTCTTCAAGGGTTACTGGGAAGACATCGGAACTATCCTGGCTTTCTATCAGGCCAACATGGATATGACGGCGCTTATTCCGAAGTTCAACTTCTTCGACACCAACGCGCCCATCTACACCAGAGCGCGATACCTGCCTCCCTCAAAGGTCCACCTGTGCGAGGTCCGCGATTCGATTATCAGCGAAGGCTGCATCATAGACGAGGCGCGGATCATACGCTCGCTCGTAGGCTTGCGCAGCCGCATCGGCGCGCGCACGCATATCGAAGAGACCTTTATCATGGGGATGGACTATTACCAATCCATCGAAGATATGCGCGCCGATCTGGTCAATGGTGTCCCGCGCATGGGCATCGGTGAAGGCTGCTTGATTCGACGCGCGATCATAGACAAAAACGCGCGTATCGGCCCCGAAGTGCGACTCTTGAACGAGCAGGGAATCGAAAACCTGGATGGTCCGGACGGCAGCTACTACATACGCGACCGCATCATCATCGTCCCCAAGAACGCCATCATCAAAGAAGGCACGATAGTTTAAGGAGAAAGGGTAAAGGCGCAGGGCGAAAGTATGGCTAGAGGTTGGGAAAGCAAGGCTGTGGCGGACCAGTTGGAAGCGGCTGAGGAGCGTGCGCTTGAGGCGGAGCGTCGCGCGCAGGGCGAACTCTCGCCCGAAGAGCGTGCGCGGCGCGAGCGCCTTGAATCCCTCAAGATGTCACGCGCGCGAACTCTGGACCACCTCGAACGCGCGACCCGCCCCGCTCACAGGCAGATGCTCCAAAGCACCTTGCGCGCGCTCGAAAAAGAGATAGAAGAGTTGGACCAGGGCGAGCTTAGTTGAATCTCTCTTGCAGCGGGGCGACTCTCACCGAGCATCCGCTTTAAGTGAGTAAAGATGAGCTTTGATTACTTTTCGCTGGCATCGTCCTGCACGCCAAGCGCCAGGCCTGGACCGAGCACAGTGCTCATCCCTTCGTTCTCTTCCTGCGCGGTCGGCGCGTCAGGCTCTGCCACATCGTCCTGCTCTGCCGCGCGCGGCGTCTCCCTATAATCGGCAGCTTCTCTCTCATCCATGACAGTTTTTCCCTAAACTTCAATTATCTTCCAAAAGCTTTGCCTGCTCGTTCACCTTTCAGCGAGTTCGCGGAAGGGGCGTGCGATTGGCGCTCTTAAATCTGTTGTTGCGCAGCACGGGAGCGGCGCGCTGGTCCTGCGCGGTCGTCCCCGGCGCAGAGCCGACAATATAGCTATCGCGCGCACGCACGGCCAGCTCCGGACGATTGACGCGCACTCTCAGCGAGCGCCTTTGTCCGGTCTGTCCGGGCGACTTGGGGTAATAGCCTAGACTGTACTGCCTGCGCAGCTCTTCCGCGACGAGCGCGAAGGTCTGTCTCAGATTGCCTGTGGTTTCGGCGTGATAAAGACGCGCGCCCGTCTTGGTCGAGAGATCGTTGAGGTATGCGTCTGCGCGCGCATAGTCTGCGCGGCTTGAGCCTATCACGCCGCCGCCAGTGTTTCCGCCACGGCGTCTATGACCGCCACCGAAAATGATGCTGCCTATGCCCGGCAGCGGAAATGGCAGATTGATGTTCGGGAGCGGAGAGGATGAACCGGAAGAGCCGCCGTTTAAGTCGTCGTAGGTATCATACTGGACCGGATAGATGAGCGCATCCAGCTCCTCCGCATCGCGCACTGTGCTCTCGTAGGTAGCACGTTTGCTCGTCGTGTCAACGCCATCCGTAAAGAGGACGATGGCCTTGCGGCCCTGTATGCGATTCAATCTTTGATGGATGAGCATGTCGAGCGTGTCGTAGAGACGCGTGCCGTCGCCCGGGCTGGTCCGGCGAATCGCGTTGCGCAGCGCGTTGCGGTCGTTGGTCGCTTCGGAGAGGATGCTTATCTCGTCGTTGAAAGAGACGACGAGGACGCGGTCTTCAGGGCGAAGCTGGTCCACAAAGGCTATTGCCGCGTCCTGTATCTCATCTATACGATTACGCGTCGAGCCGCTGGTATCAATCACGAGCGCGACCGTAAAAGGCTTTTCCATCGAAGCAAAATAGGCGACCTGCTGCTCTACACCGTCCTCGTAGATGCGAAAGTCCTCCTTGCGCAGGTTCGGGATATACCTGCCGTTGCGGTCCATGACGCTGACGGGAATCGTGACCAACGTCGTGTTCACGCGCAGAACTTCATCCGCGCCTATCTCTTCGGGTTCGTTGCTGGCCGGGGCGGGTGTTTGCTGCGGGCGCGGCCCGCTGCCAGTGTTATTCGCTCCGCCGAGAACAGGCGGGCGCGTCGAAGAAGTGGGCGGCGCATTGGTCGCGGGCGCGCTTTTGGTCCTCGCGGGCGCGGTCTGGGCGGGCTGCGTCGTCGCGGTCTGCCCGACGCGGCGCGGGCGCGTCTGTCCCTTTAAAGCCTGCGGGTTGACGAAAAGCGGGGAGAGGAGCAGCAAAACGGCTAAAAGTTTTTTCATGATCGGTCAGCTCCTGTAGGGGGCGCGTTCGCCTGATGGGCCGGGCGGCGCATGCACCCTTAGATGCGCGCGGTTCGATAGAGATGCTTTTTCGCAGGACGAAAAGAGGAGAGAAGCCGTGTGCGACGGCTGAAAGCTTACGCCAACACATGGCGGCAAGGCAAGCATCAGGGCCAAAGGCCGGGAGGCGCGATGACGAGAAGGGCCGCTGGCGGCCTGGTCTTGATGATAGTAGATGTTCGCGTGTTCAGAGGATGCTACGGGAACGCCTCTTGAGCCAGCCCGTCAGGCTGAGCCGCTCTTTTGTGGCGGGCAGCACTTCATGAAAAATAGTATCGCTCCTGAAGGCGACGAAGACCCCTGCACGCGGCAGTATATCCAGAAAGCCTGCGTGCGCGCTTTCAGTATAGATTCTGAGCGCGCCACGATCCTCTTCGCGCCAGTTTGCGTTGAGGTAGAGAGTGCAAGAGATGATGCGCTCGTCCGCAGCTTTGAAGCGGTCAAGATGTCTGCGATAGAAAGCGCCCGGAGGATAACACGCGAAATGGGCCTCGAAGTCCGTCAGCCCCGCAAAAAGATTGCGGTTCAGCTCGCGGCGGAACCCTTCAATCTCTTCAAGATATTTTTGCTGAAGACGGGATGCGCTCTGCTCGTCGAGCCAGTATATGTAATCGCTCCTGATTTCCGTGCGAACGCTAAAATCAAGACTCCTCCCGATACCCGCAGGCCCGAAGCTGCCAAGCTCCCAGAACCTTCTTGCTTCGTCAGCCAGAGCCTCAATCTCGACGCGCGGCAAAAAATCCTGAGAGACGGCCCATCCCTCTCTTGCAAGCTGGTCCAACAGAGATGAGAACTTATACATCCTCTTACTCGACTATTGAAGGCAAGAAGACCAGCAACGGATAGGCGACAAAGCACGCGATAAAAGCATAGCTCCACCTGTTGCCGAGATTCAAAACATGCCTGCCGACAAACAAAGAAGGGTCTGCGGGATTGTAATAGAAGATTCCGCCATAAAGATGCGCCGCGTCAACTCGGGTTTGAAGATGAGAGCTGCCAAACTCCGCTTTCATCCGGCGCTTAATCAAGAGCAGGCGATGACCGTAAAAGAGCACACACACAATGGCAATCGCCGTCGCCAGCAGCGAGATAATCGTATAGCCGGTCGCCAACGGGCGCAGCCTTTCAAAACTGAGGAAGATAACGACGAGCGATGCTCCTATCCACTTGAACGCGACCATCAGACGCATCCAGTCCCACAGACGCATGTGAGCCTTGAGTGTTTGGTCCAGATAGCTTAGAAAATCTTCTGTCTTCTCAGTCGGCGGATTGACTCTCGCTTGAAGCGGGCTGTATTTCATCAGCAAGCATAAGACCTGTAGCACGATGCCCATCGCGGGCAGATGAAAGACCGAGATCAAGCCTTTGCGCGCCCAGGCAATCACGTCGCCGTGAAGGTTGAGAAACATCGGCACGCGGTCGGGCAAAGCCGTGTAGAAATAGACGAGCACTAAAATCGGCGCGACTGTCATGACGGCGACGAGTAGCTCGAAGGGGAGGTTGATGCGGCGGTCTGGACGGCGCGGCGCGGTCTGCTCCGAATGACTTATCGGGCGGCGTGGAGTATATTCGACGGGCTTGGTCATCTTCAGCTTTCGCGCCTCAAGCGTTTAGACGTTGACAGTGATTTGAATGAGCAGCCACCCGACTGAAGTCAAACCATCGCGGCCCGGCCACCAATGGACCAATAAATTTTACCGGATAGGCTTTGCGACCGCCGGTGTTTATCTTCTCACCCCGATTCTTTATCTCAAAGGCCCACAGGCCTATACACGGACGGGGCGAGAGCTGCTCGCATGGTTCTGGGTTTTGTCTCTGCTTTTTCTATTCTGGAAAGGCTATCAGGCTCTCAACCAATCGGCTGATGTGTTGCGGCCTAAAACGGTTATCTGCTTCGCGGCCTTCTTCTGTCTCGCAGCCTTCCTGACCGTCCCCTTTCACTCGACGG
>DASWMI010000098.1:0-14527 GCA_036399835.1 Pyrinomonadaceae bacterium | reverse complement strand
CTCCGACGCGCAAGAGCATCTCGGCTGCCGTGCTCTGGTCCAGTCCTTGTAAATTCGGCGGCTCGCCGACTCGCGGCCAGAATTCTGCCAGCGCGCTCTGCGCCTCTTGATAATCGCCTCTCTCTTCCAACTCGCTGGCGGTCTGACAACACAGCGCAGCGCGTTGGTCGCGGCTGAGCGCAGGGTCTCCCAGATGACGCCCGAGCGGTGTGACTAAAGACATCTGAGATATACCTGCACGGCTGAATGTAAGAGACCGTGCGAAATGGCTGTCATCCGATGTGCCCCTTTTGAGCAGCTTATGTGCGGCTTTGACGGCTGGCAAGAAAGTCTTAAAAGCAGTTCTGCTCTATCGCTTGCAAAAGCTTTGCAAGCAGTATCTCGATTAACGGTCCTGGCTTCTTGAACGGCTGGCTGAAGATAGGCTCTCTTGAGACGGGTAAAGAATTAGACAGGTGGCGACGGGCCGCTTCCCTGTCTCAAATTTTCGAGGATAAAAAACTGGCGGGCTGGTCTCTAAACTGATGGGCTGGTCTCTCTCTTTTAGTAACCTTCAGTATGCTGGCGCAGCCACTGGTCCACCTCTTCTTCGGTCGGCTCTCGTTCGAGTTCTTCGCGCAGCTCCTGTCGGACGTAATCGCGTTCTCTGCGCGCCACGTCTTCAAGCTCCGGGTCCGTCTCACCCGGCTGCGGCTTTCCCGGCGAGGAATCATCCGGCGCGGCCCAGTTCGTCTCGCAGCGTTGCGGTTTGCTCAGACCTTCTTGGGAAAGAGGGGCCGGGTGGCGGTGGACCAGTAGGATTCCTGATGTTTCGATGAAGGGCAAAGGCATCTCTGTTCGGGAAAGCATCTCGGCTGCGGTGTCCTCCTCTGAAAAGTGCGCTATCGAAAAAGCAGCTTTTGGACCGATGCCTTGATTATACAGCGTCCGGCTCTGCCGTGTAGATACTTATTTCACGCGTGGCGAGCGAAGCTTCAACCATCAAGCTGGCCTCCTCGCCTTTGATGAGCACGCGGCGACGCTCGCCCTGCGCGTAGATGAAGACTTCGCTAATCAGGCATCCTGCGGGCGCGGGCGCAAAGTATGCGAGAGAGTGCGCGTCGGTTGCCGCCTCGTGCAGGCGATCAATCTCGGCTTTGAGTTGCTCTTTGACTTCAGCTCCGGCTTCAAGCTCCGAGATGGCTAGTGACTGCGGCAGAAGACCCATTTCGCAGTCAAGATAGAGTTTCCAGATAAAGCCTATGTCGAGCAGAATATACGCAGTCTCATCGAGCACAAAATGGCCCAATGCGGTCGCCCCGATGACGTGTGCGATGACGTGGTCCTGGTGGACGCTGGTCTCCTGCTCTAACCAATTAATGGGCATCCGGCAAATAGCCTCATCATTCTCCGGAACGTTTCAGAGTCGCGCGTTTTAGTCTGACACCTTTCGTCTTAGTCTGACACATGCGCCTGTGCTTCGCCTTGATAGTTGACCAGGCTCTTCGCTAGGAGCATAGAGAGGCTGACCGCGAAGAGACAGGCGATGCCTCCGGTGACGACCGAGAGCGGCGCGCCGATGAGCGCCGCCAGAGCGCCCGCTTCCAGCTCGCCAAGCTGCGGGCCGCCCATAAAGAAGATCATGTTGATGGAAGTCATACGTCCGCGCAATGAGTCTGGCGTGACGAGCTGGCGAATAGTTTGCCTGAGCACTGTGCTGACGGTGTCGGATGCGCCGACCAGCGCCAGCATCAGCAGCGAGAGCCAGAAGACGCGAGAGAGGCCGAAAGCTACCGTGGCCGCGCCGTAGACGGCGACCGAGGCGAAGAGAATTGCTCCCTGCCTGCTCAAAGTGCCGAGGCGCGCGATGAGTATTCCGGTCAGCACAGAGCCGACAGCCGGAGCCGCCGCCAGCAGGCCCAATCCTCTCGCTCCGACATGCAGGACTTCGGCGGCGAAGATGGGCAGCAAGGCGGTCGCCGAGGCGAAGAAGGTGGCGATAAAGTCCAGCGTCATCGTCTGCACGATAATGGGAGTGCGCCGGACGAAGCTCAGTCCCTCGCGCAAGGCTGATAGGCTGACGCGCCTTGTCTCGCTCTCTCCCGCAACCACGCGCCCGCTCGCGCGCATCAAGAGTACGGCCAGGATAACCGCCACATAAGAGACGGCATTGAAAGCGTAAACGGGAGCTGGTCCATAAGCGCCGAGCAACAGCCCTGCGAGCGCTGGACCAGCAATCGTCGCTGTGTGAAAGGCTATCAACCCCAGGCTCACGGCGCTCGGAAAATCTTCCGCCGGAACGAGCATCGGCAAGAGCGCCTGCCGTGCAGGATTCTCGAAGGCGAAGGCCGCCGAAGCCACAGCCGTCAGCAGGTAGATGGGCCAGACGCGCTCCAACCCTGAAGCCGTCACGACGGCCAGGATTCCCGCGCTGACTAGTGCGACCACCTGCGCCGCGATAATCAAACGCTTGCGGTCAAAAGCATCCGCCACCACCCCGCCCACCAGCGAGCACAAAATAATCGGCACGACGCGGACCAGCCCGACCGCCCCGAGCGCGAGCGAAGATTTCGTCAGGAGATAAACGTGCCAGTTAATCGCCACCATCTGCATCTGCGAGCCTGAGACGGAGATGAGCTGGCCCATCCAGAGCAGACGGAAATCGCGTTGGCGCAGGGCCGGAAAAGATGTGCGGCGGCGGCGAGAGTTGTCCTCTGAAGACTGGACCGGAGCGGGTTCTGGACCATGCATTAACTGATAAATTACAGCTTTATTTTGCCGAACTCAAATGAGGGAAACAATCGCCTGCGGGAAGCAGCCTTGAGGTCTCTCTTGGATGTTTGATAAAGGAATCGCGACTGGCTCATCTACAAGTTGTCTGACGGTTTTGTCGCCCGACAATAATTCGCTGGTCAAGCAAACCGCCCGCACCAACAATCATGTTAATGCGGGCGCGAGAGCTTTATCTTAATCCAAAGGGAGCGCCGCGTCATAAAAGACAAAGGTCACGCTCCACATCTACTTAGAGCACAAGGCTACTTGCATTTGGAGTAGCCGCAGTCGCGGCAAAAGTCGCAGCCGCTGGCGTGCTCCATCTGTCCGCTGCATTCGGGGCAAGTGCCGATCAGCGAAGACATGACGCTGGTCGTCGCGCTGGCCGTGGCAGGCGAGGGCGTCTTACCAAGGGCGCGCGCCGAATCCGGCTGGTTCTGCAAGCGGCGGTTGGTGAGCATGATGCATTCCGCGACGGCCTGTTCGGGCGATGTCAGCAGCCGCTCGTTGAACCAGACGGCGTGCGTGCCGGTCACTTTGTTGAGACTGCGCGCCACTTCAGCCGCCTCGAACCCGCCGCGCAGCATCTTGGAAGCCAGCAGGCCCACGCCGCCCGAAATTGGTCCGGTCGCAAACACTTCCTGAATCGTCTGCTCGTCATGATTGACCGTGACATAAAGATTCTGGCCGTCAAAGGGTATCCGCCAGGTCGCGCCCCTCAACTCGCGCGGGCGTTCGAGACGCACAGTAGCGGCCTCCCTCGCGGGCGCGACTCTCACCGCTTCGCTAACGATTTCGGCCTGGCTCGCGGGCGGCTCGTCCAGAGGCTCCGCGGTCGCTTCGGTGTTGCAGGCAATCTCGCCCTTCGGCTCTTCCTGCTTCATCGAAGTCAGGACCTGATTCTCGCGCGAGCCGTCCCTGTAATAACTGACGGCCTTGCAGCCCAGTTGCCGCCCCAGCCGATAAAGCTGGTCCACCGATTCGAGAGTATCGTCTACAGCGCCGTTGCAGGTCTTCGAGACGCTGTTGTCCACGTTGCGTTGCGCGGCGGCGAGCACATGCACATGCTGCTGCGCGCTGATTGACATCGCTGAGATGAAATAAGATGGCAGCTCTGCTTCATGCTCGACGACGTAAGCAGCCGCGCGATCAATCGAATCGGGATCGGTCTGGTCCACATTCATGTCTAGTGCTTCGGCGGCCAGCGTGTGCACGTATGTACGCGTGCCGAGCGTGTCCTTGCGCACGTAGGCCCAGGAGAAATTAGGCTCGACGCCTGATGAAGTCTCTGCGACAAGAGAGATCGTGCCCGTCGGCGCGATGGTCGTCACTTCGTAGTTGCGCGGAGTGAGCGCAACATCGCGCGAGATGCCGATCTGGTTATAAAGGAAATTTGAATAAGCCTCCCTGTTAGGCTCCAGCTCCGGGAACGTACCTCGCTCTGCCCCGAGCCGCAGGCTCTCGACCCAGGCCTCGCGTCGGACAAAGCCCATCACGCTGTCCATCAAGTCAATCGAGGCGGGCGAGCCGTAAGAAATCTTGAGGTTCAGGCAGAGGTCCGCGAAACCCATGATGCCGAGGCCGACGGGGCGCGTCCGCTTGACCGTCTCGTCAATCTCAGGCAGCGGCCAGGCGCAGGTATCAATCACATTGTCCAGAAAGCGTGTGCTGAGATGCGTCACCCCGCGCAGCCTCTCCCAGTCAATGCAGGTGTTCGGGTCCGTGCCTTCGCCGACATGAACGTAGAATTTGGCGAGATCAATCGAACCCAGGTTGCAGGAGTTTGAAAAGTGCAGAAACTGTTCGCCGCAAGGATTACATGAATAGATTGGTCCCATGGACTTCATCATGTGGTTGTGGCGATTGACCTCGTCAATAAAGGCTATCCCCGGCTCCGCATACTTGTGCGCCGAAGCGATAATACGATTCCAGACATCGGGCGCAAAGATCATCCCCGGTTGCGGCGGCTCTTCTATGGTGCAACCGGAAAGGTCCGTCGTCTCGAAGGAAGACTTATCGCGGAAGGTCACGGTCGAGCCGTCCGCACGACGATAGACGACATAATCCTTCCCCGTCACAGGATCAAAGATCGGATCGGTCCAGGCTTCGCCGTCAAACTCAAGCTGGAACCATTCGTGCTTATCAACGGCTTCCATAAAACTGTCCGTCACGTTGACCGAGATATTGAAGTTTGTTAGCGAGTGCTGGTCGTTCTTGGCATGTATAAAGCGCAGCACGTCAGGGTGCGTGACGCGCATCATCCCCATGTTTGCCCCGCGCCGCACTCCGCCCTGCTTGACCACGTCCGTCACCTGGTTAACGATATTCATAAAGGAGACTGGACCGCTCGCGACTCCTCGCGTAGAACTGACCATAGCGCCGGCGGGGCGCAGAAACTCGTAGGTCATCCCAGTGCCTCCGCCCGTCTGATGTATCAACGCGGCGGCCTTCGCATGGTCCATAATCCCGTTAATCGAATCCGGCACTTTGAGCACGAAGCAGGCGGCCAACTGCCCGTTCGTCTTGCCAGCGTTGACCAGGCAAGGCGTGTTCGGGATAAACTCGCGCGCCAGCATAATCTCCGACATCGCCGCGTAAAATTCATCGCGCTTGAGTGGGTCTGTCTCGCCACAAGAAACGTGCCCGACGACGCGGCGCACGATGTCCGGCCATTCCTCAATCGGTTGCCCTTGCGCATCCTTCAAGCTGTAACGCTTGCTAATCACGCGGCGCGCATTCAAACCGAGGGGGCGGCTCTGGCGTTTTGGCTCAGGGACTGTGGGAGAAGCGATCTCCGTCTTGGAGGCTTTGGGGTCAATAACGGTGCTCATCTGGTTTACCTTTCCGGCGCCGGGAGTCTGGCGCGAGGCGCTTGTCTGTTTCAAAAAGATTCGGTGCGGAAAATCGCTCTCGTGCCGCTCTCTAAATGTGTTTCTGATATGACGGCTGGGGCTTAATTAAAGGCGTAGGAGACCTTCCGAAACCGGGCCGCCCGGCTCGCTGGTTCGGGTCTCGGCCCGCCTCAGTCTCAAGCGGAGCGTATTATACATACTTTAAAACCAGTGTCAATATATTGTGGTCTTCTTTTTTTTCAATCCAATAGAGTGTATAAGCTAAGAATTCACCTTAACTCTCTAAGCGGGTTTGGTTTCGGCTCTGCGGGGGCTGCTTTAAGCCTATAACAATCTTTCGAGCGCGTCCAACGAAACCGGCCTGAGATGTATCAAAACGTCTTCATAAATTCCGTCAGATTAGTATCAGGAATGGAGTATGCACGCTCGGGCCAGCCGGGCATTTTGTTTGATTAAGGACATGGGGGTTTGAGAGAAGCATTGGAGAATTTAGACAAAGAGAAGATGGACAGGCTCGTGCACGGGACGGCTGCCGACGGCACTGTGCGTTGCATGGCGGCGGTGACAACAGGGCTTGTAGCAGAGGCCGCCCGCAGGCATCAGACTTCCCCGACCGTGGCGGCGGCTCTGGGCCGTACACTGACGGGCACGCTCCTCCTGGGTTCGAGCCTCAAAGAGCTTGACCGTCTGACCGTGCAGATTGTCGGTGATGGTCCAATCGGCGGGATTACGACTGAAGCAAACGCGCAGGGGCAGGTGCGCGGGTACGTGCGAAACCCTGAAGCGGATGCGCCCTTGAATCAGATGGGCAAGCTGGACGTGAGCCGCATCGTCGGCCAGGGTATGTTCTACGTGATGCGCGAATCCGGCTACGAGGTGGGTCTTTACCGCGAGCCTTACAGAGGCTCTGTGCCGATTGTCTCAGGAGAGATTGCGGAGGACTTCGCTTACTACCTGACCAAGTCCGAGCAGATTCCCTCTGCGGTTATGCTCGGCGTGCATCTGCGCGCGACCGAAGAGGATGCTCCTTTTGTCACGGCGGCTGGCGGCTTGATGATACAGATCATGCCAGGCGCGGACGAAAAAACGGTGGCGGCCATAGAATCGTCTGTCAGCCGGACGCCGCACACGACGACATTGATACGCGAGGGCGCTGGTCCTGTGGACCTGCTGCGGACGGCGCTCGGCGAATTGGAGTTTGAGCTGCTGGACCAGAAACCCGTGAGCTTCTCATGTCCCTGTTCTTATGAGCGTGCCGTCTCGATTATCTCTTCGATTGACCGAGCAGAGCTTGAGGCGATGCTGCGCGAAGACAGGGGCGCGGTCATGACCTGCCACTTCTGCAATGAGACATACAGGCTGGACGAAGCGGCGCTGGAAGATATTCTAAAGAGCTAGCCAAACTGGTCCACAAGGTTGGCCCATTCTTGAACAACTTATCAACAGGCCCGTTCGCTGATTACGAAGTCATGCTCATGCCGGGCAGCGTACCTCTCATCTTCGCGCCCGGCGGCGGCTCGCGTCGTTCCTTCTCGGCGGCGCGCGTGCGCAACAATGACGGGTCAACGTTCTTCAACTCGTACAGCGTCTTGTAGAGTCCCTCGCGCCGGATCAACTCTTCATGCGTGCCCTGGTCCAAGAGGCGGCCATGATTGATGACGAGGATGCGGTCTGCAACGGCAGCGACGAAGTTGAGGTCGTGGCTAACGACGAGGCAGGTCTTGCGATTTTCAGGTAGTTGCGCATACTCGCGTATGACGCGTATCAAGCGATTGCGTTGGTCTGCGTCCAGGTTTTCGGTCGGCTCATCTAAGAGGAGCACTTCGGGCTTGCGCAGCAGGCAGCGGGCCAAAGCAATTAGTCGCTTCTGGCCGCCTGAAGGCACTTGCACATCCACAACCGTCTCATAGCTTCGCGGCAGCAGGTTCGGGTCAACTATCAACTCATGAATGTGGGCCAGTCTGCAAACCCGCTCGATCTCTTCATCTGTCGCATCCATCTTGCCGAGCCGCACATTCTCGCGAATCGTATCCTTGAGGAAGAAGGGAAACTGCGAGAGCTTTGAGACCTGCTCGCGCAGTGAAGAGAGCGTGACGCCCTTGATGTCTCGGCCTTCGAGCGTGATGCGGCCCGCATCCGGGTCCAGAAAACGCAGGAGCAGGTTAAAGATAGTGGATTTGCCGCAGCCGATTGGACCAACGATGGCGACCGTTTCGCCCTCGCCTATCTCAAACGAGAGACCGTCCAAACATTTCTGCGTGGGTGAATAGTTGAATGTCACATGCTCGAAGCTGATGTGGCCGTGAATCTCGCCGAGGCTCTCGGCTCCGGGTTTTTCCAGGACGGCGGGTCTCTTATCAAGCAGCTCGAAGGTTGCGACGACGGGCGGCACGAGCGATTGATAAAGCGTGTAGGTCGCGATGAGTCTTTGGACGACGCCGAACATCTGCGGCGTCATCTGCACGAATGCGATGAC
Source organism: Pyrinomonadaceae bacterium (assembly GCA_036399835.1). Lineage (GTDB taxonomy): Bacteria > Acidobacteriota > Blastocatellia > Pyrinomonadales > Pyrinomonadaceae > DASYML01. The sequence goes on along the minus strand of DASWMI010000098.1, from coordinate 6,448 downwards.
GGCGGCGAGCGTCAGGCCGAAACGCGGATAATAAATAATCCCCGTGATGAGGACCAGCGCAGTGCTCATCGCGATAAAGATTTGCGCGCCGCTGTTGCTGAGGCTCATCCAGGTCATCATCCAGACGCTATTTTTGGCGGCGACCTGTGTGGCTTCGCGGAATCGCTCGCTTCTCTTTTTCTGCGCGTTGAAAATCTGTATATCGGAAATGCCGTTGATGGTCTCCTCAAGCTCCGTGCCGAGGGCGCGACCGCTGAGGCCCATGTCCCTGGCCGCCTGCTGCATACGCTGGCTGGTATAACGAAACATGAGCAGCACGAGGGGCGCGAAGATGAAAGCGATGAGCGTCATCTGCCAGCTCAGGGCGAGCAGGTAGGAGAGGACTATGAGGAGCACGACGAGATCAATCAGAGGATAGAGCAGAACCTGCGTTGAAAGCCTCTGCACGCCCTGCGCTTCGGATAACACGCGCTGCATGAGTGCGCCCGTCTGACCGCTCGTAAAAAAATCCAGCGACAAAGATTGAAGGTGATCGTAAATCTCCTGCTGAAGTTCTTTGAGCAGCCTGCTCTCCAGATGTGCGACGGCCCAGGAGCGCAGGAAAGCCAGAAGCTGCGCGAACACGAGCGCGCTGGTCCAGACAATTAAGACGGTCCTGAGCGTCAAGGGCGTCGCGAGCCAGCCCAGACCGTGTCCTGCCAGCCAACTGGTATCAGTCTTTCCGAAAAGTGGGGCTGATTGATTCCAGATACTCGCCGCCTCATCGCCTCCGACGGGCAAGGAAGCCTGATGCTTGAGCGCGGTTTGTGGACCGAGGATTTGAAAGATGGCGGCGAAGGCGATGCTCACGATAAAGGGAAAGAGCGTCACCATCAGAGACAAAGCGACGCAGAGCGCCGTGAGCAGCTTGTGCGGCTTGAGCCGCTTGAGGATGCGACCGAGATATGGCCGCGCGCTCATCCTGGCGAACGGCATAGCAGGGCCGACGCCGTGCGCGCCCGCCTGCGGCAGACCCACAGGCCCACCCGGCGGCGGCGCACTGCCACTCAGACTTGAAGGAGGAAAGGCTGGACCAGACATTGAAAAGCAAGGTTGAGGGCCGCAAGGGTGAGGATGAAAGAAAGACTATTCAAGCCGCATCATTCGCGTCATCCGCTTTATCCCTTGCGGCCCTCATCCTTTATCTCTGCTTTTAGCAGTACCACCAGACGTAGACGCAGTTTCCGTGCGCGTCGCATTCCCATGCGTAGCAAATATCATGATTGCCGTAGGCCTGCACCTCTTCGCCCTGCGGGCTGGCGGAGGCCACGGCGAACGCGTCGGCGCGGCTGCGATTCTCTTTCTGCGGAAACATCTCTGCGAGCCTGTCTGCCGAAATCCTGTACTGTTCAAGCTCGTCCTCCGGCACATCATAGAGGACCACGTTGTTATTGCTGTCCGTTCTGCTTACTAAAGCCATGACTTTCTTCTGCGCTCCTTTTAAGACTCGAAGATTGACTCCATTTAAGGCTCTGGTCCAACACTATTGACTTGACGACCGCGCCCTTTGATTTTGCGTCAACAGTCTCAAGACATAAAGACTATCCGAGAGAGCATGACCGGACGCACACGAAAGCAGCGAGAGCCGCAGCGAAAGATGATTCTTACGCTTCCAGAGAGCGTCTTAACAGCTCCTCAAATCGCGCATCCTCGCCTCCGCCAAAGTGCGCGTAGCGCACTACGCCAACGCGGTCAACGAGCGCCAGCGTCGGCAGCCCGTTCGCGCCATAAAGCTCCTGCGTAGCTTCGTCAGGCGCGACCCCGACTCGAAACTTAATGCCATGCTCCAGAACCATCCGGCGCATCAATTCCAGCTCCTGCTCCTGTGTCGAAGCCTCACCGCGAGCGGCGTAGTAATAGCGCGTCAGCGCCAGCACGTCCAGCCCGCGCGCGCCATACTCTTCATCCAGGCGACGCAGCTTTCCGAACATCTCGCGGCAGGGCTTACACCAGGTGGCCCAGAATTCAAGCAGCACGACGCGACCGCGCAGGCTCTCAAGCGTGGCAGGCTCGCCGCTGAGCCACGTGTCAACGCAAATCTCGGGTGCTTGATGGCCGATGAGCGATAAGTGACGCGAGCGGTCGCGCAGTTGTGTGCGTCCGGCAGCGGCGGCGCGTTTCTGCTCCGGAGTTCCCGCAGACTGGACCAGCTCGAAAATCTTCTCCGCAAAAGCGACTTCTTCATCAAGCAAGAGGCGAGCGCGATCCTGCGCGCCTGTTGAGAGATAAGCTTCCGCCAGCGACAGGACCAGCTCAATCCTTGTGCGAAACTCTACCTCGTAGGGCGCGGCGCGCGCTCTGTCCATAGCACTTTCCAATTCCGAGAGGGCGGCAGGCAAGCCCTCAATGCCGCGCCGCAGCTCATGTACGCGCGCCAGCGACCGGACCATCTCGGACTGCAAGCTCATCCCTCTCAGCCTTACGCACTCACCCTTGCTTTTCCAGCGCAGCATCTTCCGTATCCAGAATCTCGAATGCCTTATAGATGTTCGACATTTTCATGATGCCCTGAATCTGCTGCGGGACATTTGTCAGGCGCAGCGTAGCATCCTGGCGGGCCGAAGTGACAAGGCATGTGACCAACTCGCCCAGACCGCTGCTGTCAACTCTGCGGCATTGGGCCATGTTGACGAGCAGTGTGCGCTGGCCCGCGTTGAGTCGGGTGCGCACCCTGTCGAGCAGCTTTTCCGTCCCGCTGCCGATTGTTAGTTCTCCGATAATATCGAAGACGACCGCTCCACCAGTCTCTCTTTCGTTAATCTCAAGTTTTTTGGCAGACATGATTTTCTCCTGAAAAGATGAAGCGAGGAATCGAAATCCGCGAGGGACTTGCCGACGCGTGCATGAGCGCACGGCTCGCGATAGTTACACGAAAGCGGCGCGCGCTTCAACCCTTAATGGCCCGCCACGGCTGGCCCAAACAGAGAGGCGCACCTGCCTTTCTCTGATACGCATCAAGCGGCGCTCGCGGTTTGCCGTCGAATGAAACTTAGCCGTCCGGGCCATCGTTTAATTTAAAGAACCTGGGCTGAAGATTGGCCTCTGCGAGGGGCGCGCTTGCGACGCGGGACGCACAGGCGCTTGACGTGGCTTTCCGACGCTCCCTAGAATGACTCAAGGCAATCTTTCAGCAGATGTTCAGTTGGCAGCATGCGCTCGAAGCGAGAGCGCCAAAGCGTTTTCTTTGAGGCGCGTGGGCGAGGGCCGTTTCACTTCTCCGTTTTGAGAATCAAGAACGCCCTTTGTTTGAAAGAACCGAAGTCGAAGGAGTTTGAAGAGATATGAGCAGTCCTTATGACCGTAATCTAACTGACCCCCAGCCTGACCCGCAAAGGGTTGAGACCGTGGACGACCTGATGCTGCACGAAGACGAGACGGAGCATGATGCTTCCGGCACGCGTGCAGCCTCTTCCGTGCGCGAGATAGCCTCGCGTATCCCCGAATCTTTGAGCGCCATCGGACGCGACATCAGCCGCACGATAGAACGCGCCATTTCTGCAAAGGATGATTACGTGGTTGCCGTCAAAGTTTCGCCGGAAGCGCAGGAGAAGCTTGAACAACTGGTCCAGGCGGGAGTCTTTCGCAGCCGCGCCGAAGCCGCCGCCTACCTGATTGACGAGGGCATCAAGACGCAATCGGCTCTCTTCGACCGCGTGCAGCAGAAGCTCAGCGAGATCGAGCGGCTGCGCGCAGAGCTGCGCGGGATGGTCAAGCCGCCGACCACGGAAACTTAAAACTTCCGGTTCAGGCTTTCCGTGGCCGCATTCGTGCGGCCCATGCATCTTGAGCACTCGCTTCGGGCCGCTCTCTGGAAATGAGCGGCTTGAAGCGAGTTTCTTCAGAATGATGACTTGAGGGTTCTCAAGCCGGATCGTCAAGCGAGAGAGACCGAGCTAGATTATTAAAGGTTAAGGATCAGACGTGTCACAGACATTCCAGCTTCCCAACACGTTCATCGAACAGTTCACATTGGATAACGGTCTGCGCGTCGTCTTGAGCGAAGACCACGCCGTGCCCGTCGTCTCCGTCGCGGTCTATTACGATGTCGGCTCGCGCAATGAAAAGCAGGGCCGCACGGGCTTTGCTCATCTCTTCGAGCACATGATGTTTCAAGGCTCGGAGAATGTCCCGAAGGCCGCGCACTTCCAGTATATCTCCAACGCCGGTGGCACTATGAACGGCACGACTTCGAGCGAGCGGACAAACTATTTCGAGACGCTGCCCGCCAACCAGTTGCCGCTCGCGCTCTGGCTTGAGAGCGACCGCATGCGCTCTCTCAAGGTGACGCAGGAGAATCTGGACAACCAGCGCAGCGCCGTGCAGGAAGAGAAACGGCTGCGCTATGACAACCAGCCTTACGTCAACGCCTACCTGCGGCTGATGGAGATGACCTTTAAGAATCCGGCCAACGCGCATTCAACCATAGGCTCTATGGAAGACCTGGACGCCGCCACGGTCGAAGATGTGCAGGAGTTCTTTCGCATCTACTATGCGCCGAATAATGCCGTGCTCTCGATTGTCGGAGACTTCGAGACCGAGGAGGCGCGCGCGCTCGTTGAAAAATATTTCTCCGCGATTCCGAGACAACAGCCGCCGCCCGCGGTTGATGTCAGCGAGCCGCCGGAAGTCGCCGGAGGCGAAGAGACCTATCTTGACAAGCTCGCGCCCGCGCCCGCCTTTGCTCTCGGCTGGAAGATTCCGCCGCGCCGGACCACTGAATTTTACTCGCTCGCGCTCGCCAGCGATCTGCTCTTCGAGGGCGACAGCTCGCGCCTCTACCAGAAGATGGTCAAGGGCGAGGAATCCGTCATCAGGATTGAAGGCGGCATAGACGAAAGGCGTGGTCCTTCCGGCCTCTTCGTCTTCGCGCTGCCAAAGCCTGGGAACGACCCCGCGCAGATTCGCCGGACCGTGATGGATGAGTTGAAGCGGCTGGCAACCGATGGTCCAACTTCAGAAGAGATGGAGAAGCTGCGTAACGGCCTGGTTAACGATACCGTGCGCAGTCGCCAGTCCTCGCTCTATCGCGCACAGCGCCTTGCCGAATACGCTCTTTACGACGGAGACCCTCAGCTCTTTAACACGGAGCTTGAGCGATACCTGCAAATCACGCCGGACCAGATTCGGGAGGCCGTCGCGCTTTATCTTGATACGGACAATCGCGTCGTGATTGACATCGTTCCTCTGGCCGGCATCTCGGCGGAAGAAGAAGAGAGGCCGCCCGCAGCGGCTCAAGCCTCCGGCGAGCCGCGACAGCCCGGAGCGCCGCCGCCGCAAGTGCCGCCAGCGCCGCCCGCGCAACCGGAAAGCCCCGCCGCACAGCCTGCGACCCCGACGGGCCAGCCTGAGCAGCATCCAGAGCAGCCTCAGCAGCCAAGCGATGCGCCCGCTCAAACACTACCGGGCGCGCAAGTCTGACGGCCTTGAAAGGAAAAGGATGGACCAGCGGCGATAAACTAAAGAGCTTGAATCATTGATTCAACGCGTTAATAGTTTTTCATTCATCGCTCATCGTTTTTTATAGCCGCACTCTTATCGAATATGTTTCAAACAGAAGAGTTTCGTCGTCAAATACCGGCGCCGCTGGCGCCCAGGCCGCTCAATATTCCAAAGCCCTTCGAGACCAGATTCTCGAACGGGCTGCAACTCGTCATCGTCGAAGATAAACGCCTGCCGCTCGTCAGCTTTCGTTTGGCCTTCCGCACGGGCGATGCCAACGACCCGAAGGAACTGCCCGGCCTGATGGAGATGTTAACGGGACTGCTGACGGAAGGGACGGAGACACGCAGCAGCCGCCAGATAGCGGATGAGGTGGCGCGCATCGGCGCGACCTTGAGCGCGGGGGCCAACGCAGACTACACGACTGTCGCCGCTTCCGCCTTGACCACTTTCGCCGACCGGATATTAGAGCTGATGGCGGATGTCGTGTTGCACCCGTCGTTCCCCGAAAACGAGCTGGAGCTTGCCAGGCTCAACACCAAAGAGGGATTAAAACAGCAGCGCGCGCAGCCATCTTTCCTCGCCGGAGAGATGCTGGCGCGCGTTATCTTCGGCGAGCACCCTTACTCCGTCGTCGCGCCGACGCCCGAATCAATCGATGCCATGACGCGCGAGAGGCTGGTCCAGTTTCATCGCGCGATGTTTGTCCCCAACAATGCCGTCCTCATCGTCGTCGGCAACGTCGAGCGCGCTCAGTTGCTCGCTCGCCTCGAAGAGCTGTTCGGGGGCTGGACCAGCGCGGAGGCCGTCAGTGAAGAGTTTCCTCCGCCGCCGGAGCGCACGTCGCGGACTATCTACCTGGTGGATCGTCCAGGCTCTGCGCAGTCCAACATAGTGCTCGCTAATCCGGCCATCACGCGCACCAGCCCTGACTTCTTCCCGCTGCTGCTGATGCACACCATCCTCGGCG
>DASWMI010000097.1:0-5889 GCA_036399835.1 Pyrinomonadaceae bacterium | reverse complement strand
CAGTGAAATCTTTCGGATAAAAATAGAGGACCACCCACTTGCCTTTGTAATCCTTGAGGCTCACCTGCTTGCCCTCGTTGTTGGTCAGCTTGAAAGCAGGCGGGCGTGTCCCGACGGCGGGCTGCTCTGAAGAGGCTGCGGGCTGGTCCAGAGCGGCGCTCGCCAACACGGAAAAGAGCAGCAGCGCACAGAGAGCGATTGAGAAGATTAGGAAGAGGTTTTTTGTCATGGTCGTTTGATACCTTTCGATCATCTGTCCAACTATCATCTGCAACCGGAGTTGTACCAGATTCCGCTGTGGTTCGCCAACAGATGGACGCGGGCGGTGCTCGCTTAGCTCGCCGGAGGGCTTGAGACAGCTTTAGCTTCCGGGTCTTCTTTGGCAAACTCCTCAGCCATCTCGTTCAGGTAAATGAGATAATACATGAGGGCGTCGTGCTTGCGGAGCAATGTCTCGTCCCACTCGGTGTGATGGCCTTTGAGCCACTCCATAAAGGAATTGACGTGAGTATCGAAGGCCGCGCGAAAATGCTTGCCGTAGAGCCTGTGGGTTTCACGCGCCAGAAAATTAAATAAGACTATAATGAAGGCCGCGTATAAAAGCAGGTCGCGGAGCAGCGAATCCGGAATCGGACTCTGACCGATGGCGAGAGAGGGCCACCAGACTTGAATCTGTCGCGCCGCTTCCGTCAATAAGACAATCAGCAGGATGATCCAGCCGCAGACTAAAGCCAGGACCGTGCCTTCAGCCGTAGACAGCAGCCCTCCCAACTCACCTCTCACATCGGACGGCATCCGATACCGGATGTGATGCCAGTAGGTCGCGTCGTCAATTCGATAACGGCTGATGGTATAAGATTGATAAGAAGCGATGATGTTGCCGAGCCGCGTATGCCGGTAGATTTGATAGGTCGGTACTCCGCCTCTGACCTCAACCGGAAAGTCATTGAGATAATCTGTCAGCTTCAGTATCTCTCTTTTCGCGGCCGCGTCGGATTTGCCGGAATCTTCGCCTAGATAAAGCTGATATAGTCTCTGGCTCTGTCTACGCAGCCGACGCTTGTTCCACCAGTAGAAGATAATCGTGAGATAGGGAAGCTTGGTTCCCTCGGCTATGCTGTGAAGCCTGTTTGTGGCCGCGTAGGTGATAAGACCGAGAAAGATGATTTCGCTGATGAAAAGAAGATTGCCGTCAACAGGATAAGCGCCGAGTTTGATATGCTCTTCGAGGATGGTATGAGCGAAGGGATGAAGCCCGATGGCGAGGACGAGACCGGGGATGATAATTCTGAAGAATAAAGCAGGGGCAAATGACTCAGTTAATTTACCCATTCGAGTCCACCTCTGGCTTTATCCTTGAGGATACGGCATGGGTGGAACTTTCGGCGGCGGCGGCGGCATGCGCGGACCTCTGTCGCCTCCCGGAGTCGAGATGATTTGAAAACTGACGACAGCGTACAGCCGTCCGGGCCGCTTTGCTTCGAGATAAAACAGGCTATCTTGCATTTCACATCCTCCTTCTCATTAAAGATGAGAGAGACGGCCAACTCCATCTTCCAATCACATCAACAACACGGAGAAGAACCGACAGGAAGATATATTTTAACATATCGCGCGATAAAAGCTATTTAATAGCTCGGCTGTCATAGCCCGCATTTAAAACTGCCATGCGCTCCCGTGCTCTTTAAAGCTTTAGCCGGCGAGCGGCTTGCCGCAGCGATTACAGAAGCGCGCGCCCTGGTCTTTCTGGCTGGCTCCGCAGGCCGGACAGGTGAGGCCGACGCGCAGGTGAGCGCCGCAGCCTGAGCAATAGTCTGAGCCTGCGATGTTGGCTGCGCCGCATGTCCCGCAGCGTCCGGGCATGGGCGGGACATAGCCTCCGGCCTTGCGCGCGATGTGGGCTTCGATGAGCTTCCAGGCATCCTCTGTAATCTTGTATTGCCAGTAAGCCCCCAGAGCAGGCAGCGCGAGCAGCAGCCCCGAAGAGAGAAAGACCGCGACAGCCGCGATGGCCGCCTTGTCAAACCATTTCTGCATCCCCATCTCTATACGCGTCCCGCCGTGCTCCGATGTCATCTTGATGGTCAGCGCGGAGGAAAGCCCCGTCAGCTCTCGCAGCGTACCGGACTTGCGCGCCTGCAAGACGGTCGTCGCGGAGACCTGCATCGTCTGTACCTCGTAGTCTTCATCAAACAGATTGCGCAGCTCTGAGGCCAACTGCGCCACCTCCACTTCCACACCCGGATAATACCTGCTGTCCATTTCGATTTTAACTTTCCTTTCACCCCTCGCCCTCGGCGAGATGCAATTTATGACCGTTTATTCTACGCTAAGAGCCACATGATAGTTCAAATCAAAGTCTGAGAGTCCGAGAGTCGCAGAGTTAAGAGTCAAAGGCCAAAAGCTTTTTTCTTTTGACTCCGGACTCTCGGACTCTCAGACTCCTAGACTCTTAAAGGGGTGTTGAAGATGAAAGCGATCTGTCGCCAGGCTCTGTCGTTTGCTCTGATGGCTCTCTTCGTGTGCGCGCCGAGCGTTGCGCGCGGGCAGGAGCGGGCGGGCGTAGTTGCTCCGCTCAACGGCTTTAACCGTGAAGGAGAGGCCAGAGAGCGTCTCCTTGAAGAACAGTTCCGCGCAGTGCCTTCGCCCGCGTCAGCCAGGCAGCATCTGCTTCGTCTTACGGCAGAGCCGCACGTCGCGGGGACGCCGGAAGATTACGAGACGGCTGTGTACGTGCGCGACCGTCTGCGCTCTTACGGGCTGGCTGCTGAGCTGAAAGAGTATCAGGTGCTTTTGAACTATCCGCGACAGCCGAGCCTGGTCGAGCTGGTCGCGCCGCGCCGCGAGAGGCTACGCGTCCAGGAGTCAGCCTTGCCCGAAGATGCCACCTCCGGCAACCGCAAGATTATCCCGCTCTTTAACGGCTACTCGGCCAGCGGCGATGTGACAGCGCCGCTCGTCTATGTCAACTACGGATTGCCCGATGATTACGAGGCGCTCAAAAAGATGGGAGTTGACGTGCGCGGCAAGATTGCGCTGGCCCGCTACGGCAACTCTTTTCGCGGTGTCAAGGCGAAGGTTGCGGAAGAGCACGGCGCGGTCGGACTGATTATCTATTCGGACCCGGCGGACGACGGCTACATGCAGGGCGACGTTTACCCGAAAGGCCCTTGGCGGCCCGCTAGCTCTGCGCAGCGCGGCTCTGTGATGTATCTCTTCAACTATCCTGGCGACCCGTTGACGCCTGGCGCTCCTTCCATCCCGGGCACGCCGCGTCTCAGCCAGGCGGAGGCCACCAACCTGCCGCACATTCCGGTCCAGCCCATCTCTTATGGAGATGCGCACCGCCTGCTCGAAACGCTCAGAGGCCCGCTCAGGCCCAAAGGGTTTCAGGGCGGACTGCCTTTCGCTTATCACGTCGGCGGGACAACGGATGTGCGTGTCCACTTAAAGACCGAGATGGAGTTTGTGACGCGCACTATCTGGAACGTGGTGGCGCGCATAGACGGCGAGCAGGAGAGGGAGCGCTGGGTGGTCCTGGGAAATCATCGCGATGCCTGGGTCTTCGGCGCGGTTGACCCGAACAGCGGGACAACGGCGATGCTTGAGTTGGGGCGCGGCCTGGGCCAACTCTTGAAATCCGGTTGGAAGCCGCGCCGCACGATTATCCTGTGCAGTTGGGACGGCGAAGAGTATGGCTTGATCGGCTCGACCGAGTGGGCCGAAGAGATGGCCGCCGAGTTAAGAGAGAAGGCGGTCGCTTATCTCAACATGGATTCGGCTGTCTCCGGACCAAACTTCGGCGCTTCGTCTGTCCCTTCGATGTGGAAGCTTGTACGCGGGGCGACGCGCGATGTGAGAGACCCTAAGACGGGCAAGAGCGTCTATCAAGCATGGCAGGATCGCTCGCGCGAATCGCAGCCCGAGCCTGAATTGACAGACCCCGCCAAAGGCTCTGACACGCAGATTGCCGAAGCTCGCATCAACGCGCTCGGCTCAGGCTCTGATTACACGCCCTTTCTACAGCATCTGGGCATAGCCTCTCTCGACATGGGTTTTGGCGGAGATTACGGCGTTTACCATTCGGCCTTCGATTCCTTTAACTGGATGTCCAAGTTTGGCGACCCTGGCTTTCATTATCACGTCGCGGCGGCGCAGCTCTGGGGAACTATCGCCTTGAGGCTGGCGAACGCCGACGGCCTCCCGCTCGATTACACGGACTATGCCTCGCAGATTCGCGCCTTCCTGGTGGAAGTCCAGCGCGCAGCAGCGCGTCGTAAGCTCTCGGAATCATTCGATGCGAAAGCCATGACGGATGCCATCAACGATCTGGCGGAGGAGGCCGCGCGGATTGATAAGAGAAGGCTGGAGACCGTAGAGGAGATTGAGAAGAGTCGTGTTCAGGCCAACGACACGCACCCGCGCGCCGTGGCTCGACTCAAGCGCATCAACGACGCGCTGGTGGCAGCAGAGCGTGCGCTGACGGATGCGCGTGGCCTGCGTGGGCGCAACTGGTACAAACATCAAATCTACGCGCCCGGGTTTTACACGGGTTATGCCGCGCAGCCTCTACCCGATTTAAGACAGGCCGTGGACGACCGCAATACCGCGAATGCGCGCGAAGCCTCTGTGCGAATCATAGAAGCGCTCAATCGCGCGACCGAAGCCTTGAGGAAGGCGCGTGATTAAGAGAGTATTTCAAAACCCAAACAAGCCACCGCAGGCACGGAGGCACGGAGAAAACAAATTAGGATGTGAGAAGAGCCTTCAACTCATCTTTCCTGTTTATTCTCTCTCTCTCTGTGTCTCTGTGGCCGGTTCACCAGAAGCGCCGCTCTGCGGGTTTAGCTGGCAAACCGGACTGGATTTGATTGACCACGGCGGCGGCACGCTCGACTACCTCCAGTGAATCTCTGAAGTATTCATCGGTCGGTGTCTCAGGTTGACTCTCATCGGAGGTCTCCGCGAGCATGCGTAATTCCTGATAAGTCGAAAGCACGCTCTCGTAGGAGCGTCCGTCTCTATTTCTCGCTGTCCGCTGCCATTCATAGATAAGACCGGGCAGGCTTTTCCTTTCAAACTCCGGATAGGCCGCGCCCGCAACGTATGTCCCGACGCCGCTACTGTTACCGTTGAGCGTCTCTAAAACCGCCCCGTAGATGAACGCCGGAGAGTGATATTCCTCATGGTTCTCTAAATCCATTTTGATTAGTTGCAGTGCGGTGCGCGCTTCCTGGACGCGGCTCTCCATCTCAATATTTAACTTCTGCTGGATTTGTCTTTTCTCTGCCCTGTCCCTGCTCGCGGTCAAGTAGGTCGAGAATCCCAAAGCTAAAAGGAAGAGCAGGACTGAAGAGAAGACCCAGAGGACGAAAGAGTTGTTGAGCGCAGACCATGTACGCCCTTTGCCAAAGCCGAGCCGCTTTCTCTTCTCCTCCCACTCGTACCTCACTTGCTGACGGATGTGTTCCTCTTCTTCAATACGCGCTCTCTCATGGTCTTCAAGCATACGGATTCCTCCTCGCAAGAAAATTGCGGCCCGATGAAAAACTTCGCGGTCTAGCTCTTATTCTTATTCTTGCCCTTTGTCTCAGGCGGAAGCTTGGCGGCGGCCTCGATGATTGATTGCGTGTATTCGAGGGCCTGTTCGACGGCCTGGCGCTCGTCCGTTTCTTTGGACTGGTCGCGTATGTTGGTGAGCTGCGCGGTGAAGCGTGTGGAGGCTGCCGAGAGGAGCCGGAGGGCTTTGGCGATGAGCGGGTTGTTTTCGTCGCGCGTGCTCACGTCGTCAATATTGTTGATGGCCTCGTCGAGTATCTTGCCGATGTCAGTGAGCAATTCGGCGCGCGTCCCCGTCGGCAGCTCGCCCCATTTCTCAGTGTCCTTCTG
>DASWMI010000096.1:0-53794 GCA_036399835.1 Pyrinomonadaceae bacterium | reverse complement strand
CCGAACAGGCACATGGACCGGCAGCCTATTTATTAAAGCTCCCCCTGACTCGTTGATTAAAGCATACGGCCCCGTTCCCCCGAAAAGGCCGCTGCCTGATTATCAAAGTGAGCGGTGGCCTCCCCAAAGCCTTCACTCACTGCTGTCTAAAGAGCTGACTCGATGACCTCGATTTACCCCCCTTGGCTCGTTCCCGCCTTCGACTATAGCAATGATTGTGCCAGCTTCGCACAGGCTCAAGAGGATGAAGACTAAGCTCTCTTCGGACCAGTAAATATCGCGCCCCTCTTGTTCGTAGACTACACGGCGCAGCCTCCGGCCTCTTGGCCTTAGCATGAGAAGATGCACATTTTCAATACCCATGCGTTGTATGGATGAACTATAACCGTTCGCACTTCAGAACGGATTCGCTATCAACATGAGAGGCAAGCTAAGAGGGTATTTCAAAACCTGAAGAAGCCACCGCAGACACGGAGACACAGAGTAGATAAATTAGAGAGCAGATAAAAGAGGCTATGAGAAGAGTCTTTAACACCTCTTTCCTTCTTATTCTCTGTCCCTCTCTGTGTCTCCGCATCTGCGGTGGCTGATTTTGAAATCTGTTCTTAGTGAGCAGTGGCTTGAGGTAAGAAACCCTTCTCGGAGAGGTATTGAATAATCGTGCGCGCGTTCTCTTCGGGCGAGGTGTCGGTCGTAGCGAGTGTGAGTTCGGGCGCGGTCGGTGCTTCATAAGGATCGTCAACGCCCGTGAAGCCGTGTATCTCGCCGGACCTGGCCCTGGCGTAAAAGCCTTTGACATCGCGTTCTTCACAGATTCGGACGGGCGTGTCCACGTAGACGAGGATAAAGTTGTCCGCAGGGAAAAGGCTGCGCACGCGGTTGCGCGTCGTGTGGTAGGGACTGACGGCGGCGCAGATAGCCAGCCCGTGATGCTTGACGATCTCGGAAGCGACAAAGCCTATGCGCAGAATATTGGTGTCGCGGTCCTCTTTGGAGAAGCCCAGGCCCTTTGAGAGATGCGTGCGGACGACATCGCCATCAAGCAGCGTGACATTCCGGCCAGCTTCCATGAGCAATACCGTGAGCGCCTCCGCGATGGTTGATTTACCGGCGCAGGGTAGCCCCGTCAGCCAGACGCAGAAGCCCTGCCTGGCACGCGGTGGGAAAGCATTCGCGAGGATACTCGCGACTTCGGGTCTGGTAAACCACTGCGGCAGGGGCTTGCCGTCCGCCAGATAAGCGTTGCGAACCTCCGTGCCTGAGATGGAGAGGGCTTTGCGGCGCGGCGAAACGCGCGTTATCTCTTCATAACGCTCTTCGTCTGCGAGGTAAACAAACTCGCCGTAGGGCAACATGCGCACGCCTGTCTCCGGCCCGTGCTGCTCCAATAATTCCTGCGCTTCGTAAGGGCCGTAGAAAGGCTCGCCCTGAGAGTTGTTCCCGGGACTGGCGTGGTCGCGCCCGACGATGAAAAAGTTTGCCCCGTAATTGCGGCGGATGATGGCATGCCAGAGCGCCTCTTTTGGTCCAGCCATGCGCATCGCCAGAGGCAGCAGGCTAAGAAGCGTGCGCCCCGGCTCGTAATATTTTTGGACCAGCGCCCTGTAGGTGCGCACGCGCGTATAGTAGTCAACATCGCCGGGCTTGGTCAGACCGACGACAGGGTGCAGCAGCAGGCTGCCCTCGGCCTCCCGGGCCGCGCGCTTCGTCAACTCTTCATGCGCCCTGTGCATGGGATTGCGCGTCTGGAAGGCGACGACGTTTGAGCGGCCCATCTCTGCCAGCAGAGCGCGCACCTCCGAAGGGTCGCGGCGCAGGTCCAGAAAGTCTACATAACGCGGCAGGTTAAGCACCTTGAGCGGACCGCTGATGTAGAAGCGTCCCCACGCGGCCATCTCCGCGACGAGAGGATGGCGCGCATCCTTTGTACGCAGGACGCTCCACGCTTCATCTTCCGCATTCCACTCGAAGACTTCCTCGACCAGCATCAGCGCCAGCAGCTCGTTTGTCTGGCTGCGAAGCGCGAGCTCACGCCCGATTCCGAACTCTTTAAGCTCATTGATGGGAAGCGTGACGGGAATCGGAAAGAGCGTGCCGTCCTCCAGCCGCATCTCTGCGAGCACGCGCTGATAATCGGCCCGGCCCATAAAGCGGCTGAGCGGTGAGAAAGCGCCGGTCGCCAAAAGCTCAAGGTCACAGATGGAGCGCGGCGAGAGCTGTAGCGACTTCAGCTCATTGGCACGGCGGAGCAGCTCTTCGCGCTCCTCGCCGTGTGCCAGTAGATTAACCAGCTTCCCTTTATACGGAGCTATCAAGTGAGTCTCTGTCGTCGAAGTTCGCATCGTTATTTAGAGGTTGTTTCAAAACTCGGAATCAGCCACCGCAGACACGGAGGCACAGAGAGACAGAGAATAGGCAGGAAAGATGAGTTGAACAGTCTTATCACATCCTTTTTTATCTTCTCTCTATGTCTCTGCGCCTGCGGTGGCAAGTCTTGAAATGGACGCTGAGAATGAGAGATGGCAGCCGCGCACGCCTTCGCTTAGCCCTTCGCTTTGGCTTTTGCTTTCTTGCCGCGACCCTTTCGCTCAAACTCTTTCGGGTCGCGCTCGCCCTTTTCCTTAGCCTCCGGCTTGCCACCTTGGGCCGCAGCATTCTCTATCTCGGCGTTGATTTCGCCACCGGCTAAGATGGCCGCGCCCGTCAGATAAAGCCAGAGCATAAGGATGATGACAGCGCCGAGCGAGCCGTAGGTCGTGCTGTAGGAATCAAAGAAGTGCAGATAAACGCGGAAGGCGAAAGAGACGAGCAGCCAGAGAAGGACGCCTATCAAGGAGCCTGGCGTAATCCAGGTCCAATCCTGATCGCTGAGGTCCGGGGCCAAATAGTAGATGAGCGCGAAGGCCAGGAGCATGAAGGCCAGGACGATGGGCCACTGCAAGATTTTCCAGGCCGTGGTAAAGAGGTCGCCGAAGCCGTAGCGCGCCGCGACGCTCTCCGCGATGTTGCCGCCGTAGAGCACGAGCGTCAGCGCCCCTATGATGAGAGTAGAAAGCATGATGGTCAGACCGATGGCGACCAGACGCTGCTTCCACCAGGGACGCGATTCCTCGACATCGTAGGCGGCGTTGAGCGCCCCTGTAATCGCTCCCATACCGTTCGAGGCGGCCCAGAGCGTGGCGAGAATACCAAAGGATATTTTGCCGCCGCCGCTCGCGCTGCTAATCTCAAGCATCGTCGAATCAATCAGGTGGAAGGCCGAAGGAGGCATGACCTGGCTCAGATAGTTAAAGAGCTTGTGGCGCATCCCCGTGCCTGAGCCGAGAATCACGCCGATGACGGAGGTGAGAAAAACCAGTAAAGGAATCAGGGCGAGCAGAAAGTAGTAAGACAACTGCGCGGCGCGTCCCCAGACGTCGTCTTCATTAATCTGCTGCCAGACGCGCTTCGCCAGTTGCTTCCAGCTCAGACCGCCTAATCCCCACATTGCAGACATCGCTCATCCCTCCTCGGAATTTTTCCCGCGCGTCGTCAAAGATAGTCAAGAAGTTTCACCGTAAAGACACGAAAACGAAGATGAAGTATGACCTATCAAGCGGAAACGATGAAGGCGGCAGCGTGGCGACGGCGTTTACTAGCTGCCTGTTCCGTTATTTCTTTCGAGGGTAAAGAAGTTGCGTATGCGGTGTAGGAGGTCGCCCTGTGTGCGGCGCATGCGTAGACGCATGGCCTCTTCGTTGAGGTCTTCGCGGACGGCTTCAAGCTCTACGCGGCGGCGAGCCAGAACATGCGAGATGTCCTCGGCCAGTTCAGGACGACGGCTGAGGATGTCGTTGAAGGCTTCCTTGTCCAGACGGTAACACTCGACATCCGTGAGGGCGACGACGGTCGCCGTGCGCGGCTCGCCCGTCATCAAACCCATCTCGCCGAAAAAATCACCGGCATGCAGCGTCGCTACCTTTTCGCTGAGCGGTCTGCCGTCAACCGCGACGCGCACTTCGGCGTCACCCTTCGTCATGATGTAGAGCCAGTGGGCCTGCGCGCCCTGCCTGGTCATGGCCTCGCCGCGCACGAAGGGGGCCAGGCGCAGATGCTCTGCCAGCTCGCGCCGCTCCGCATCCGTCAGCGCGTTGAACAGCTCGACATGCTGAAGCGACTCGACGCGGCGGTCTATCTCCTCGACGTGCTTACGCTCGCGGCGCGATTCGCCCTCTTCCGTGATAAAGAGCGACTGGGCCGGAATCGAGAGCGGAATGCCCGCGCGTCTCAAAGCGAAATAGACGCGCGAGCGGACGATGGAATCCGTCGGGTCTGTGAGGGCCAGGTCCGTGAGCCAGTAGCGCGCGGCGTATGTCGCATAGCTCTCCTTGAAATCTATCGTCAGGCAGTGTGGCGCAGGCTGGCTGGCGACGTTTGGAATCGGCTCGGCGCGCAGCGCCGTCTCGACCGCATCAATCACATCCGTCGGCGCAAACCGGAAATCCACATTGAAGTAGACCCACTGGCGATGCTGCCGCGGCGCGCCCGTGCGACGACCGAGCACTGTCACCTGCCCCTTCATCAAGACGCTGTTCGGGATCACAATCGTGTCCCAGTTGCGCGTCTCAATCGAGGTCTGCCGCCAGCGAATCTCCTTGACCTGCCCCTCCTGGTTATCCACGCGAATCCAATCGCCGACGCTAATCGAGCGTTCCATCTGGAGCGCCATCCCGCCCATCACGTTGCCTAGCGTGTCCTGCATCGAAAAGCCTATCGCGGCGGTGATGATGGCAGAGGTAGCGACGATGCCCGTCAGGTTGACACCGCTACTGGAAAGCAGCATCAGCCCGCCGACCAGATAGGCCAGCGCCAGTATCAGGTCTCGCATGATGCGCGGCGGCGTCAGTCGCATCGAACCGAGCAGCACGTCGAACACGAGTATGCCAGCCAGGTTGATAATCGCCACGCCCTCTAAAAAGCGAGAGGTCCAACGCACCCAGACGTAAAAGGAGTTGGAGGGAGTTGCGCCGTATGAAAGCAGCGCGCCGCACAAGAGCAGCCCGCCGAAGGCCAAGAGGAAGAGTAAAGCGGAGGTGCGTATGCGTCTGCGCTCTGCCGGGACCAGAACGAGGAGCACGACGGCGGCCAGCACAAATCCGGGGACGACCCAGTAAAAGGCGCTGCTCATCCCAGATGTCATCTGTACGTTTTGCCAAAAGCTCATAGCCGGGAAAGAGTGAACGCAGGCCATGCGCGACTCGCAGGAACGACTAACGATGAATGATGAATAAGAAGCTATCGAAGCTTTGAATCAACGAATCAATGCGCGGATGAGACGTTGAATCAATGAATCAATGAGTCGAGGATTCAATGGTCCAATAGCTTCCGTTTTATCGTTGACGAGAGCCTGCGTTCAGCCATTTATTTGACCATCGTGCCGGTGCGCTTCCAGCGTGTGTTCTGGAAGAAGAGCGAGAGCGGGTTGCCGTCCTTTGAAGCGCTTTCGTCGTAGGACCAGTAGACGAACATGGCGCGGCCTATGATGAGATCGCGGCGGACAAAGCCCCACCAGCGGCTGTCTTCGCTGTTATCGCGGTTATCGCCCATGACGAAATAGGAGTCAGCCGGAACGGTCAGGATTGGTCCTTTGGCTTCGTGTTTGAAGGCCGGAAACTGTTCTTCGGGGTCGTGCGCGCCGGAGTTGTAAAAGACCGTGTAAGAGGTTCCCGCAACGGTCGCCGAATCGTCAACCATCTTGAGCGGCGCATCATGGCAGGCGGCCTTGGGCGGCGCGCCCTGGCAGGCATCGTCCGCGATGACGATGCGTTCGGGTAGCGGCTGGCCGTTGACGATAACGCGCGTCCCGCGTATCTCTATCCGGTCGCCCGGCAGCCCTATCACGCGCTTGACGTAGTTAGTCTTATAAGGCGTGGTGTTATTTTCTCTTTCCTGGTCGCGCCAGGGTTCATAGTTATTGCCGGGATACTTGAAGACAATGATGTCGCCGCGCCTAATCTGTCGCTGCGGCAAGAAAGGCAAGGGTGGTCCAGCCGCGAAGATAAACTTATTGACGAGCAGGTGGTCGCCGATATTGATGGTGTTCTGCATCGAGCCGGTCGGGACTTTGACGGCCTGGACGATAAAGGTCATCCCGAAGAGAGCCATGATGACCGTGACGACGGCTGACTCGAAATATTCGCGCCAGACGGATTTGGGCGGCCCCTGCGTCTTGCGCTCCGTGGCGGCGCTGCCAGCCGAGCCGTTGCGGCTCGCCGCCCTTGAAGCTTTGCCGGAAGTCGTCGCTTTGGTCTCTGTTTCGGCAGGAGGCTCTGCCAGCCCTGTGCTCGTGCGGTCTTCACTCATAATGGCATCCTAAAGAAGGCTCGCGCTGCGGTCAAGAAGAAGGATAGGAGTTGGAGGAACGAAGGAAAACAAAATCTTTGTTGAAGCTCAAATTCTTTCCTCCGTCCTCATAGCTATCTGACCCTTGCCACTTAATCCGCAGCCTTTGTCTCAGACTCTTTCTCATCCATCGCTTCGAGCGCGAGGCGGGCGGCGATGATTTCGGCGGCCTTGATCGTGCGGCCCTCGCCGCGCACGCTGCCGCCATCCCAACTGACCTCGACGTGAAAGACGCGGCGGTGCGGCGGGCCTGATGTTTCGATGACAGTGTACTGCGGCGCAGAGAGATGCTGCGCCTGCAAGCGCTCCTGCAACATGGTCTTGTAATCCGCGGCGGCGGCGGCTTCAGGGTTGGCGTTTTCCAGCTCGGCTTCCAGCGCGCGCGAGACGAAACCCTTTGCCGCGCCGATTCCACCGTCCAGATAAACGGCTGCCAGCACGGCTTCAAAAACATCCGCCAAGAGCGCACTCTTGCTCCGCCCGCCGCTCTTTTCCTCGCCTCGCCCGACGCGCAAAAAATCTCCGAGAGACAAACGCTCCGAGGCTTCGGCCAGCGTCTGCGCGCTGACCAGAGCGTGCTTCATGCGAGACAACTCGCCCTCGGTGACATCCGGGTAAGACTGAAAGAGGAAGTCGGCCACGACCAGACCGAGCACGGAATCGCCGACGAACTCGAAGACCTCGTTGTGCAGACGGCGAGCCTGGTCTTCAGCGCCTGGCGGGACTTGCTCGTGCGCCCAGGAGCGATGCGTCAAGGCCCGCTCAAGCAGCGCGCGGTCAGCGAATGTGTAGCCGATAATCTCTTCGAGCGCGGGCAGGGCGGGAGTCTCGGTCTTCTTTCTTTTCACGATGGCTTCAGATTGTAGCAAAACGCCGGATGCTTCGTCTTTCTCTGAAGAGGCATCCGGCGTTTGAAATTTCAGCTCAACTCCGTGAGCGCGGCTGAGGTTGTCAACCAATGCTAACGATTCTTACGGGCGACGGTGATTGTGGTTTCCGGCAGTGGTGCCGCTCTTGTTCGACTTCGGAGCGATAGTCTTGCTGCCTGGCTGCGCTGGCTGCGCAGGGGTCGCCGCGCCTGGCTTGTTGGTCGGCGAAGGCTGCGCTGGCTGCGCGGGCGTCGTCCCGCTCGGCGTTGTGCCGGTTGCGCCGTTGCCTGTGCCGGTCGGAGACGCGGGCGTACCGGGCTGGACGGGTAGCGCCGTCATCGGAGTCGGCTGCGGCGGTACTGGCTGGTTGAGAATACCCGCGATGTATCCGGTCAGGCCCGTGTCCGTATTGTTATGACGAAACTTGTAAAGACCCGTCAGACGATTCATTGACTCGGTCTTAATCTGCGCATTCTTCGGGTCGTTCCCGGATGCTGCGACGGCTCGCGCATAGGCATCAATCAGACGGTCTATCACCTGATTCAAATTAGCCAGCGCCAGCTTGCTCGCGTCCGATTCGTCCTTGCCCTCGAAGTTGGTCTTGTAATCGGCGGTCTGCTTGGCATACGGGCCGGTCTCGTAGGCCAGCGCGAGGAAGTAGTAAGTCGAAGGAGTAGTCTTGATGTCGCTCGCAAACTGCGCCGCTTTAATCAGCGCGGGGATAGCATCGTTCGGGTTGTTCTTGAGACCGAGCCGACCGACCGTGTAATAGAGATAAGCGAGCGTGTCATCTTTGCCTTTGAAGGGCGTCCAGGCGTCCGGAGCTTTACCGGATTCGATGAGCTGGATGGCTCTTCTGGCATAGCCGAAAGCCTCCGTGTTGAAGGTCTCGTTCTTGGCAGCGTCTGCGAGAAAGCCCGCATAGCCGAGATCAATCAGCGTCTTCAGATCGTCCGGCTCGTCCGCCAGAATCTGTTTGCCGAGCGTAAAGGCTTCTTGAAAATTCTTCTGGTTATAGACGAGCAAAGGGAGCTTGGCTTTACGCGAACCCTTCTCGTAGGCGGCGACCCACTTCTTGAGATAAGTCGCAATCTCGTCAGTATCACCGGGATACTTGGTCAAATATTCTTTGGCCGTCTCATAGGCGACCGGCTGATTGGTCTTATAATTCTCCCTGAACTTGCCATACAGGGCCGCTTTGATTTCAGCATCACCCTGTTGCGCAAGGCTTGCGACCACAGGAGACGACGCGTTTTCATTAAGCGCCAACGCCGGAAGCGCAAACGTCGCCACCAACGCGCCAAATGCTACTGATTGAATCAACTTTTTCATCGGTCGGATGTCCTCCAGGCGATATCTATCCTTTAATTCTGATTCTACTCTTGAACTTTCGGGGATATACGAAATACCCTTCCAGCGTCGCACCCTTCTGATGCTTGCCCACAGGCGGCGGTTGCCGTCCGCTCCCTAGAGAGGGCGCAGACTAAAATGGGGAGAAGAACACACGCGGAAACCGGGTGATAACCTTTTGACAGGTGATGCGCGCAATAATCCTGCAATAAACACCTCCCTGTCAAGCCCAAAGGTCAAAGCAAAAAGGCAAAAGAGGGAGTTTTAAGCTTACCCTACTTTTGCCTTTGTGCTTTTTACTTTTGCCTTGTTTTTATGGTGCGGTTGCGCGGCGCGGCCTCTCGCCTGCGGGCTGCGAAAGCGTCGGCGAAGCCTGCTCTCTGGCTGGACCAGTTCTGACCTCCGGCTGTCGCGCAGGAACTGTCATCAGCGTGCTCTTGACCTTACTATCGTTCGCATTTCCGGCTCCTGTCGTCGTGTCGTCTGCGCCCGCCACGCCCGCCTGGTCGGCGGCCTCTTCTTCCCTGTCTTCATCGCTGATGGCGGCTGCGGCCTTCGGGTCAATCCTCGGGCGCGGCACGACAGGCGTGTTGGCAAGCCCAGAGGGGCTGGCCGGGTTGAAGCGATAGTTGAGCGCGCGATAAAGTGTTCCGGCGATGGCGGCGGGGATGTGCTTGCGCGCATCCGGTCCGCGCGTGATGACGACGACGGCCAGTTGCGGGTCATGCACGGGCGCGTAGGAGGTGAAGAGTCCGAGCCACTGTCCATCACCAATGCACGTGCCTGTCTTTCCGGCAATCGTTTCCAGAGGATTATAAGCCTTCTTGCCTGAGCCGTAATTGACCGCGCCGATCATGCCCGGGACCAGACGTTGATAAGCCTCCTGCGGCACGTTGAGCCTGCGGCGAACAATCTTCCTAAAGTTGACATCCTCCTGCGGCGTGCGCGGCAGGTGCGGCGTGAGCAGCTCTCCGCCGTTGGCGATGGCCGAAGTCAGCGTCGCCAGTTGAATCGGCGTGACCTCGAAATCGTCGCCGTGCGAGCACATGCGATTGACCGCCCAGCCCGATTTGTAAACGGGGACGCGACCCGCAGACTCGTTGACATGATTGATGCCCGTGCGCTCGCCCAGACCCATCTCGCGCGCATAATTCATGATGCGGTCGAACCCGACCTGTCCGCCGACGCGCTGGAAGTAGCCGTTGTTGGAATAGGCCAGCGCGCTCGTCAGGTCCAGGTTATAGCTGCCCGCCGCGACATCAACGGATTCGTAAGGGCTGATGACCTTCTCGGTCAAACCCGCCAGCCCTGTGACGAGCTTGATGGTCGAGCAGGGCTTGAAGCCGCGCCGCAGCGCCCATTCCTGGTTGACTATAGAATAAACCCGACCGTTCTTCGGATTCATGACGACGACCGTCCCGATACGATTGCCGAGCGCGGCGACGGCGGCGCGACGCACTTCCATATCCTCGCCGGTCGTATCATCGCGAGAGATGCTGGCGGCGACATCATCGCGCATGGCCTGCTCAATCGCACGCTGGCGCGCGATGGCTGCCTGGCGCGCGGCCTCTGCGCGTCTTCTGGCCTCTTCAAGCTCGCGGCGGCGCTGCGCCTCGGCCAGCATGCGCTCGCGGCGCGAGAGTCTACGCCCGCCCCTGCGATCATCCCTGAGCGCGGCGCGCGTCTCCCTGGCATTGCGCCCCTTGCGATTATCAGAGGCGCGCGCCTCTTCCCTTCGCCCTCTTTTATCGGCGCGAGAATTCTTCGCGCTCTTTTCGCGCCCCTTATCTGCGCGCGAACGCTTCTGGTCCGCACGCGCGCTCCTGGCGGGCGCAGCGGCCCGCTTGCCTTTGGCCCAACTGATTGTGCCTGTCGAGAAAAGTGTGATGAGAAGGAAGAAACCTAGAGCAACGCGCGACGAAAAGAAGGGGGGTCTGACTGTCAGGGTCATAGACTGGGCCTCGCTTTAAATTCTTGGGGATTGGCGGCTCGCCCTGTGCGCGTTCAAAGCGAACGCGAGCAAGCGCACGTTGGATGCCTTGCAGGAAAATTTAGTTGGCGCGGGCGGCGTGCCGCGCTCCAACCGGATAAAGTCTGATGTCCTCAGAATCTTTCTCAAAATTCTCTTTTAACCGCTTTCGACTTTTCTTTATCCTGCGTCTAAATTGGTGGGAGCTACCTTCAGATGGTCTCGGGGAATTTGCTTTGAGACCGCCGCAACTATAACATCTGAAGCGTGATAGGGCAATACCTAAAATTTCGTTGCGCGTTTAGGGTTACGGGGCGCGAGTTAAAGAGACCTCTTAACTCTTTATTCTAAACGCCAAATGCGCCACTTGAGAGTCACGGGATTGAAACTCTTTTCCAGCTTTCGGATGCGGCTGCTGCTGATTTTTGCCGCGCTACTGGTGACGACGCTCGGCGTTCAGTATTACCTGAACCTGCGCGCCGAACGCAATAGCGCGCGGATGAGAGAGCGACAGGAGCAGGCGCTGAATGCCGGATTCGCGCTCGGCGTCAAGAGCATCTCGACCAAGGACAGGCTGATAGAGCTGCGGGATCATGCCGTCACGAGCCAGCCCCTGCTTGACGAGCACACGGGGCGCGTCTCTGACATCTTCGTGATAGACGACAAGTGGCGTGTCTACGATAGCCTCGACCCGCAGTATCTACCAGACCTGGGGGCGGACGGCTCATACAAGTATCTTTATCTCTGGGACCTGAAAACCTTGCCGCCGCTCACGGACAGCAAACAGTTCACGGACACACGCATTCCTTTTCCACAGTCTCAGACCAACACCGTCGGCGAGTCTCACATGTCCGAAGTGATTACGGAGCGCGGCCCCTGGTATCTGATCGTCGTGCTCAAGTCTGACAGGGAGCCTAAATCAGCCTGGAACAGACAGGCCGCCAGGCCGCTCGTCTACACGCTGGCGGTGCTGCTGGTGGCGACCTCCATCGCCTCGCTTCTGGTCTGGCGCTTTACGCAGCCGATTCAAGACCTCTCGCGGGCTGCGCGCAGAGTCGCGGCGGGCGATTTTAATTTCCGCGTCCCGGCGGAAGAGCGCAACGACGAGATGGGCGAGTTGGCCCGCGTTTTTAACGAGATGATCGCCAACCTGGGCCGCACGCGCGAGCTTGAAGCGCAGCTTCATCAGGCCGAGCGCTCGGCTGTCGTAGGCCGCCTGGCTTCCGCCATCGCACACGAGATTAGAAATCCGCTCAACTATATCAACCTCACTCTGGACCACCTGCGCACGGCCTTTGCGCCCGAAGATGCCGCGCAGCGCGAGACCTTCAGCCGACTGGCGACGCAGCTCAAGGCGGAGGTCGCGCGCATCAACCGACACATCTCGGATTTTCTCAACTACTCGCGCCCGCCCAAGCTTGAGCTTCAGCCTCTGGATTTGCGCGCCGCCGCCGAAGATGCTTTGCGGATGGTCGAGGTGCAGGCTTCCGAGAGCAACATCAAGCTGGAAGTCAAAGCGGAAGCGGAGATGCCGCACGTCCTGGCGGACCCGGACGCCATGCGCTCTGTCTTTACCAACCTGATTATTAACGGCGTCCAGGCTATTGACGGCGCGGGCGGAGAGCTAACGGTCGAAATCTCTGCCGACAAGCCAAACGGGCGTGCCTGCATAGACATCAAAGATACTGGTCCAGGCATCCCGCCGGAAAATATCTCGAAACTCTTCGAGCCTTATTTCTCGACCAAAGAGACGGGAACGGGCCTCGGCCTCGCCATCGTCAAGAAGGCTGTTGAAGACCACGGCGGGACAATTACTGTAAAATCAAAGGAAGGCAGCGGCACGACTTTTACAATCACATTACCGATAGCGGGAAAGGATAAACGATGAACTCGTGCGGCGTGAGCGATGAATAAAAGAAGAACTGTTTTTTAATTCGTCATTCGGCATTGCGACTCCATCGTTTGAGCGAAGCTAATCATGGCAAGGAAAAGCATACTCGTTGTTGACGACGAAAAGGGGCAGCGCGAAATCCTGGAGATGATTCTGTCGAGCGAGGGCTACGACGTGACGACGGCCTCATCGGGCGAAGCCGCGCTCAAGTTTGCCAGGGAGCGGCGATTCGATCTGGCCCTCTCGGACTTTAAGATGACAGGGATGGACGGCATAGAGCTACTGCAACAACTGCTCGCTCACGATTCCTCCATCATCGTCATCCTGCTCACGGCACACGGCACGATTGATTCCGCCAAAGAAGCTTTACGGCGCGGCGCATTCGACTATCTGCAAAAGCCTTACGACCGCGAGACGCTGCTTGAGACGATTCGGCGCGCGCTCGCCCGCCTGGACGAGCTTGACACGGAGATACTCTCGGCTTCAGCCGCGATGGAGACGGTCAAGAAGATGATTCTCAAGGTTGCGCGCTCGAACTCGACCGTCCTCATACGCGGCGAAAGCGGGACGGGCAAAGAGCTGATCGCGCGCGCCATCCATAATCAAAGCCCGCGCGTGACCGAGATGTTTCAGGCCGTCAACTGCGCAGCCATCAACGAGAACCTGCTGGAATCCGAGCTGTTCGGTCACGAGAAAGGCTCTTTTACGGGCGCGCACGCCGAAAAGAAAGGACTCTTTGAAGTTGCAGACAAGGGCACGCTCTTTCTGGACGAGATAGCGGAGCTTGATATAGGCATGCAGGCCAAGCTCCTGCGCGCGCTGCAAGAGCGCAAGATTCGGCGCGTCGGCGGCACGCGTGAGACTCCGGTGGACGTGCGCGTCGTCGCCGCCACCAACCGCGACCTGCGCGCGATGGTCCAGGACGGCAGATTCAGAGACGACCTCTACTATCGCATCAACGTTCTCTCGATAGACGTGCCCCCTTTGCGCGAGCGTCACGATGACATCCCCGTCCTGATTAACTATTTTCTCAAGAAGCACACGCGCAATACCTCTCGGCTCGTCCGCGGGCTGACGCCTGAGACGCGCCGCATCATGACGAGCTACAGTTGGCCCGGCAATGTGCGCCAGCTCGAATCCGCCATCGAGCGCGCCATCCTGCTCTGCGAAGGCGACCTTATCACGCCGGAGGATTTACCGCTCGAACTCCGGCAGGATGCACAGCCCGCAGCCGAAGGCGCTTTCAAGCTGCCGCCCGAAGGCATCAACTTCGAGGATGTCGAACGCGCGCTCATCATGCAGGCCATGGAACAGACCGACTACAACATCACGAAGGCCGCCAAGCTGCTCGGCCTCACCTTCCGCACGCTGCAATACAGGCTCGAAAAGTTTGGCATCAAGCGCCCTGAAAAACAGAGGGAAGAGGAAGAGTAAAAACAGTAGTCGGAAAGCGCGTAGATTCGCAGCCGCTAATGCAAAACTGAAAGATAAAGGACCGGCTATGCCCGAAAGGTTTTTCGCTCTCATTCGATTCTCCCTGCTGCTCCTGCTCGCCCTCGCGGGCTGCTCGAAGCAGGAAACGCTGCCGCAGCCGACGACGACGGTCGCTCCCGCTGGACCACAAAGCCAGGCGTCTGCTTCTCCGGCCAAAGTGACCTCGACGGGTGTCGTCAAGGCCAGCGCGATGCCTGTCGAGATGACGGCGGGCGGCAATGCTGAAGCGACCGTGCAGCTCAAGATTACGCGCGGTTATCACATCAACGCCAATCCGCCGAGCGAGTCTTATCTGAAGGCGACCGAAGTCACTGTCGAAGCGGGCGCAGGCATCAGCGCGGGGAAACCTGCTTATCCTTCTTCCGTCATGAAGAAATTCTCTTTCGCAGAAAAGCCGCTGGCCGTCTACGAGGACGAGGTGCAGATTAAATTGCCTCTACGCGCCGCGAAGACTGCGACGAAGGGAGCGCGGCAAATGCCCATGTGGCTGCGCGTGCAGGCCTGCGACGAGACGGCCTGCTATCCGCCGGGGACGCTAGACCTTAATCTTCAACTGACGGTCAAGTGAAAACAGCTTCGACAAAGGGCGCGGGCGAAGACAGCGTGATGCGTGATGAAGCCGGGGCCGGTCATTGGTTGGAGGGGCGTATCTGGCAGTGGCTGGCAATCGTCTGCCTGGTCCTCGCCTCCGCTTCCCTCTGGCTCAATCATCTGAGCACGGCCTTTGTCATCGCCACGCTCGGCGTCGTCTGCTGGTTCGTCAGGTATCGCAACCAACTGAAGAGTAAGATCATCACACCTGAGAGCGAAGAAGAGATTGAGAAGGACGAGATGAGAGATGCCAACGAAGACTAAAACTTTTGCGTGGCTGATGATGACGAGCGCCCTGCTGATTTTTACAGGGTCGCAGGCTGTGGCCTCGGGCGCGGCATCGGACGAGGCGGAAGTGCGCGGGGTGGTCCAGAAAGTTTTCGAGCAGTTAAAGTCGCGCCAGTACGGCGAGCTTTACGACCTGCTCCCGGCCAATTCCAGATCGCGCGTCTCACGCGAGCGCTTTACGGAGAGGCTCAAGAAAACGAGCAATATGTACGAGCTTGAGCGTATGCAGATTGGCGCGGTCCGCACCAGCGGCGACATCGCCGTGGTGGACACGGTTATCTACGGGCGCGTGCTGCAACCCATCCAGAGCGAAGGCAAGATTGTCGCGCAACAGTATCTGGTCCGGGAGGATGGAAGATGGCGCGTGGCGACGGGCGATGTGGCGACGGTCAGACGCTTCCTCGCGGCCAACCCGCGCTTCAAGCAGAAGTTTCCCATACGCTCGCCGCACGTCTTTATCAAGCGCGACGGGCAATGGATTGACATCAACGCGCTCGCAGCGCCAGCCAGACGCTCAACACGCTAACCGCTCGCGCAAGTTTTGATAGCAGAAAAGGGTCAGCGGTGAGGCCGAGCCTCTTGTCGTGCAGCTTCGAGTTTCAAGCTTCCGGCCTTGAGTTCACTTCATGGGCAGGAGGCGGCGGATCAGGTCGTGCAGTCGGTTAAAATCAATAGGCTTGGTCAGAAACCCGTCAAAGCCCACGTCGTAGGCGGCGCGGCGAAATCCATCCGTGCTGAAAGCCGTGATGGCAATCACGGGGATACTCTGTAGGGCTTCATTCTCACGAATCTTGCGTGTCGCGCCTAGTCCGTCAAGCTGCGGCATCCCGATGTCCATCAGGATAATATCCGGCACGGCCAGAGTCGCGACCCTCACAGCTTCCTCGCCGTTGGAAGCCGTAATCACACGATAGCCCTGCTGCTGTAGGTCCAGACTGATTAAGACAATATTATCAACAACGTCGTCAACGACCAGCACTAAAAAGTCTCTCCGCGAAAGATCGTCTGTATTCTCGGTCGCATCGGAAAGCTTGCTGGTCGGTTGAGCCTTTCTCGTTTCCATGACCCCATTATAAGACAGCCAGCGGCTTTCAACTACCGCCCGCCTCAAAACCGAGGCCCTCTCGGTCCACGGCGAACGGCAGACGGACATCCATCTGAGATAACGCGATGATTGGTCGCGTTTGGCTAAATTGCCCGTTTTGTCAAAAGAGCCTTGCCCGGAGAACCCTCTGTGTGTTAACGCACAGACAAGCGCCCTTTCGGATGATTAACTCTACGCCCGATAAAGATGGCGTGGATAAAAATTATGCGACTTCTAAATTCTCTCATGCTCTCGCTGGTGCTCACGTGGACGCTCAGCATCTGCGGCTACTCTCAAAATCAAGCGCCTCAATCGAGCGGCAGCGCGACTTTGCGTGGACGCGTCGTGGATGCGCGGACGGGCGAGCCTGTCTCAAAGGTCAGGATCATAGTGACGGGGGCGCAAACGCACCAGAGCGTGACGACGGATGAGAAGGGCGCTTTTTCTCTGCAAAATCTGCAAGCGGGCGAACTCGAACTCTACATCACGACGGTCGGGTACGGGCTGGTCAAAAGGTCCGTCCTCCTCAACGGCAAAGAGGAGATAGAAATCGCCCTGCAACCGGAGGCCGCGACCATCACAGAGCAGGTGACGGTCACGGTCAAGCCCTTTGAAGAGATTGAGACCAACGCCGTCTCGGAGCAGATTCTTAATAAGACGGAACTTCAGGCGCTCTCAAGCGTGCTGGTCGGAGACCCTCTGCGCGCGGCGCAGGTCTTGCCGGGCGTCAGCGCCAATGATGATTTTCGCAGCGAGTTCGCCGTCAGGGGGGCTGGTCCAAGACGCGTCGGCATCTATGTTGACGGCATTCTCACGGATAATTTCGTGCATACGGTCCAGGGTAATTTTCCAGACACCGGCTCGCTCTCGGTCGTGAACGCGGACACGATCAGCGCCGTTTCACTACTCGCCGGGGCGTTCCCCTTGAGATACGGAGACAGGACGGCTGCCGTGCTCAGTCTTGAAACCAGAGACGGCAATCGAGTCAAGCCTTCCGGTCGTATCTCCGCGAGCATCTCCAGCGCCTCTGGAGTCCTCGACGGGCCTTTCGCCAAAGGCAAGGGGACGTGGCTCGTCGCCGCTCGGAAAAGCTATCTGGGTTATGTGCTGCGGCGCATCAACGACGAAAACGAAAACAGCAACGATACGATTCTGGATTTCGCAGACGTGCAGGGCAAGGCTGTTTACGATTTATCAACGCGTCATCAGGTCGGGGCTTCTTTGATTCTCGGCGGCTTTCAGTTTCATCGCAACCGCCCGCGCAACAAGCTCGGCCCGAATAATGTCCTCGACGGCGATTCGCGTAATCTGCTCTTTAACACTCACTGGAGCTATACCCCCCATCCCAAGTTGTTCGTGCAGACGCGCCTCTTCTTTTTGCGCACGGCCTTTACCAACACCAACCCTGACGAGCTGATTTTAGACGACGGTAATCGCACGCAGCTCGGCGCGCGCAGCGACATCAACTACCTTTCGGGAGCGCACCGCATAGAGGCAGGTCTTTATCTACGCTCGCAGCGCGTAGAGAATTTCAGCGAGCGATTCTTTTTCTCGCAGCCAGCGCCGCGCGATCTGATGAGCTTTGACCATCACGCGGGCGAGCAGAGCTTTTATGCTCAGGACACCTGGACCAGCGAGCGTCTCGGCCTACAGTTCACCGGAGGCGGGAGGGTGGACCACAGCGGGTTGACGGGCGAGACCCTTTTCTCTCCGCGCGTCTCGATGGGGCTGACGCTGAGCGATGTCTGGCGCGTCCGCGCAGCCTTTGGCCGGAATCACCAGTTCCCTTTCTTTGAGGAGCTGTTCGGGCGATTGGGCAATACGGGTCTTCGCGCCGAGCACGCCACGCATTACAACCTGAGCGTCGAGCGGACCTTCGGCGACAGGATGCGCGTGCTCGCGGAAATTTATGACCGAGAGGATTCAAATCTGGTTTTCAGTCTCTCGGAGCCGCGCATCGAAGCGGGGCGGTTGACCTTCACGGAGTTTCCTTTTCGCAACTCTTTAAGCGGACATGCGCGCGGTCTTGAGCTGACGCTGCAAAGGCGCAGCGCCAACGGTCTGACGGGCTGGATTAGCTACTCGTTTTCAAAAACTCGCCTCAGAGACACACAGAGCGGCCTCAGCTTTCCGAGCGACTTTGACCAGCGTCATACGGTCAACGTCTATTCGAGCTATCGCTTGACGGAGACTTTTAACCTGAGCGGGCAATGGCGCTACGGCAGCGGGATGCCCATTCCCGGATTCTTTCAGGAAATTGGTCCAGACCTGTTTCTCGCCAGCGAGCGCAACCGCGTGCGCGTGCCCGCTTACAGCCGCCTAGACGTGCGAGCGAGCAAGGCTTTCCTTTTCGACAGGTGGAAGCTGACTCTGACAGGGGAAGTCTTGAATGTGTTCAATCGTAGGAACGTGCGTTATGCGGGCTTCGAGGGATTCTTCGGGGTCAACGGGCAGGTCTTCGGCAACCTCGACAGGCTATTGCCTTTTTTGCCCTCGGCTGGCATCGTCATCGAATTCTGAAATATGCAATCCGCTTCGCCGGTCGTCATCGCTTTAAGTAAACCCACTTGTCGAAAAAGGCTCTCAGCTTTTTGCCGCTGGAGTGTTCCATCGCTTTTTGAAAGTCTGCGGTCGTCACAGACTTCCCGAAATACTCGCGCGTGTAGCGGCGTATACCGGTCCAGAAGAGACGCTCGCCCAACTCTGCGCGCAGCAGGTGCAGCACGTAAGCTCCCTTGTCGTAAACGAGCGTGCGGTCTTCGCGCGTCGGGTGCAACCAGTCTGGAAAGACCAGCGAGCGGTCTTTGCCCGCGGCGCGCACCTTCTCGTAATTCACTCTGTACTGTTCTATCTCGCGCAGGTATTCCTCTCGACCGAAGCGATGCTCTTTGTAAGCGGCGGCCATGAAGGTCGCCATACCTTCGTTGAGCCAGAAGTGTGTCCAATCGCGGCAGGTCAGCATGTTGCCCCACCATTGATGCGCCAGCTCGTGCGCGCCGAGCCACACGTCGCGCTCATTTGCCAGCAGTTCCTGCCCGTAAGTCTCATGCAGCACGGTAAAGCCAGCCATCTCCTGATCTATGTTGCCGATGGCGAGGACCTGCGTGTAAAACGCATCATGATAGGGAACTCCACCGCGCTCTTCATAAAACGCGATCATGTCCCATGTATCGCGGAAGACGCGGCGCATCTGCGCTTCGGAAAACTGCTCGGAGAGGTAACGAAGCTGAACGCGGCTGCGTTGCTCCGTAACAAGACGAAAGCGCCCGACGGCGAAGCCGAAGATATAAGTCGGGACAGGCTTGCGTTGTAGCCACTCGTAAAGAACTTTAGCGTTCGGCAGTGTACGCTGCGCGACGAGACGACCGTTGGCGACCACCTGTAGCCCGGCTGGTAAGATTAAGCTCAAACGCAAGCTTGCTCTATCCTCCGGCGCATCCACGCAAGGCATCCACTGGCTCGTGGAAAAGACCGTATAAACCTGCGCGTTCAGGGAAAAAACGAATCCCGCGTGTCGGCGCGCCGTGATACTCAATCTCAATCGCACGCTCTTCATACGCTTTCGCCGGACTCTGGAGCTGTACGCTCAAGCGTCTTTCATGCTGCTCAAACTTTTGCGCCGCGCCTCGCTCGCGCACGGCGTCTATCGTCAGCTGGCCGCAATCAAGCTCAATCCGGCTCAGCCTGCCCGCGCCCGCCTTAAAGTGGACCAGAACTTTTCCTCTCACCGTCTTGTGCGCGATGTCAGGCTCAATCTCCGCCTCGTAGTCCAGGACATCAAACGGCGCATTGGTCGTGGCGGGCGTGGCAGGTTGGGACTGCGCGACCGCGCTCGTCGCCGCGAGACACCAGAGCAAAGCGAGCAGCGAGAGCCGCCCTTGCCTGAGTCTGTTGATGAATCTTCCTGAGCCTGCCATCATCTTGCGAGCTGGCTGACGACCTCGTACATCTCGCGCGTGCCTTCGCGGACGTTCTTAACAGAGATGCGCTCGTTATTGCCGTGAACGCCTTCGCCCTCTTCGGCTGTCGTGTAGATGGGCGACCAGCCATAGCTCGTGATGCCGAGCTGTCTGTAAAGCTGGCTTTCGGTGTATCCGCTGAGCATCTTGGTCGTGATGAGGGCTTCGGGGTGATGCGCTTTGGTTATGCGAGAGATGAGGTTGAAGAGTTCTGTGTCTATGGGCGAGCTGTTGGGCGGCTTAAAGCCGTTGGTGTTCTCGATTTGAATCGAAGGGTCGTCAATGACGCGTCGCAGCTCGGCGAGAAAATCTTCCGGGCGTTCGCCAGGCAGGAGTCGCACGTCCAGATTGCAGGTCACCGTGTTGGGGATGACATTGGTCTGTCGGCTGCCGCTCATCATCGTCAGCGAGATGGTGTTGCGCAGCATGTAGTTGTACTCGCGGTCGCTCGTAATCTGTTTGACGAAGGCGGGGTCTCTGAGCGATTCGCGGATGTTCGCAAACCTTGAGCGGAGCGGCTCGGTTTGCAGCGGGGCGATGTCGCGCAGGAATTTTTCGACCGCCGGTAAGACTTTAATCGGAGTCTCGTAGGCGATGATTCTCGACATCGCGCGGACCATACGGTTGGCCGCAGAGTCTGTGATGGGACGCGAGCCGTGACCGGGCTGGCCCGTCGCCGTCAGCTTGAGCCAGTACGGAGCTTTCTCCGCGACATCAACGCCGACATATTTAACACGACCGTCTTCAAGCAGGTTGTCGCCGCCTTCCGTAATCAGATACTCGGCATCCTTGAAGAGCGCGGCCTGGTTGGCGATCATCCAGAGAGAGCCTTTGTCGTGGACCTCTTCGTCGGCAGTTGCCAGAAAAATAATATCGCGCGAGAGCTGTTGCCGCTGGCGCGCGAGGATAATCATCGTCATCAGATGAAGAAGGCCGTCGCTTTTCATATCGAGCGCGCCGCGACCGTAGATGTAGCCGTCCAGAATCTCCGCCGAAAAGGGGTCTACGCGCCATTTCGCGGGGTCCGCCGTGACCACGTCCATGTGGCTCAGGAGGATGACGGGGCGTTTCGTCCCGTTGCCCTTGAGACGCGCGATGATGTTGGCGCGGCCCGGCTCGTACTCGAAGATTTCGCTCGGAATCTTTTCGCGGTCGAATATCTCCTTGAAAAATCTGGCCGCAGCGATCTCGTTCCCCGGCGGATTTGAAGTGTCTATACGCAGATACTTCTGCATCAAATCAACTGCCATCTCCTGGTAAGTGGTCCAGTTGATTTGAGCCGCCTGGCCTGCTTGCGGCAAAGCGCTGGCTCGAAGCGGCAACGCACTTTGCGTTAGTAAAAAAAGGATGAGCGCGGCAAGGACTAAACGGGAAGGGGTTCTCAATTTTTCGTCGTCTCCTCGAAGGGATTCTCAAGATGTTGCCTGACAAAAGACTGTTGGCTTATACCATGCGCGCCAGCCCTACATCAAAATTTTTCGGTTTGATGTAAAATAGCCGGAAGGGAGAATCAAGCTCGTCAGTCAAATGATGGAAACAACTTCAGCCGCCGCTCCGGTCCTGCTTTATGATGGAGTCTGCGGCCTGTGCAATCACTCGGTCCAGTTTATCTTGAGCCACGATAGGCGCGGGACGATGCGCTTCGCCGCGCTGCAAAGCGATTACGGCCAGGCCGCCAGAGAGCGCCATCCCTTTTTAGCCAGCGTGGATTCTGTCGTCCTGCTGGACCAATCTAACGAAGGCGAAGAACGCGTCTTCACACGCTCGGACGCGGCGCTCCGGGTGGCCTCCTATCTCGGAGGAGCCTGGAAGCTCTGCCTGGCCTTCTACCTCATCCCCAGGCCGGTGCGCAATTTCTTCTACGATTTAGTAGCCAGATACCGTTATAGATTCTTCGGCAAACACGATGCCTGCATGATTCCTGCGCCCGACGTGCGCTCCCGCTTTCTGGACCAGGACCAGACCAGGGCGCTCTGAGCTAAAAGAAAACGGCTGCCGATTTCGACAACCGTTCTTCTGTATCAACTGTTGGTGCTCCCGGCTGGACTCTAACCAGCGACCTTCCGCTTAGGAGGCGGACGCTCTATACAACTGAGCTACGGGAGCGCGTTGAGAAATTAACAGACCGAAATGTGCCGTGTCCAGCCGCTCTATGACCGGTATTTGATAAGCGAGCGCACGTCGTAGCCCGCGAGCTTCCGGCGACCGGGCAGGAATTCCAGCTCGACGACGAAGACCAGTCCCGCGACCTCTCCCTCAAGGCTTTCTACCAGATTAACGACGGCCCTCGCCGTGCCTCCCGTGGCGAGCAGGTCATCCGCGATGAGGACGCGGCATCCTTTGCCGATGGCGTCGCGGTGAATCTCAAGCGTGTCCTGTCCGTACTCCAGATCGTAAGAGATAGAGGCCGTCTCCGCAGGGAGCTTGCGAGGCTTGCGCACGGGCACGAAGCCCGCGCCGAGGTGATAGGCG
Organism: Pyrinomonadaceae bacterium; assembly: GCA_036399835.1. Lineage (GTDB taxonomy): Bacteria > Acidobacteriota > Blastocatellia > Pyrinomonadales > Pyrinomonadaceae > DASYML01. The sequence continues at coordinate 31,446 of DASWMI010000096.1, read as the reverse complement.
AGCGCGGGCGCAAAGATAAAGCCGCGCGCTTCGATACCGATGACCGTATCAACCTTTTCGCCCTCGAAGGCGGCGGCCAGCCCGTCAACCACCTGCCGCAGCCCCTCGGGTTGCTTGAGCAGCGTCGTGATGTCATAAAAATTGATGCCGGGCTTCGGAAAATCCGACACTTCGCGGATCATTTCTTTGAGATGGTCCATCAGTCAGTTTCGAGTTTTCAGTTTTCGATTTTCAGTTTAGAGCGAGACGTGCTTTTCTTAAAACTGAAAACTGTTTGCCTTTCTATCAGAAGTGCGGCATCTCCCGACAAAAAGCGGAGAGATGTTGAAAAAGAGCGAGGACATCATACGGAGCGGGGTGCAGGAAGGCAATCAACAAGCGGGAAGATAAAGGAGCCGGAAGATAAGATCGTATTTGAATTTAGAGCGCCCGGAGGCACTGGTCCGGAAATTCAAACTGGACCAATACCCGGGCAATATTTTTTATTGACAACGCGCAATCGCGGGTATAAATTTTCCTCCTGTCGGGACCAACCTCTGGTCCAGGGCGCTCAACCCTGAATCAGCCAAACAGGGAGGAATTCGGCAAAAACCTTGCCCGTCTCCTACGACTCACGACTAACTACTCACGAAGGAGATACTCACATGAATCGCTTCAGAATCACTCTTCTCATTCTACCTGTTCTGGGTCTTTCACTCTTAGCAGTTGCTTTCGCACGACACTCGAAAGACAACTCGCCTTCGCGACAGGGACTCGCTATCGAGATAGCGCTGAGCAAGTCCTTTGTCATTCCGGCAGGAACCGCCGAACAAAGACGTGCGGCTTTTATACGAGTTCCGGCCAATCCCAACAACAATGCTCACGCGGCACAAATCTCCGCCATCAAAGTGTTGCCTGAAACGGTAGGGGACAAAGTGAAAATAACGGTCTCCACCCTGGTTGGCGACACCAGAGGGATTAAGCAATGTAGCGATTGGAATAACTTGAAAGAGTCGCCGGTTGCGACCTATACCATCAGTAAAGGCGAAGAGATAACCGTTCCTCAACTGGCTAATCTGGGTGCAAACTTCAAAGACGGGAAGTTGACCATCAGGGCCGTTCCCGCTCCGGATGGGCTTGCGCCGTACAACAGCGGCGGCGGCGGGTGCGGCTGCGGCTGGTGCGGTCGTCTATCTTGCTGTCCGAGTGAAGGCTATTGCATTAGCTGCGCGCCTTGCGGTGATGTCTGCTGTGCGCCGCCAGGTGGGAATTAATTTTCGAGGAGTAAGTATCCGCAAGGGGTCGTGCCTTGCGGATACTTACTTTCATTCAATCCGGTAGTCAAGCCTGTAGACCTCGACCCATCAGACATCTTTAGGAGGCCGCTATGAACCGTGATAATCTCACTTTTATCATTGCTCTTTTCTGCGCCCTCTCAATTAACACCATAGCAAATGCACAAACCCTTAACGATAAATCCGTTCCGAAAAACAAAAAGGACCAGCCTGCGGTAAAACCTTCAGGGACAACCAAGTTGGACCAGCTTGCCGATGAGCGGCGAGCGTTTGCCATTCAGCTTGTGATGGCCCTGGCTAATGAAGCGCGTAGCTATAAAGACGATTCCTTGCGCGCCAGTATTCAGGCCAGGGCCGCCGACGTCCTGTGGGATGTGGACCAGGAACAGGCCCGCCTTCTGTTTAATAGAGCATGGGATGTAGCTGAAACAGTAGACAAAGATGGCAGGCGACGGAATGAAGAAGAGCGCAAGCGATTTCTTTCCGGGCGCGGCGGCACAGGCTTTATCCCTACGCCGCCCAATTTACGCGCCGAAGTATTGCAACTTGTTTCCCGCCATGACCGCGCATTATCCGAGAGCCTCCTGGCTAAAATGGAGGAACAAAACAGGCGCGAGGAAGAAGAAAACGGCTCGTCAAAATACTGGGACCCGACCGAGCCGCCGGAAGCCATAGCCAAGCGATTAGAGTTAGCCATACAGCTTCTCGAACGCGGCGAAACAGAGAGCGCTTTGCAAATCGCCGCTGCCGGTCTCAATCGCGTGACGTCGCAAAGCATTATCTTCCTCGTTATCTTGCGCAACAAGAATAAGATTCTGGCGGACCAATATTTCGCCTCTCTGCTGGAAAAGGCTGCCACCGACCCGACGGCAGATGCGACTGCCGTTTCTTTGCTGGCCTCGTATGCTTTCACGCCTTCGGTTTTAGTGACGGCTACGCGGCGCGGATTATTGATGAATCCCTGGACGGAGACGCTACCGCCGCCTGATTTATCAACCCCGTTACGCGCCACATTCTTTCGTGTGGCAACGCAAATACTGCTCCGCCCCGCCTCATTATTAGAACTGGACCAGACAACCGCCGGACGCACGGGCACTTACTTTACCATCTTGCGACTGCTGCCATTATTCGATCAATTCGACCCGAATGCAGCTACCGTTCTGAGGACTCGATTGAATTCGTTGGCCCAGAATCCGGAAGAGATAATTCCCGCGCATCAGCGCGCCTTTGTGAACAGCGGATTCGCTCGTCATGAACCGGCGGAAAAAGAGTCTGAGGACATCCTGTCTCGCCTTGAGCGCGCTTCAAGCACAGGCGAGCGCGATCAGCTCTACGCCCTCGCTGCACGCCTTGCCGCCATGAAAGATGACCCTAAAGCGAAAGAGCTGGCAGATAAAATTGAAGACGCAGAGCTGAGGAAGCGTGTCCGTAACTTTGTTGACTTTGTTCTCGTCACTAAAGCTTTGGAGAAGAGTGATGCGGAAAGAGCTATACAGCTCGCTCGCACAGGGGAACTCTCATCTTTCCAAAGGGCTTGGGTTTATACGGAGCTGGCGGGTGCGCTCGCAAAATCTGCCCCCGAACGCATTCAGGCATTATTAGATGAAGCGGTTGCAGAAGCCAGGCGGATTGATGTCGCAAGTCCGGAAAGCGCGCAGGCCTGGATCTCCATTGCGAGACGAACGACGCAGATTGACCGTACAAGAATCTGGGAGACGGTTGCAGAAGCCGTCAAAGCAATTAACAGAGTTCCGGGATATGCCGGAGAAGAAAGCAAGATTATTGTTCGCTTTCAAAGCAGAAACAATACTGCGATGACGGATATTTCCGCTCCGAGCCTGAGCTTGAGTGGGCTGTTTGAGGCGTTAGCGCAAGAAGACATCTATCTGACCGCTGACATGGCTCGAACTCTTAATAATGAAGCGCCGCGCGCTGTCGCTTTACTCGCGGCGGCGCGTTCTGAATTTAAGAGAAACCCAGTGAAACCGCGTCGCTAAACGTAATCAACCTGACGCCGGGCCTCTTCATTGCGCGTTCAAAGATGATTTATCTGGAAAGGGCTAGCGTTCAATCAGAAAAGATTTGTAGTGTCCGGTTGGCTCAAGGTTGAGTTCTTCGAGCTTTTCGACAAAGGCGTGAGCCGGGCCGGTCGCGAGGTCGTGTTTGAAGGCTTCGACATCCGCCGGAGAGCCTTCGGCCAGCGCCTCTACGCGACCGTCCGGCAGGTTGCAGACATAGCCCGTGACCTGGTGACGCGCCGCCGCACGCTGCGCGAAAAAACGATAGCCCACGCCCTGCACTTCACCGCTAATCAGAAATTTTCGTGCAACCCTTGTCGGCATCTATCAGTCTGGAAATTTCTGGGAACTTTGGAAAACTTCAGCCCGACTCCCTTTGCTGGTCCGGCGCTGCGGTAGTCTTCCCCGCCGCCAGTTGTTTCCGCGTTGGACCAGCCAGGGCGCGCGAATGATGCCCGCTCAGTTCTTCTGTTGTCAAAGAGAGACCGTCTCTTTGCGTCCCCGTCCGGTTCGGAGCCATCATCACAGGCGGATAGACTTCGCTTGAGATTGAGCGGCCCGCCCCGCCCCTCCTGAGCCGCGAGGCCAGCAGATAAATGATGATGAAACTTGCGGCAAACAGTATTCCGACGAGCGCCTCTGCCATCGCTTCTTCCTTTTAGCCGAGCGCATCGAGGCATTCCGCGAGCGTGCGCTGGCGGCAGGTGAACATCGGCGTATCACGCAGGGTGAAGGAGCTGGCCTTGGTCTCGCGCAGCTCCTGGACCAAATCTAGAAAGTCCGAAGGCTCGTCCGTCTCGAAGGCGACGACAAACTCCTGGTCGTCAAGCCCGAAGGAATAGGTCGTGTGCAGCTTGACCGAGCGATATTTCGAGCCGATGCGTATATGCTCGTCCATCATCTCCTGCCGCTGCTCGGGCGAGCGCGCATACCATTCGCGTGTTTTGACAAACGGGTAGACGAACAGGTATTGCGATTGGCCCGGCACTATGTGCAGGCGGTCTTCGACGTGCTCCGGGTTGTCCTTGTCTATGTACATTGAGCGCTTGGTCATCGAGAGGAAGCTTTGCGTCGCCTCCAGGTATCTGCCCATCCGAGACCGATTGAGGCGCGTCGTCATCTCCTGCATGGGGTCCAGCGAATAACCTATCCGCCAGATCATAAATTCAACGTTGGTGCGCAGGCCCACGAGCGAGTAAGTATGCATCAGCAACTCGCGGCGAAACTCTTCGAGCGCTTCGATAAACTCTCTCTTGCAAGCCTGCTTCTCATCCTCTGCGAGGATGCGCCATTCGGGTCGCGCGCGGTAGAAAGTGAAGTTGACGAACTGGCGCGGCAAGGGCAGATGCTGCTCGCGCGATGTGCGCTCGACCGTGTTCGAGGCCAGCCGCAGGCCCGTGCGTTCGTTATTGCCTTCATCTGTACTCATGCTAGATTCAACCTCTTCGGGTGGTCCAAAACTTTGGCTCGCGCTTCCCCATCCATTTAGGCTAAAATGCGCGGCGCAATAGTTATTCTGCTTCTATCCTTTCCTGATTGCAACCGGACACGTATCAGACACGGATTAAAAGATGAACGAACAAGCCGAGACCGCTGCACCCGCCACAGAAAATCCAAACGGAAAAGACCGCAGGCAGTTTTTAATGTATATCTCGCTCGGCATCTTCGGCGGGATGCTGGCGACCGTGGCAGCCGCGGCCCTGCGCTTTCTGCGTCCGGCGGCTGCGCAGGAGGCCAGTGCCGGAATATGGTCCAATGTCGCGCCGCTGGCAGAGATTAAGGGCCAAAAGCCCGTCATGCGCAGCATTCTCGTTGAGCGGCAGGAGGGCTGGGCCACTTCGCTCGAAGAGCACTTTGTCTATGTCCTGCCCGCGCAGAACAACTCCGTGCTCTCCAGCGTCTGCCCGCACGAAGGCTGCAACGTCAACTGGCAGGAAGAGTCAAACAGATTCTCCTGTCCCTGCCATGACAGCTTTTTTGCCCCTGACGGAGCGCGGCTCACTGGACCAGCCCGTCGCGGCCTCGACCCGCTGCCTTCGCGCGAAGAGAACGGGATACTACAGGTACGCTTTCAGACTTTCGAGAACAACACAGCCGAGCGATTGGTGCGCGGATGAAAGACGACTCGAAGAACCGTCAGACTGCGCAGCCCGCCCATGGCTGGCTGGCGCGCTGGACCACACTTCAGGACATAGAACGCTCGCTCGTCGATGAGCCGTCGGAGGGCTTCAAGGCATGGGCACGGACCACCGCGGGGGTGGTTGCTATGCTCCTCGCTTTACAGCTTATAACGGGCGTGCTCCTGGCCTTTTATTATGTCCCTTCGACCGAGAGCGCGCACACGACCGTCGCTTACATAGAGAAGGTGCTGACCGCGGGAGCCTGGCTGCGTGCTCTGCATCACTACGGCTCGCAATGGCTGACGCTCTTTCTCGTACTGCACATCGGGCAGATGTTCTGGCGCGCAAGCTACAGGCGCAGGCCCGTTGGCTGGACCGCGAGCGTAGTGCTGCTGGCGCTCATCATGGCGAGCGGCGCGACAGGCTATTCGCTTCCCTGGGATGCGCGCGCTTTCTTCAGCACGCGTATCGCGGAAGGCATCACGAGCGGGATGCCGCTCGCAGGCTCTTTAGCCAGAAGATGGCTGCTCGGAGGCTCGGAGATTTCCGCGCTCACGCTGACGCGCTTCTTCGCCCTGCACGCGCTGGTCCTGCCGACGCTCATCCTCTTGCTCGTCATCGCGCGGCTCTTTATCTTCCGCGAGCGCGGCACTGTGAGCGCCGAGGAAGAACTGCGGCTTGAAGCATGGATGCGCGGGCAGATTGTGCGCAACGCTTTTGTGGCCGGGCTAATCTTTCTGGCGCTCGCGCTTTACGCAGCCAAGTTTCACGCGCCCTTTGGTCCAGCGCCGCAGGAGGCCGCGCCCGAATACCTGCCGCGCCCCGGCGCACAGTTTCTCTGGCTCTTTCAAACCCTCAAGTTTTTGCCGGGACGGATCGCTTCTCTCTTCGCGTTGCTCTTTCCCCTGCTGTTTTTTGCCAGTCTCGCCGCGCTCCCGTTTCTGGACCGGCTGCCGCTGCTTAAAAGATTGGACCACCCGCGTCGCAGCATCGGTGCGACCCTCTTCGCATTCTGCCTCGTGCTCTTTACAGTGATGACCGCGCTCGCCTACATAGAGGATGCGCGCGACCCGCGTGTGCGCGAGCAACTGGCTCGACAGAGAGCAGACGAGGCGGCCTTTCGCGCCGCGCCCTTCGAGCCGCAGCGATTTCAAACAGGCGAAGCGCTGGCCGATGATGAAGACGCGACCGGCGCGGGCACTCCGAATAACACTCGTCAAACGAATTCAGGCGCAGCGACTGGTCCAGCGAGTTCGACATCTCAGACAGGACAGCTCGCATCCTCATCTGCGCCCGCAGCCTACATCAAGAACTGCGCCAACTGTCACGGCACGCACGGGCAGGGCGTCTCCATCTTCCCCAAACTCCTAGGCGTTTACCTCAAACCACGCCGTTCAGTCGAAGACATTGTTAAGCTCCTGGATGACCCCGTGGCTTACGGGCTGCGCCCGCCCATGAAATCTTACGCGGGCAAGCTGACCGAAGATGAAAAGCTTGAGATCGCCAACTTCGTTGTCACGCTCAAGAAAAAGAAGTGATCGGAAGAGAGAGGCCAGCAGTCGGTTATCGGAGATTAGTGTTCTGTCTTTCATTAACCTCGCATCTCCGGCCTTTAACCTCTCAACTCTATTTCTGCTATACTCCTGCGCGCTCTTTACTACTGACATCAAAGCTGAAGACTCTTCATCGCTTTTCGGAGACAGAACCGGATGAAACTGATTAAGCTTGCCTGCCTTCTGGCCGCCCTAGCCCTTTTCGCGCTGGCCTGCGATAACACCACGAACACGAATCAAACTTCAGGCAACCGTGCGCAACCGTCACCGGCTGCCTCCGCGCCAACCGCGACCAGCGCCAGCCCCACGCCCGCGGCAAACGAGTTCGCTCATACGCAAGAGGTCTACGCGCAGGAGTGTTCCATCTGTCATGGAGACGAGGGCAAGGGCGGTCTCGTCAAGATCGAAGATAAGCGGCTCAAAGTGCCGAGCCTGCTCAAGGGCCACGCGCTCAACCATACTGAAGAGCAGCTTGCCAAACAGATCAGCGACGGCGGCGACGGGATGCCCGCCTTCAAAGAGAAGCTGAGCAAAGATGAGATCGGCCAGATGGTCCGCTTCATCCGACAGAAATTGCAGGCCGGGGCCGCGAGCGCCGCGCCCGATGCCAGGCCCGGCACGAAAGACTGACCGAAGCGGTTGCACCTCCCCTTGATGATTTTGTAGAGTACCTTTCGCCGGAGCGCGCGGGAAGATGCACGCGTCGCCCGGTCTGATAGAGCATCTGACCGAAGCGATCTCGATGAAAGATTAACTATCTTGATGGGCCGTTAGCTCAGTTTGGATAGAGCACTGGTCTTCGGAACCAGGTGTCGGGGGTTCGAGTCCCTCACGGCCCGCCATTCATGCTATAGATTTCAAGTCCCGCCGGGTGTCTTGATTTTTTAAAGGGTCAGCGCCGCTCTGATGGCGGCCTCTTGTATCGCTGGAAAGAGTTTTCCACCTCATCTCTTCTCGAAGTCATATCATCAAGATTCGTCTGTCAGCTGCGATTGCTTTGGACCAGCGAACCACTGCAAGACATCCGCGCGAGCCGAAGGAGTAACAAAGATCAAGATTACGCCTGACAAAACTCGCGCGGTGAGCATCTGTGTGCCGACGCATAACGGAGCGGCCTATTTGCGTCAAGCTCTGGAAAGCGCGCTCGCGCAGACCTTTCCCGATTTTGAACTACTCATCGTTGATGATGCTTCGACGGATAAAACGCTCTTATTGGTCCAGGAGGTTGCGCGTAGGGATTCGCGTGTGCGTCTTTATAGCAATCCTCGCAGGCTCGGACTCGGAGGCAACTGGAATCGCTGTCTGGAACTGGCCCGCGGCGAATGGATAAAGTTTCTTTTTCAGGATGATTATCTGCACCCGCTGTGTGTCGAGCGTATGTACGAGTGCGGCTCGCAGGGCGGCGCGACCCTCGTCGCCAGCCGTCGAAACTTCGTCTTCGAGAGCGGCGTTAAGGAAAGCTTCAGGCGGACGTTTCTCGAATATGTCGCGGCGAACGAGCTATCGCGCCGCTTCCCTCAACGCTCTTTCATCGGACCGGAAGAGTTCGCGGCGCACGCGGCCAGGCATCCGCTCGTCAACTGCATAGGCGAGCCGACAGCCATCATGTTCAAACGCGCGGCTGTGCGCCGCTTCGGGCTTTTCCAGACGGACCTTTTGCAGCTCGTTGACTGGGAATACTGTATGCGCCTGGCCGTCAACACAGGGCTTTATTTTATCAACGAAGAGCTGGCTACCTTTCGCCTGCATGAGCATGCAGCGACGCTGTCAAATAACGCCGCATCCCAGCTTATAGATTTCCTGATTATTCAACACGAGCTGGTTTACGCCCCGCACTATGCTCCTGTAAGGCGCGCGGCGCGGCGCGCATCGCCGCCTATTGATTTAAAGCGACAGCTCGCGAGCCTCTTTGAGCGTGCGCGTTTAACCACACGGGAAGACACGGGCGCGCAGCGCAACAGCAGAGCGGAGTTGAAACGCATCATTAAGAAATATCCGCGACTGGGTCTTCTTCCCCTGACCGGCTGGACCACACGTCTACGGCGCAAAGTCTTGCCGCCAGTCAAAAATTGAGAGTCCCCCTGCACACGCGAAAGCCTAAACGCATGAGCGAAGCCCCTCTGGTCTCAGTCATCATCCCGACCTTCAACTATGCCCATTACATAGGCGAGGCCATCGAAAGTGTGCTCGCGCAGACCTATCGCAATTTCGAGATTGTAGTCGTTGACGACGGCTCGACGGATAATACAGAAGAGGTCGTCTCAAGATTTCCGGGCGTGCGGTATGAGCGGCAGGCCAACCGTGGAATCGCGGGGGCGCGCAACGCGGGTCTTGATTTCAGTCGCGGTCAAAGCCTGGTCTTTCTGGATGCGGACGACCGACTGCTTCCCTTTGCGCTCGAAGTCGGCGTGAGCTGCCTTGCAGAGCATCCCGAATGTGCTTTTGTTTCGGGCCACTGGGAGTTTATGACAGGCGAAGGGGAAGTCTACAGCTCGCCCGCGCCCGTCTGTATCGAGCGCGATCACTACCGCGTGCTCTTGGACCATAATTACATAGGCACGACCGGGGCGGTCATGTTCCGGCGCGACATCTTTTCAAAGGTCGGCGGTTTCGATCCCGCGCCGAAGGGCTGCGACGACCTGGACCTCTACATGCGCATCACTAGAGAGCACAGGGTCTTTTGCCACGACCGTATAGTGGTCCAGCATCGCGTGCACGGCTCTAACACTTCGAGAGATACGTCTTTGATGATTGCATCCACGATAGCGATTTACCGCTCGCAACTCAAATATCTAAAAAACGATAGAGAGCTTGCGAGCTTATGCCGCGAGCGCATCAAAGCCTGCCGCAAGAGCTTGAGAAAAGCGCGCCTGAAAAGAGTTCGCCAGACTCTCTTCGGCAGTCGGGGCCTCTCCTGGGCTTATCACAGAATCAGGGCCGAGCTTGTCTTCCAAAGATATAAACGGATGCAAAGAAAGAAAGAGAAAGAGCGGGTTGAAGAGGATAAAGAGTAAGCTGAAGAGAACGACGATTGGAGTCCAGCGGATTTCGGGACACGCTGCGCGACGGCTCATGCGGCATGTGCGAAAAATATTTTCTGCTTCCGGCTCGGTTTCAAGAAGGTGTGCTGGCGGGCAAACGGTTGCTGACCATTTTCAAAAAAACAGGGCCTCGCCAGCACCTTACCTTCTGAACTCTCTTTGAGAAATCAACTGGTCAAACTTCTGCGCGTGATGAGCCTGTAGGCTGCGAGCAGAACGATAGCGCCGACCACAGAGAGCACCAGGCTCATGATAAAGCCGGGCCGGTTGATGTCTCCCGCAGAGTTCGCGCCGCCGTAACCGAGCAGCATGCTGCCCAGAAAGCCGCCGATGAGTGAGCCTGCGATACCCAGCAGAATCGTGATGATGACTCCGCCCGGGTCTTTACCCGGCATGATCGCTTTCGCAATCAGCCCGGCGAGCAAACCTAAAATAATGTAAGCGATAAACCCCATACTCAAATTCCCTCCTGTGAGCTGCAATCAAAACTCGAAATTCGTGCCCGAATATTTCATCCGCGCCAATCCGACCTGTACGGTTTTCGGCACAACCTCGGCGCGTCTACAGTCTCTAACGCAAAAGGCTTGCCACTTCAGAAACGATGATGAAGAGAGGGACAGGTTTCGTCCCGCCACGCGCTCGCTCAGCGGACCAATTATCAAGTTTGTTTGAATTAATCCGCAGATAACGGCGCGCTCTGGCGGGCAAACGGGCCGGGTCGAGGACTCGTTTTCGACCTTTTCAAGTTGATAGAGGCAATACCGCGCTGAATGAATTTGCGCTTGGCTGGCTAGCCCGCCAGGAAAGAGAAAAAAAGAGCGCCAGGTCCCCAAACCTGACGCTCACTCGCTTGCCCCTAAGAAGGAAAATGCTCTGAGTAACTGTGTGAACTCTACACCTCAGCAGGCTTCGCTTGGTTGCGATGATATTGCATTGAGCTTACCGTTGCGCGTCTGCTTTAGAGCGTGCCCTGCGTTTGCGTGGAAGATTTCGGAGTCATATCCGGCGTCGGCGCGGTCAGACCGCGATTGACCAGAATCTTGACCTCGACGCGGCGATTCTCAGCGCGCCCGGCCCGCGTCGTGTTGTCGGCGACAGGCTTGGCTTCGCCGTAGCCGAAGGGCGTGATAATGCGTCGCAAGGGGATGTTGTGATTCTCGACCAGATAGCGTATGACGGCATCCGCACGCTGCTGGCTGAGGCGGCGGTTAAGAGCCGTGCTGCCGGTCGCATCTGCAAAGCCTGAGACCTCAATCACGTAGCCCTTGGCGTTGAGAGCCTTGGCCGCGAGCTGGTCCAGCTTGACCTTCTCTGCCTGCGTGAGCACGGCGCTGCCCGCCCTGAAGTTGACCGCCGTCATCTCCTGCGGCTGGTAATCATCCAGCGAGGAGATGCGCTCATTGGTCGCGTTGACCCCGGCGACGGCTGCGTCCGCAGACTCCTGCGCCGCGACAGCCCCGCCCCGCGCAGCATTAGAGACAGCCGCCAGCTCATCAATCTGGCCCGAGATGCGCTGCGCGTTCTGCTCTACATCCGAAATCCTGGTCTCGGCTGTGCTGACGCGATTCTCCACAGGGTTGACACGGGATTCGACCGTCTGAGCCACCCTGTAATCGGCAGAATTGAACCTGATCTTGTCGGCGACAAGCTGGCCCGTCGCATCCGTGCGTCCTTCGACCTCCAGATTGAGGCCGCGCAAGATACTGGTCACACCGTAGTTCTGACCGCTGCGCAGAAAGCCGCCCTTGGTCTTAACGCTCGTTCTATCATTGAGGAGCACGACCGTTTCCGCGCCGCTCAGGTCGCGCACAGTGAATGAATCCACTTCGCGACGCGTGACGACACCCTTGAGCTTCATCTTTTGCCCGCTCGCAGCGCGGCTCGCGCTTGAGCCGGAAGTATTGTTGTTCTGGGCCAGCGCCGACGGCACGAGCATCAGCGAGAGGGCCAGGACAGTAATCAAAAGCCGGGTTTTTCTAACAAACATTTCTTCTCCTCCACACAGAGTTGTATCTTTAGCTGTCTCGCGAAGAGTGCAGCGATAGAGTTGGATTTTTTCCGCGAGGTTTAATCGGAAGACTCGACTAACACATATAAGTTTCTGGCGTCGTGTAAGGTACTGTAGCGCGGGTCAGACAATGGTTGCGATCAGCTTGTGATTGCGATATGAGAAGGTTACACGGGCAACCCTCTATTTTCGCTCGTACCTTACGACCCCGCAAGGAAAATTGAAAATAGCCTCGCACTTTATCAGCGCGGGGCTATTCTTATCAGCCCTTTAAATGGACCTTTTTGTTTGAGTTAACTTCGGATTCGGTGGATTAACTTCTCTTGCTGTAGCGGCGAAAGTAATCCTGAAATGATAGCCGCTTGCGATTCCTGCTTGACTCGCTCGGATTGCTGATTGATTCGGACAAGTCCGTCAGCATGCTTATCTCTTGATCCGCCTGCTCCGAGGCCGGCATGGCACTAAAGAGCATCTGCGAAGCCCTGAGCGATGAGCCGACAACCTCAGCCGCCAGATCGTAATCACCCGCATCCATGTGCTGCACGGCCTCGCGACGCGCGCGTGCGTTCATCAGTAGCTGCAGGGCCCGCGCGACTTCATGATTAACGGGCAGCGCTTCGACAGCCGACTCTTCATCGAATTCCACTTCGAGCGTTTGCTTGACCACTTCGGCGGACTTCATCTCCTGCGGCGTGTAGCCCAGACGCAGGTCCAGCAGTCGCAGCCGCGTTCCGGCCTTCTGCGCGTGGACGCGCAACTGGACCAACACTTCGAGCGGCGAGCCTGCTTGCAGGTTGGGCAGCTTGTAACGCCCGGTCTCGCCAAGCTCGAAATCGTTGAGCACATCGGCCAGGCGTATGCCGTCAGATGGAATGAGGCCGAGCGTGACGGTGTGGGCCACCTGCGCGATGAGTCCCTCAAGCTCTACGGCGAAGATGCGTTGCATATCTTCCGCGCGCTCGACGTGCCAGGCGTTGCCGCGCCCTGCCTCGGCCATAGGCAGCAGCAGGTCTTCGTTAAAGTCTTCGCCGATGCCTACGGTCGAAGTGCTCACGCCGCGCTCGGCCAGCCCTTTGGCCTGCGAGACGATGCGGTCAATGTTGGTTTCGCCGACGTTGGCCTGCCCGTCTGTAATCAGCAGCACGCGATTGATCGCGCTTTCCGTTAGATGCTCGCTGACCTGCATCCCGCCGCGCACCCAGGCTTCGTGCAGCGCGGTTGAATTGCGCGCACGGATTCCGGCGAGTCGGCTCTTGAGAAGAGACTTGTTTTCGGCCAACTGGCTCGGAATCAGGACTTCTATCTCGTCGTCGAAGATTACTACGCTGAAGCGGTCGGTCGGGAGCAGTTGGTCTATGCAATATTCCGTGGCTTCGCGCGCGCGCACGATCTTGTCTCCGCCCATCGAGCCGGAACGGTCGAGCACCAGGCTGAGATTGAGACACGGCCTGCGGCCAATGCCCGCGTCGGGTGCGGGCGGCAAGAGTCGTATCAAAACATCAACCGTCTGATCGCGCCCGGCAACCAGCCGCCCTCGCTCCGTGATAAATTCAACTGTCGGTGTTTGTTGGACCATGTCTCTTAAAATCCTCACTTTCTCTTGCTGTATGACTCGATGATGCGCAGGACTATTTGTGCCAGACGGCGCAGCCCCCTGGTTTCACGCGGCGGGCGATAATCGCCGCGAATGTGCAGCTCCAACCCAGGCTCTATCTCCAGGCGCTCCCAGGTGCCGCCCTCCGTGGAGGTGAGCGGTCCGGTTGCCCTGCCCGGCAGCAGGCTGGAATACCCGACCTGCGGCGAAGAGGTTGGCGGCTGCTGCGGTGAAGCGGGAGAAGTCAGGGCAGCCCGCATGCGCGGCGCAGAAGCTGGACCAGAGCCTGACTGCGGCGAGTTGATTAAAAGCTTCTCAAGATAACTCATCGCCTCGTTTTTGCAGTTTGCGCGGCCCTCGGTGCCAAGCAAACGCTCCAACTCGCGCGCGCTGCGGCCACCGACCAGTTCGCGTATCTTGCGTATCGAGAGATGCTCCGACTGCAATCTCTTGACGACGAGAAGCTGAAGCAGGTGCAGGTAGCCGAAGACCGAAGCCGTGCCCTGCTTTTCGTCTGCGGGCGAGAGCAAGCCTTCGGCCAGGTAGTAGCGAATCGTGCGCTCGTCCGGCACGTCCGAAACGGTCCCGCGTTCCTGCACCGGCCCGCTTTCGGTTAGAATCCTCGACGCGTGGTCGGCCAATTCCGCGACCCCCGTGAATTTCCTGTGCCGCATCTCTTGTAGCTGCTCTCTCATCTTCTGTGGAAGATATAATATGTCGGAATCTTTGTCAACAGTAAATACTGTCAATAGCCACAACTACTGTCAAGAGCGGCAAGCGACGATGAAAGGGAGGCTGGAATTGAAAAACGGACGCCGGGCTATAGCCCTTTTGGTTTTAATCTTCGCCTTCTCTACACAGCTTGCTGCGCAGCAAAGGCCGCCCATCGAGACGGGAACTTTTCGCCAGCCTGAGCTGGTCGAGCTGGTCCAGCTCGATTCGACGCTCCGCCTGGACATACGCTATGCGACAAAGAACAATTTTCTAGGCCGCCCAGTCTACAAGCAGGCGCGAGCTTTCCTCCAACGTCCCGCCGCGGAAGCTCTCCTGCGTGTCCATCGTGCGCTCCGCGAGAAAGGTTACGGGCTGGTCATCTTCGACGGTTACAGGCCGTGGAGCGTAACCAAGGCTTTCTGGGATGCGACGCCCGAAGATAAGAAAGAGTTTGTCGCCGACCCGCGAAAGGGTTCAAGACACAACAGGGGCTGCGCCGTGGACTTGACGATGTATGACCTGCGCACGGGCCAGGAGGTGCGCATGCCGAGCGAGTACGACGAGATGACGGAGCGCTCGCACATCAACTATCAATGCGCGACGCCCGAAGCTAAGCGGCTGCGCGAAATTTTACGCGCGGCGATGGAAGCCGAGGGCTTTAATGTCTACGAGCCGGAATGGTGGCACTACGATTACAGGGATTGGAAAGAGTACCCGATTCTCAACATCGGTTTTAAGGAAATAGGAAAGAGGAAATAGAGGATGAGGGTTTTAGGAATTGAAATTAGAGGTCAGAGGTGAGCGAAAGCGAAAAGCTCTGACCTCATCTCTGACCTCTAACTTCCGGCCTCTTCTTCAAGATGCGCCGCGCGTGAGCTTGACGCTGCCGTTGATGCCGCTGATGGCTATGGGAGCGCCGCCCGAGCCTATCCGCGCGGAAAACTTGGAGCGCTCGGGGTCTTTCTCGACCACTACGTCGGGCAGCTCTGAGCGCACGCCGCCGTTCATTCCCTTGGCCTGCAAGTCCGCGTTGATGCCTTCCTTCAGGCGCAGCTCTATGCTTCCGTTAACGCCGCTAATCTTTAGCCCGCGCTCGCCGAGCCTGTCAACAGCGATATTGACTGGACCATTAACGCCGCCGACTTCCGTATAATCCAGAGCCTGTGCCAGCTCGACTCGACCATTAATCCCGTGGACTTTCAGCGCACCTTCGACTTCGCCGATTTTCACCGCGCCGTTAACGCCCCTGGCCGTGAGCGCAACCTTTCGCGGCAGCTTGAGCGTGACGTTCTCGCCCGCATTATTGCCGCCCCAGTCAAAGATACCCATCAGCTTTCGCTGTTCGGCGCGAATAGAGAGTTTGGTCGGCGTCTTCTCTATGATGATCTCGCGTTTGTCCAAATCTTTCTGGTTGCGCGCCCTGCGCTCGATGAGAATTTCGGCTGTGTCCGTGTCGGAGGTTTCGATCAGGACTTTGCCGTTGATGCCCGCCACCTCGACCTGCGCGCCCGGCTGCAACTGCTGGCTCTGCCGTATCTCCAGCCCCGGCGCGCCTTCGCCCGTCTCATTATTCCAGGACTGTTCATCCGAACGCGTCGAGCGCGTAAATGTTCCGGCCACTGCTGCCGCCACCACGAGCAGGATAACGATGATCGCTTTCTTCTTCATACTTGATTCTCCGATTCTGCGTAGAGCTTTGAGATGTCTGGAGCGAGCCACTGGGACTAACGACGAAATCCACCGCGAGGTTCGCTCTTTTTAACTTTTTACGCGCGAGCCTTCAGACCGCAAGGCGAAAACCTTCTATCACTTCAAGCCTCAGATGTTTTTATCAAGACTGAGAAGATAAGCGCCGAGCGACTGCCCCTGCCTGCTCAGGCGATAGAATTCCGCGACCGCGTAGCCCGCCGCCAGAGCCTCCTTGAAAGCCCCGCGCGTCGCCAGTCGCCAGCTCCGGGCCAGCTCCGCCCTCTCCTCCTGCAATAAAGAGATGTCACAGGGAATCTCAATCAACGCATCCGATTGAGCCGGCGCTTTATGCAATTCGATTCTGAGGGGTGTGCCATCCGTTTGCAGACGGACAAGCCGCGGCAGCCTCTCAAGCTGGACCAGAGAAGCCGCGGGGCTTTGCTGCGCCGCAAGACGCTGGCGGACCCGCTCGCTCAAGAGCGGCCACCTGACCCAGAGGCGGTCCGTCCCGATGTTTCGATGAAGAAAGCTTGAAGTCTGCGCGCCGTAGAAATCTATCTCGTAGCGATGCGAGACGACTCCGAGCCTGGCAAAGTTGAGATGTGCGTTGCGGCTCTGAAGCGGGTCGAAGGTCCAGGTCATGCTCTCTATGCCGAGCGCGATGGCCCTCTCGCGCTGCGCGAGCTTGAGCCGTATGCCAAGACCGCAACCGCGATACTCCGGCTTAACCGCCAGCATATCGGAGTGGACCACCAGCCGTCCATCTTCAAGTCCCACGAACCCGTAGGCGAAGCCGACCAGCTCGTCTTCTGCAAAAGCCCCCACGAGAATCGCGCCGACCTCGCGGCTGGCCCTCATAAACGTCAAGGGTAAGACCTCCAGCTCGTCGCAACCCCAGACCTCTTTTTGCAGCCGCTCGACGGCACGCATCTCCTGGACCAGCTCTATGTCCCGGATGATGATGGCGGCTGGAGCCTTGGTGTGCGTCATCATGATTTATACGGCAAAGCTTCCTTGCGTCCACCCGATTCTCTTAACGAGCATGTCGCAGCGGAGTGCCCGGTCTGTTGCCTGTCACAGCGCCTTCGCGCCAGACTTCGACGCCGTTGACGAAGACGCGATTGATGCCTTCGGAGATGAGCTGCGGCTGCTCGAAAGTTGAGCGGTCGATAACGCGCGCCGGGTCAAAGAGTACGAGGTCCGCCTTCATCCCTGCGCGGACGAGGCCGCGATTCTTGAGGCCCAGCCGTGCGGCAGGCAGCGAGGTCATACGTCGCACGGCCTCCGGCAGCGTCAGCCAATTCTCTTCGCGCACGTAGCGTCCGAGCACGCGCGGGAAAGAGCCTGCGCCGCGCGGGTGGCGCGAGCCTATCCCGCCATCGCTGCTGACCATCACCCAGGGCTGTTGGTAGAAAACGCGTATGTCTTCCTCCTTCATCGCGTGACAGACTATGCTCGCGCCGCCGTCCCTGACAATCTGCATGTACTGCTCGACGGGCGTCACACGACGCTGGCGCGCGATCTCTTCAAGCGTCTTGAACTCGTAATCGGGGTGGGCCTTGCAACTGACGATGGTGATATTCTGCGCGCCGCCAACATCTGCCAGACCGCGCGAGACGGCCACGGGGTCTTCATGCCGCCCGCTCGGAATCAGGACTCTAATAGTCGAACTCCAGGCTTCGTAAGGATAGCAATCCGCCGTCACATCCTGCCCGCGCCTGCGAGCCTTCTGGATGAGCGCGACCAGCTCCGCCGCGCGTCCCCAGACCTTTGCGGAGCCGAGCTTGATGTGCGAGACCTGTGCCGGAATGCGTGCCTCCCTGCCGATGCGTATCAGCTCCGCGAGGGCCTCGAAAGTCTGGTCCGCCTCGTCGCGCATGTGGCTGATATAGATTCCACCGTAGCGAGCCGCGACGCGTGCGAGCGCGATAATCTCTTCGGTCGTCGCGGGCTTTCCCGTCTCATACTCAAGCCCTGTCGAAAGCCCGAAAGCGCCGTCAAGCATTCCCTGCTCGACCAGCCGCTCCATCTTTCTTATCTCTTCGGGACGCGCGACGCGATTAGTCTCCTGGCCCAGGACCTTCTCTCGCACAGTCGCGTGGCCGACGAAGGTCAGCACGTTGAGGGCTACGGGCGAGCGTTCGAGCCTCTTCAAATATTGGCCTATGGGAAACTGCGAGCCGCCGTCCTGGCCCACGGCGACGGTCGTGATGCCCTGCGAGACCTGCGTCGTCGCGGCGGGGTCCGCCTCAAGTCCCCTGTCTGAATGATTGTGCGTGTCTATAAAACCGGGCGCGATGACCAGCCCCCTCGCATCAATCACGCGCGCCCCTGAAGGAATCCTGACCCGGCGAGAAGAGCCTGCGGCTACGATGTTGTCTCCACTGATGACGACGACCGCCTCCCTGAGAGGTGCGCGGCCCGAGCCGTCAAGGAGCGTCGCGCCCTTGATGGCGATTAAAGGGGGACTGGCTGGACGCGACCTCTGGACCTGTCCGGGCGTCTGCCCGCAGACCATTGACAAAGCTGTGAGACTGAGCAGCAGGACCAGCAATCTCTTCATCGCATGACGCTCCGGCCTGAGCTGTGTATCAAGGTATAGCTTGAATCAAATCATCAGGGAGTCAGGGGCCAGCCTTGCTCCTCAAAAAAATTTCTGACGCGCGATAGTTGTCAGGGCTTTAATCTCGTCTGACAGTTTGAAGCACCGGGAACGGCAAGCTTAGCTTATTTGAGTGGAGATAAAAAGAGGGCCGGAAGATAAAGCCCCGGCCCTCTGGAATGATGAAACTGATGCGCCGCCCTAGAATTGATAGCGGAGCGCAAACTGCATCACGCGTCCCGCCTTCGTTTCGTTGAGCGGGCTTTGCGTTGAAGTGAAGCGGCCAAAGTCCGAGCCTGGAGTTCCGCCGTTGAAGGGGTCCTGGCCCAATCCGAGGTCCGCGATAGTGTTGGCATCGAAGCGCTGCGTGTTGGTGACGTTAAAGACCTCCCAGCGGAATTGGAGTGTGTGTCCTTCCCAGGGCATCTTGAACATCTTCGTCAGTCCGGCATCGAGCGCAATATAGCCCTGACCACGCAGGACATTACGCTCGCCAATCTCGCCCGGCCTCGCGTTGCGGAAGCTGCGATAAGCGGCCACCGGATCGCTAAAGAGATTCGGGCTGCCCTGGCGCGTCGGCGACGACTGAAGATTGTTTATCCTCACGGCGTTGGATTGGACGTTCCAGTTTGTGGCCCAGACGCAGCAATCGTAGGGCGTCTGCACGGGCAGCCCAGAATTCCAGCGGAAGATGCCTGTCATCTGCCAGCCGCCTAAGACGGCATCCACCACTTTATTGCTGTCGTGGAGGAAAGCCCGCCCGCGTCCGATGGGGAGACCGATGAGCCAGTTGGCGTTGATGATATGGCGAGCGTCAAAGTCCGAGCTGGCATATTGCAGATCGGGATTGAGCGCGTTGACGATAAAGGCCGAGCCGTAGCTTGATGCGCTCTGAAGACCCGAAGCGTTATCGAGCGAATGGCTCAGCGTGTAGTTGAAATCGAAGGTGATGTCGCTTTTGAACCTCTGTCGCAGGCTGAACTGCGCCGAGTTGTAGTTCGACCTGGCGATGGTCGAGAAGGCCGAGAGCGCCGCAAACTGCGGTTGGTAGAAGACGTTGTTGAAACGGGCTGGTCCACCTCCGAAGGGGCAGGTCGTGCAGTTGGGGCTATCGTCCCACAGAAGCTGCAAGAAGGTGTAATCAACTATGTCCGCGCCGCCGACGCTCGATGGCGCGAGGAAAGCATAGGCTGCCTGAGTCGGCGTAAGGCTCGGGTCGCCCCACCAGTCGGGCATGAAGGGAAAGAGATTTTCAAAGAAAGGTATCCGCTGAAGAGAAGTGATGGGCAGATTCTGGTAGCGCGCGTCAACCAGCAGGTTAGCCGCCTCGTACCAGGTCATGCCGGATTGCGGGTCGCGTATGTTGTTGAGCTGCATGATGTCGCGCGTGGCGAGCAGCTTGCGCGCAAAGCGCCCAACATAGCTGGCCTCGAACGAGAGGCCCTTGCCTATCTCGCGTCCGTAAGAGACGTTGACGCTGTAGTTGTAGGGCGTCGTGATGGTGTCGTCGAGCGAGACTTCAATCCGCTGCTCCTCGTCTGAGGCCACCGTCAGCGGGAAGGTCAGGCTCGTCGGAAGTGGACCAGCGCCCGGAAACGGCAGCGAGCGCACGGCTGGATTAAATCCCGTAAAGAGCGGGCCGAGCGTGCGCCCGTTGAGTGTGCTCACGTCGAAGGTGTTGGCGTTGATATTGCGCGCCGAGGTGAATCCGGCCAGGCTGTTCAAATCGAAGTTGACGGCCAGTTGGCTGCCGATGCGGTCATAAGTCATGCGGAAGCCGCCGCGAATGACGGACGTGCCGTTGCGACCGATGAGCTTGCCGAGGAAATTATCGCCGAAGTCCGGCGACCAGGCCACAGAGACCGAAGGCGCAAAGTTGTTCCAGTCCTGCTTGTAATAGCCCGCGCTATTGTTGGCCTTGCCCGCCAGCTCAAACGTAATCGGGTCGTTAAAGGGCTTCCCCTCGAAAGAACTCCGGACACGCTGCTCGAAATACTGGCCCAGGCTCGGCGTGGGCCTGACCTGCAAACCGTTTCTTTCATAGACGGGCGTAGAGGTGGACCAGCGCACGCCGTAGCTGAGCGTCAGGCTCGGCTTGATGCGCCATGAATCCTGCAAATACAACTCATATTCTTCGGTCGCAAAGGAGCGCACGGTCGGCGTTCCGGTCGGCTGAAGCTGGCCGCTCTTGTCGTAAACCAGATTGGTCGTGTACTGCGAATAGCGACCGATGACAGACGCCAGCGCGTCGCGCAAATCGTTTGCATCGCCGCCGACATCCGGGAAGATAAAGTTGCCGTTGGAATCCGTAATCAACACGTCGCCGGAGAAGTTGTAATAGGACGGGTTGATGACGGCGGCGTCGAAGGAGCTGCCGAAGGAGGTGCGGTTATTGCGTATGATGCGGACGTTGCCGCCGAGTCCTAAACTATGGTTGCCCTTGATCCATGAGATGTCGTCCACAAAGTTGTGGACCGGAGTGATGCGCGAGAGCGAGCGCCTGTAGCCTTGCGGAACATAGATGAAACGAAACGCCACCTGGTTCTCCGCAGACTCGCCGCCGTCCGTAAAGGCTGCGCGTGTAAAGCCGTAAGTAAAACGGTTGACGAAGCTGTTCGTCAAAGTCCAGGTATGGCCCGCCGCGAC
The DNA here is from genome assembly GCA_036399835.1 of Pyrinomonadaceae bacterium. GTDB lineage: Bacteria > Acidobacteriota > Blastocatellia > Pyrinomonadales > Pyrinomonadaceae > DASYML01. Next base: position 10,187 of record DASWMI010000096.1, on the reverse strand, counting down.
GCCCCACGGATGATTCCAGATGGTGAGCGCGGGCGTGTCCGGCAAACACTGTATGTTGTCCGAGACAAAATCCACGCCGCAATCCGGCCCGCCGTAGATATTATGTGTGACCTTATCCTGCTGGTAGTTGCCGCGCAGGAAAAGCGTCTGGCGGTCCGTGAGGTTGAAATCCATCCTCGTGATGTAAGTATTGAGCCGGGCGGGAGTCTTGGCATTAAAGCGGAAGCCGCCCGTGTTGAGGCCGTCGCCGACGGTCGCATCATTAACCGGATACCTGCGCGCGGCATCGGCCAGAACGGCCAGGGCAGCAGGGTTGATGCCGGGGGTTTCGTTGTTGTTGGCCGCCATGTAGCCCGCGTTGATGTCGGCCACGGTCAGGCAGCGAACACCCGCAGGAGTCCCAGGCGGGCATGAAGGATCACTCGCGCCGCTCTCAGTACGATAGCGGACGATGCCCTGGCCCAGCGTCGGCAGCGGCACTTCGCGGACGACAGGAGTTTCGGAAGCCTCGCGGAAACCTTCATAGTTGAAGAAGAAGAAGGCGCGGTCTTTCTTGATTGGTCCACCGAGCGTGCCGCCAAAGATATTACGCAGCAGTTGCGGGCGCGGCGCTCTAGGCTCGCCAGCCAGCTTCTGCCCGTTCTGGACAGGGAAATCCTCCGGGCCATAACTACCCGCAGCGTTGTTGAAAAAGTCGTTGGCGGTGGTCGCCGTGTTGCGGTGAAACTCGTAGAGCGAGCCGTGAAAATCGTTCGTCCCGCTCTTGGTGACGAGAGAGACCTGCGCGCCCGAAGAGCGTCCCTGCTCGGCGTTCGGGTTGGTCGTGATGACGCGAAACTCCTGAAGCGAATCCGGCGTCGAGCGCAGCACGCTGGCGAAGGCTTCATCGGTAATGACATCCAGCCCGCGCTGCTGCTCGTTGTTATCAACGCCGTCCAGGAGGACGTTGGCCTGGTCCGCGCGCCCGCCGTTGACATAACCCGTGCGCGTCACGCCTGGCTGGAGCGAAAGCAGCCCGACGGGGTTGCGCGCGTTCAAAGGCAGGTCAGCGATACGCTTATTCTCAAAAGCATTGCCGATGGTCGCGTCCGTCGTGTTGAGCGGAGCTTCAGTCCCGGTCGTGATGGTCACAGTCTCCGTCACGCTGCCCACTTCTAGCTGCACGTCAACATCCACCGGAGTATCAACCAGTGCGCTGACCTCAGGCACGGATGCCTTCTTGAATCCGGTGACTTCAACATCTACGCGATACGTGCCGGGCGGGACGGCTGTAAAAGTATAAGTGCCTTCGGAGGTCGTGACCTGCGTGCGAGAGAAATTCCTCTCGGCGTTGGTCAGGGTGACGGTCGCGCCGGGGACGATGTTGCCCTGTGGGTCCTTGACCGTCCCGCGCACGGTAGACCTGCCGGCTTGAGCGAAGGCGCTGCTCAGACACAGCAAGATGATTAAAGACGCACCGCAGAGAGTGCGTGCGTAGCCCTTGGAAAGCCTGTTTCGTCTCATTTAATCCTCCATGTTTGCGAGGGCTTCAGGTCAACGAACGTGATGCTGCAAGATGAAGAACCCGCTAAAGAGCATCAGTCGTTTCAAACCTTGAATCCCTATTGTGCGAGGTCGCAGGAGCTGGGGCTGCGCCCGTCGCGGGTCAGAAATTGCGACTAACAGAACAAAAATCAGACTACCCCTGATGGATTGGACCAAGTGCCTATCATTGTCGGCTGCTGCGGGAGACTCAGGCCAACGCCAGGCAATTTGAAAGAGCTAGTATGAAATCCGACCACGCATCTCGCGTTCCATGATTCAAGGGAGCAGGTTGATGAGGCGAAAGCGGCTAAATTTAATCGTCCGGTGAAGAGGCCGGAGGTCCGCGCAGAAATTTATCCAAAAGTTTATATTTATGTTTTTGGATAAACAGTCACGGCCTGAGAGCCTTCGCCCGTCCTTGTCCCGCGAAATCTTTAAACCCAAAGCGGCTTTAAACTTACGACTATTCGTGAAAGCCTACGACAAGCTGCATATTTTCAAGCGTCAGGCTCAGGGCTTTTTATTTTCAGAGATATACTGCTGGAGTTTTTTCTTCTCAGGATAATTTGGCTTCTTGGCTAGAAACTGTTCATACTCGGCTGCGGCCCTCTCCTTCATCCCTGCCCTGTCATAAAGCAGAGCCAGCCGCAGATGAACTTCGGCCATCCCCACCGGGTCCAAACGCAGTGCCTCATTCAAATAGACGACGGCCTGAGAGCCTTTTTTGATTTGCAGGTAGGATTCGCCGAGCAGGTAGTTGACTTCCGCAGAGGTCGGCTCGACCTTGACGGCCTGGACCAGCGGCTCAATCGAGCCTTCATATTTTTTCTGCTTCATGCGTAGCTTGCCCAGGTTGAGCAAAGCCAGAAGATAGTCCGGGTGTTCCTTCAAGGCATGCAGGTAAGCCGACTCGGCATCGGCGAACCTGTCTTTTCTGAAATGGAGTGTGCCTAGTTCTGTCCAGGCTTGAAAATCCTTCGGGTCTTTATCAACCAACTGTGTGAAAAGTGAGACGGCCTGCTCGTACTCCTGCCTGCGCATGGCTTCGCCGGCTTTCTCAAAGAGCTTCTGGTTCGCGCCCTCTCGTTTGTAAAAATCAGCCGCCGAGACTGTGGAACTCTTGGCCGTTCCCTTGACCGTCGGTCCAGGATTCCATTCCATCTCTATGTCACGGCGAAAATCGTTTTTGTAGAGAGACGCCAGCTCGACGCGCAGCCGTGCCACTTCCTTGCCTTCCACCTCCACGACCAGGTCGTACCAACCGTTGGGCAGATTCAAGAAGCGATAGCGGCCCTGGTTAGGGATAGATTGCCGCCCCGCCACTAGACCGCTGTCGGTATACAGGATGAGATCAAACGATAAGGGTTTTTGTCCTGTGACCTTGCTTTCATCAATTTTGAGATCGCCATAAAGCGTGTGACCACCGCCCTGCGCCTGAACGTTCTTGATGAGCATGAAGGCGGGAAGCAAAGCGAGCAGCAAGAGCCACAGGCCATGCCTCAGCCATTTTTTCAAGGCATGATTTCTGATCTCAAGCCAGTCTGTCATGTTCAAGTGTCCAGGCATTGTGCTGCTCCTTTTCTCAAAGCTTGAGAGCCTTGTTGAGATGTGCAACTCACGTTCTAGATAAAGTGATGCACGCGAAATCCGTGCGCTCATTTTAACACCATCCGCGCGTCTCTTGAGCTTGCAAGGCAAAGAAAAAGCGGGCTGAAACTTTGAAAGCCTCAGCCCGCGTCCTAAAGTGTGAAGCAGCTCAAGCTCCGGGCCTCAGAATGTATACCTGAAGCCGAACTGCATGACGCGCCGCTCGCCCTGGATGCCCGTAAAGCTGGACCAGTTGGTCGGCGGAGTCTTGGTTTGTGGGTCAACCACGAGGCCGTAGTTGGTACGCGTCACTGGAACATAGCCCATGCGCTGCGTATTGGTCACGTTGAATGCCTCAAAGCGAAGCTCAAGCTTTTGCTTCTCGCTCCAGGGCATCTGGAATGACTTGTTGAGGCCCATGTCCAGCCCAACGTAACCGGGCAGACGGAAGACATTGCGGTCGCCCGTCTCGCCAGGCTTGGCGTTGCGGAAGCTCTGGTAAACCTCTGTCAGATTACAAGCGCCGAAGAGCGACGGCGGGTTGATACCGCCGCGGTCCGGGCAGGCTTGAACGGGTCTCGTCCTAGTGCCCCAACTCTGGTGATTCCAGTTGGTGGCCCAGGTCGCCGCGTCGAAGGGGGCGGCGATGGGCAAGCCCGAGTTCCAGCGGAAGATGCCCGTCAACTGCCAGCCGCCGACGATGCCGTTGATGATACTGTTGTCAGTATTGATCCAGCGTCCGCGTCCGATTGGCAGTTGCCACAGCCCGTTCATGTTGATGACGTGGCGAATATCAAAATCCGAGACGGCGTACATATCATGCTGCCTGAGCGGGTTGACGATAAACGCGCCGTCGTCGTAGCTGCCAGCCGTCTGCAAGCCCGAAGCATCGTCCATGGATTTCGACAGTGTGTAGTTGAAGTCCAGGCTCAAGGTCTGCCCGAAGCGCTCACGAATCGAGAGCGTTCCGGCGTGGTAGTTCGAGTTGCCGACCGTGGCGAAGGAAGAGAGAGCGCCGTACTGCTGCTGGTAGAAGACATTCGCAAAGCCAGCATCGAGCAGGGCCAGGTCAATATCAAGCTGCGTGGTGGTCCAGTCGTTCTTATTGAAGCGCTGCGCATCTATGTAAACGGCCTGCGTGGCGTTGCGCCCTGCGCCGCGGCTGCCCGCGACGAAGGTTGAGAAACCCGGGACGGAGCCGAACAGGTTTTCAAAGAAAGGTATCGCGGCCACGTTGTCAACAGGCACGTTATTCCGGCGCAGGTCTTCGAGAATGCCAGCCGCCGTGTACCAGTCCATACCGGATTTCGGGTCAACTATATTGTTGGGCATCATCACGTCACGCGAAGCCAGCAGATTGCGTCCGAGCCTTCCGATATAGGAAGTCTGGATGACCAATCCCTTCGGCAGCTCGCGCTCGAAGGTGAGATTCCAACTGTAATTGGTCGGAGCTTTAATCTCCTCGTCCAACCCCGTCTCGATGCGCAAAGACATATCCGCAGGCTGCTGCTGCGGGAAAGAGAGGCTGGTCGGGATGACGATCAGCGGCAGGTGGCGCACATCCTGCGAGAAGGAGGTAAAGAGCGGGCAGATGTGGTTTGTAAAGTTGCAGAAGTTGGTCGGGCTGGTCTGGCTGGAGACGAAGCCCAGCGAGTTGTTGAGGTCAAACCTGACGGCGAGTTGTTGACCGATGTAGTCGTTGGTGATGGCGAAACCACCGCGAATGACAGACTGGTTGTTAGTGCCGAAGAGCTTGGCTAGAAAGCCCGTCTTAAAGCCAGGCGACCAGGCGAGGCCGACGCGCGGCTGGAAGTTGTTCTTGTCCCAGGGGTACATATACCCCTTGCCGTTGGCTGGACCAGAAAGGTCCACCGTCAGCGTCTCGTTGTAGTTCTGCCCTCTGCCCGAAGCCTCTATCCTGCGCCGCAGGTATTCCGACAAAGTGATGTTCGGCTTCGCCTCGTAGCCTTGTGTTTCATAGACGGGGCGGCTGAGGCCGTAGCGCAGTCCATAGGTCAGCGTCAGGTTCTGAGACATCTTCCAGACATCCTGCGCGTAGACATCATATTCTTCAGTCGCAAACTCTCTCTGCGTGGGCACACCGTTCTCAAGCAGATTCCCTTCCTTGTCAAAAGTGAATCTGGCCTCGTAGGTCGAGAGGCGTCCGAGCAGCGCCGAGACGGCGTTCTGCACGATCTGCGTTTGCCCGCCGCCCAGAGGCGAGAAGTTGTTGACGGCATCATTGAGGATGCTGCCTGACCCCTGATAGTAAGAAGGATTCGTATAGGCCAGGTCGTAGGCGTTGGCAAAGCTTTCTCTGCGATTGCGAATGATGCGAATGTTCGTGCCAAACTGCATCGCGTGCGTGCCCTTGACCCAGGAGATGTCGTCCGTGAAATTATGCGTCGGCGTGACGCGCGTCAGCGTGCGCGAATCCAGCACAGGGAAGAAGACGAAGCGGAAGAAGATTTCATTCTTGGCCGCATCGCCGCCCTGCGTAAAAGCCTCGCGCGTGATGCCGTAGCGGAAGTTGTTGACGAGATTGTTATTGATGGTCCAGGTGTGCCCGGCGGCTATCCCCATCGGGTGAGACCAGGTATCCGGACTCGGCGTGTCAGGGAAAGCAGGCACGCCGCCGATGAGGTCGTAGACCACGTTGGCGCGGACAAACGCTGTCTGCTTGTTGGTGATATTAAAGTCGAACTTGGCAACGTGCGAATTGAGGTCAACAGGTAAAGGAGCGTTGAAGCGGTATCCGGCTGTGTTGAGCAGCACGATATTGCCTGAAGCATCGCGGAAGCTGTCGCCCTCAGAGCCTATGTCGTTGTAGGGATACCTGGCGGCGGCTGCGGCCAGAGCCGAGACGGCCAGCGGATTCTCACCGTTCAAGGTCGGGAAGATGGTGGCGATGTTGGCTGCCGTCAAGGTCGTCACGCCGCCCTGCGGATTGATGTAGCGCAGCTCGCCGCGCCCGAGGCTCGTCAGCGGAACCCTGCGCACGACGGTCGTCTGGCTACGGTCGCGTCTGCCTTCAAGACTGTAAAAGAAGAAGGCGCGCTCCTTAATCACAGGCCCGCCGATAGCGCCGCCGAACGTGTTGCGAATCAGCGTCGGGCGCTCGACGCCCGAGCGGTTATTGAAAAAGTCGTTGGCTGTCAGAATCGTCGGGCGATGAAACCAGAAGGCCGCGCCGCGAAACTCGTTTGAGCCGCCCTTGGTGATGAGCGCGATCTGCGCGCCGGAACTGCGCCCGGCCTGCGCGTTGGCGTTGCTCGTCGTGACGCGAAACTCTTCTATGGCTTCGGCGTTCAGACGCAGCACGGTATTATTGCTCGGCGTGGTGGTCCGGCTGATAGTATCTTCGGGAGTGTCCGTCAGCGCGGGAGCGCCAAGCTGGTTGGTCTGTTGTTCGTTGATGTCCACGCCGTCGAGCGTGACGTTGGACTGGTCGCTGCGCGCCCCGTTGACGTAGCCGTTGCGTGTCACGCCCGGCTGCAAGGTCAGAAGCGAAGCGACGTTGCGCGCTTCGAGCGGCAGTTGTGTAATCTGCTGGTTGACGAAGTTGTTACCGAGGCTGGCATCGTCTTTGTTGACCAGCGCCTCAGTGCCCGCGGCAACCGTCACGACCTCCGTCACGCTGCCGACTTCGAGTTGCACGTCAGCCGGTGTCGGCTTGGCGATCAGCGCGTGCAGGTCGTTAATGACAGATTTCTTGAAGCCCTTGGCTTCGACTTCAAGGCGATAGTCGCCCGGCTGGACCAGCTCGAAGACATACGTGCCATTGTCGCTCGTGACGGCTGTGCGAGCAGCGTTCGTGTCAACGCTGGTGAGCGTCACGTTAGCGCCGGCGACGACATTTCCCTGCTGGTCCGTCACCGTGCCGCGCACGCTGGATGTGCCCGTCTGAGCCGAGGCATTGCTAAAACAGAGGAGGAGCAGAAGCCCGCAAAGCATTACACTGGCATGCCCTCTTAAAAACCATTGTCTTGTCATCGGGACCTCCAAAGTGAACTTCAGTGAGTAGCAAGAGCGAGCAATGCGGCGCGGGACAGCTTTCAAGCTCAAGTCCCTCACCTCAGAGGCCCGCCCACAGTTGGCATTGAACGAGATCGGACGAATCGCAAGGCGGACGACCTCGTGAACGAAAGTTTTGAGAATTACTGGAAAGAGATGGCCCTGGTATGTATAGAGCAAAGAGCCTGTCCCGGTGAGCGGGCCATCCGAAGACCGTCTCGACTCACGGCAGACTCGGAAAAGCTTACAAGCGAAATATTTTCATGCATCTGGCGTTCCTTGAATCCAGAACCTACAAGATATACTACTAAAGCGACTGAATTCAAATTTTTAGATGTTCACCCGAAAATTCGTAAGCGGGCTTATCCAAAATCCCGATTCAAATTTTTGGATAGTTCCTGCAAAAAGTTGAACGCCAGCCCGCAGGCCACAGGCCCTCCGGCTGATGAAAAACCTTTAAGGAGATTGAGAGAATGGGTCTGAGGTCAAGCAGGGTCGGTCCATTTCAGGGTTTAAGCGCCTACGCGGAATCGTCCGATGAGCTGCACGTCATTATCGAAACGCCGAGGGGCCGTAGAAACAAGTATAACTTCGACGAAGAGCTTGGCCTTTTCAAGCTCGGAGGCGTGTTGCCTGCCGGAGCGGTCTTTCCCTTCGACTTCGGTTTCGTTCCCTCAACCGTTGGCGGCGACGGCGACCCCCTTGACGTACTGGTCCTGATGGACGAAGCGGCCTTCACTGGCTGCCTTGTACCCGCGCGGCTCATCGGCGTGATTGAAGCCGAGCAGACAGAGCGCGACGGCGAGACGACGCGCAACGACAGGCTCATCGCCGTCGCCGCCGATTCGCGCACTCATCAAGATGTGCGCTCGCTTGAAGACCTTAACGATAGCCTGCTTGACGAGATAGAGCATTTTTTCGTCTCCTACAATCAAGTCAAAGGCAAAGAGTTCAAGCCGCTCGGACGCTTCGGCCCGAAGCAGGCCAGGAGCCTCATCGCGGAGGGCATCCAAAGCTTCAAGCGCAAACACGCGCGTCGCAATGGAGCAAAGAAACGCTCGCGCTCGAAGGCAAAGAAGAGCCGTCGTTGACGCGCGCGCACTCTCACTGGTCCAGCAAAAATTCAGGCTCAGAGATTAAGCGCTTCTCAAGCTCGTTAACTTTGAGCTGATTTTTTCTTCATCGGTCCGGCGCTGTTTTCGTGGAACGGAAATCCTGCCTGAGCGTGCAAGGGGTTGTGCCAGCCGCATCTTGATGCGCGCACACAGCCGGCTACAATCTTGCTCTGGAGGCTCTGATGATAAAACTGAAACACTGCACAGCCGCTCTCTTTTTCCTGCTCGCGCTCTGGACCATTCAACCAAACAAGGCTCTCGCGCAGCAGCCCAATGCATTTCTCTTCAATGCGGGCCAGACCGCCGCAAGCGATAGTCTCAACCACGACATACAGCTTTACCTGCTTGTCGGCTCAAGCGAAGGAGGCGAGCGTGGCGCTGTTCCATCCGCGCTCGACGGGGTCGTCAAACAGCTCAGGTCAACCATGCCCTTTTCAAATTACAGGTTGGCCGCCACCTTCTTTAATCGCGTCAAGAACGGCGGCAGCCTTAACGTCAAGGGCGTCGCTGGCTCTCTCTTCCCGAGCAATGCAGGCCCGAACACTCCGACCTTTTATGAATTCAATCTCTCGGATATCAAGATGGACGCGGGCCAGCAGGTGGTCCAGATTGAGAAGTTCAGATTCGGCCTGCGTGTGCCCATCGTGACCTACAACGGGCAGAGCAATGATAATAAAGGCGGCTCTCCTATCCTCAGCTACGAGCCAATCGGCATCAACACGGAACTCGGCATCAGCGCCAACACCCCGACCATCATCGGCACGATGACCACAGGGCGCGCAGACGAATCATTCATCCTGATCATCCTGGACAGACCCACTTCGCCACGCTAAGGACGAAAGAGACCGCCAGTTGCGATGATGCAAATTATCCGTTTGTTTCAACCATGAAACGGCTTCCCACCTGCGGGCCAGCCGTGGTATAATCCACTTCTCGATTATTAATGAGGAGTCGGAGTAGTCATGAACAAGAGAGTGGCAACCAGCAGACAGACCTTTTCAGCCGCCGAGCAGCGTGCGGCACGCTCTGAAAGAATCAGGGTTTTCGAGGCCGAGCCGTATGGCTGGATGGCCTGTTCGGAGTCCGAGGGCGAGCAGTTTTATCATCTCTTCCGCGACCCGGAAACAAAGCACCTGGCCTGTACGTGCGCGGATTTTGTCTTTCGCGGCAACGCCGAACCAGGCTTTGAATGCAAGCACGTCTCGGCTGTCCTCAAGTACATAGGACGGCACTATCTGGCATACGAGTACGACCCCAGAAGCCAGCGCGCACGCGCAGCTTAAAGCTGTCAAGATGAGCGGAAGATATTTTAAAGGGCCTGGCTCTAATGATGATGCTTCTATTTTGATCGCGCTCTGCTGGTCCAAAGATGCTTGCTATCAGTCTTTCCCGTGTCTTCTATCTTGACCATCGGAGGAGCTTTGACAGTTTCCGGTTTTCGCTCTGGCACGGCGAGCACGCCCAATGTCGCGTGATGGGTCGAAGTTTGCCGCACGAAGGGCAGGCTATCAACTCTGAGATTTGTCATCGCATGAAAGCCGATTCCCGTCATAAAGCCTACGAGGGCTGAGGCAAACGCGGCGGCGACGCGTGAGGCGCGACGCTTGAGATTGCTGAGTCCGACGGGGCAGTTGCGTGTCAGGATTGAGCCGTCCGGGCGTCTGTAAAAACGTGCGCAGAGCCGCCCTTCCGTTCCGCCGATGAGCGCTTCGGCCTCGCGCTTTGACATCCCCGAAAGATTGTAGACATTGAGCCGGCACTGGCTGCAAAAACGCACGCGCTCGTCGCCGAGCATTGCGTCCCAGTCAGCCGTGCAGGGCGCGGCCACACTGACATGCTCTAAAGGGTTGTCGAATCTCTTCATCACTATACCTCCGCCGACGAAGCAAAGAGCGCGCACACTTCGACTGAGAAAGAGCTTTCAAGCTCTTGAAAGCTCGCGGGCAG
>DASWMI010000095.1:0-23007 GCA_036399835.1 Pyrinomonadaceae bacterium | reverse complement strand
CATGAGGTTTAGTCCCGCAGTGCGTTTTGGAATGATGCCTGATCTTGAGAGCAGGCCGCGCGATTATAGCAAAGCTTCCCTGAGCTGCCAGCCTAAAATCTCTGCGCCGACAAACTATTATCCATTGCTACACGTTTTCCTGATTTGCCCTTCAAAGAGGCTGTGGGATATAGTGTGGCGGCAAATTTTTCGCGCTCTGAGCCTTTGATGGCCGAGCCTGAAACCGAGAGCTTTTAAGAGCAGAGCGTGTAAGAGCATCAGCCCCTCCTGCTATAAATCGCTGATTAAAATCATTGCTCGACGAATACTGCGAACCAAGTAGAGAGTCTTTCATTGTCTTCAGACCCGATTGCACAACCTCAGCGCGCCAAGCCGCGACGGCGAACCTTATTTATCGCGCGCGCCATTCTCTTCATCACGAGCCTCTTGCTAACGCTCGTCGTGGTTGAAGTGGGCCTGCGTCTCATCTTTCGTTCAAAGGGCATAGACATACGCACTTACCAGCCATCTTTTATCTACGGCGTCTCGGAAACAGACCGCAGCCGTTTTATGTCTCATCCCTTTCTGCCCTATGCCACCAGGCCGCTTGATTCTCGCAAGCAGTTTATCAACCGCGAAGAGATACATCAGGTCGTGGTGCATGACGTGCAGACCAACTCGCTCGGATTCCGCACGCCCGACCGTCCTTTCGAGAAGCCTGCGAGGACGAAAAGAATCATCACGCTGGGCGGCTCGACGACGATTGATGGACCGACCAACGACCAGACCTGGCCCGCGATGCTGGAAAAGAAGCTCAACGATTATTACGCCAGGACCGGATACAAGATAGAGGTCATCAACATGGGCGTTGACATGGGGACTTCGCCGATTAGTCTCGTGACGCTTGAGATGCTCGGAGTCGAGTTTCAACCGGACCTCGTGATCAGCTATGACGGCGTTAATGACGCGGGCAATTTAATAGGCTTTTATTTGATCCCCGATTACCGGAATGTGATGACCAAGTATGATGACAGCTTCCGCACGCTTCAATCCAGGCTGCCCAAGTGGGCCTTTAAATCATATTTAGTCAGTTGGGCCTCGCTCAAATACGACCATCTTTTTCATAAAAGGCCGGATGTCTGGGGGCAGGTCTTCGCGCCCAGATACTCTGCCAACATCAGGGCTTCAAGCAATCCTATCGAGGGGGCGCAGTATTTCGAGCGGAATCTGCGGCTCATGCGCTCGATTTCCAAAGAGTATGGCGCCACGTTTCTGGCCGCGACGGCGCACTTCGCGCAGCCTCCCGAGCATGTCTTAAAGCTCAATGCGGAGTTGCGCGGCTTCTTCCAGCGAGAGCAGATTGATTATTTAGATTTAGACGCGCTCTTACAGCATGATGATTGGTCAATCCATGAGGACCAGGCTCACTGGACCTTGAAGGGGCTGGACCAGGTCGCCGAACATTGGAAAGCAAAGGTGATTACCGCAGACTCTTTGAAGTTGAACCAACAGGGCGGCGGGGAATAAACGCGAGACCGAGATTCCAGCGCCGGGCGAGGGGCGATAAACGCGAAGCGTTGATAAGATGAAGACAGGCTTTCAAGCTCTTTCGAGCGCCGTTTGAGCCTTGCCGCCGCGAGGATTTCGCGCGCTTGTCTCGCCGCCTGTTTTTTGTGTATCCTCCGGCCTTCTCAGATTGCTTTCAGGGGGCGTTCCGGAAGAATTCAAGCGATGTACATTCTCGGAATCTCAGCTTACTACCACGACTCCGCCGCCTGTCTGGTGCGCGACGGCGAGATTATTGCCGCCGCGCAGGAAGAACGCTTCTCGCGTAAAAAACATGACCATCGTTTCCCCGCTCTGGCCGTCGAATATTGTTTGCGGCAGGCCGGCATCACGCCGGAGGAGCTTGATTTCGTGGCCTTTTACGATAAGCCCTTGCTCAAGTTCGAGCGCCTCCTGGAAACTTATATTGATTATGCGCCGAGCGGGCTGCGCTCTTTTCTCAAGGCCATGCCGCTGTGGCTCAAAGAAAAGCTCTGGATGAGAGAGCAGGTCGCAGAGCATTGCCGCTATAAAGGCAAGGTACTCTTTACGGAGCATCACGAATCTCACGCCGCCTCTGCCTTTTATCCTTCGCCTTTTGAATCCGCCGCCGTGCTGACGATGGACGGCGTCGGCGAGTGGGCCACTTCGAGCTACGGCTACGGCAAAGGCAAAGAGCTGCACCTGCTGGCCGAGCTACACTTTCCGCACTCACTGGGTCTGCTCTATTCCGCCTTTACTTACTACACGGGCTTTAAAGTCAATTCGGGTGAATACAAGATTATGGGCCTCGCGCCCTACGGCGAGCCGCGCTTTGTCCGGAAGATGCTGGATGAGCTGGTCGAGCTGAAAGAAGACGGAAGCCTGCGGCTCAACATGAAGTATTTCAATTATTGCCAGGGGCTGACGATGACCAACTCAGCTTTCGATGAGCTGTTCGGCGGCCCGCCGCGCAAACCCGAAAGCGAGTTGACGCAAAGAGAGATGGACCTTGCGCGCTCCGTACAGGAAGTGACAGAGGAAGCCATGCTGCGGATGGCGCGGCATGTTCACCGTGAGACGGGCGAAAAGAACCTTTGCCTGGCCGGAGGCGTGGCGCTCAACTGCGTCGGCAATGGCCGCATCCTGCGCGAAGGCCCTTTCGAGAATGTCTGGATACAACCGGCGGCGGGTGATGCCGGCGGCTCGCTCGGCGCGGCGCTCTCGGTCTGGTATCAATATCTCGGCAACGAGAGAAAGCTGGAAGACGTGACGCGCGGGCGCGCGGACGGGATGCAGGGCGCATATCTTGGTCCATCTTTTACAAGCGAAGAGATACGCGCTTTTCTGGATACGACGGGCGCTACCTATCGTCGCATTGACCGCGCGGAGCTGGCCGAGTATGTCGCGCGGCAGATGGCAGAGGAAAGGATAGTCGGATGGTTTCAGGGGCGTATGGAGTTTGGTCCACGCGCTCTCGGCGCAAGAAGCATCCTCGGCGACCCCAGAAGCCCGCGCATGCAGTCGCAGATGAATCTCAAGATTAAATTCCGCGAATCCTTTCGTCCCTTCGCGCCCTCTGTCCTGCGCGAGCGCGTACAGGACTTTTTCGAGCTTGACTGCGATTCGCCCTACATGCTGCTCGTTGCTCCGGTCCAAAAGCATCTCCGCAGAGAGATGACTGCCGAAGAGGAGAACCTTTTCGGGATAGAGAAATTGAACGTGCCGCGCTCGACGATTCCGGCCATCACGCACGTAGATTATTCGGCGCGCGTGCAGACCGTCAGGCGCGAGGACCACCCGCTCTACTACGATCTGATCGCGGCTTTCGGCAGGCTGACGGGCTGCCCCGTCCTCGTCAATACCTCCTTCAACGTGCGCGGCGAGCCTATCGTCTGCACGCCCGAACAGGCTTTCACCTGTTTTATGCGCACAGAGATGGACCTGCTCGTGATGGAAGACTTTGTGCTCGACAAGCGCGACCAGGGCGAGGCCCTTTTTGTTGACGACATGGCCTGGCAAGAGGAGTTCCAGCTTGACTGAGACCGCTACGACGACCGGAGTCACAAACGCGCAGGCGCGCAAGACCGCGCTTCTGGTCGGAGGCGTCCTGCTGCTCTTTAGCGGCTGGAACTATTATCGCGGGCGGATGACGGTCGTCTCGATTCTTGGCGGCATCGGCCTCGCGCTGATTTTGACAGGTCTCCTGCTGCCAACGCTGGCCCGCAGGTTTCACATCTTCTGGATGAAGCTCGCGGCCATCCTGGGTTATATCAACAGCCGCATCCTTCTCTCTTTGATGTTCTACGGCGTCTTCGCTCCGTATAGTCTGGTGATGCGCCTGGTCGGGCGAGACCCGCTCAATCGCAGGGGCGCCGCGCGCGAGAGCTACTGGATCAAGCGCAAGACAACACGCCAGCAGCCTGAGCAGTTCGAGCGTATATTTTAAGAAGGATTGGACCGGAAGTTTTTTGAAGGAGATTTATTAATGAGCAAATTTGCACTCGCCGGTGAGGTCTGGATGTTTCTCCGGCAGAATAAAAAGTTCTGGCTGCTGCCCATCATCATCGTGCTTCTACTGATGGGCGCGCTGCTCATCTTTGCGCAATCTTCCGCGCTCGCACCCTTTATCTACTCGATATTTTAAAGCAACGGGCAGCAGGGAGAGTTTCGGAAAGCTGGTCCAGTCCGCGTCCGGTTTCCAGCTTCGACCTACTGCCTGCTGCCCGTTGCCGACAGCTCGCCTCCTACTTTCCTCATCCTAAATTGGCGTGGCAAACGGGGCAGACTCTCTGCTCCGATTTCATCATCAATCCGACCCAGAAGAGCGGAAGACAAAAGACCAGCAGCGCGGCAAAGACGATCCAGCCTTCCGTGGAAATCTTCTTCTCGACCTGCGGCAGATAGTTTGTCCCGCAACGCGGGCATTTGTATCCGGTGGTCGAAACCTGTCCGCCGTAAACTGGCACGGGCGGCGCTTCATTGACCCAATTCTGGACCGGCGGCACATACTCCTTCTGCTCTGTGGCCTGCCCCCTCAAACCCTTTCCGCAATAACGGCAGATGCGCGCCGCTTCATCATTAAGGCTTCCACAACTCTGACAAGCGATCATGCTTTTCTCCTGCCACCCTTCGAGACTTAAAGACTTGTTCCCGCCAAAATCAAAGAAGCACGCGGCGGATTCCTGCCGTCACTTCGCCGAGCGGTCCTACAGATGACGATGGCCGGTCAGTATACTATGAAGAAACGCTGACCGCACACGCGAGCCGGATGAGATAAACTGATTATCGTGCAGAAGGGCGAGAGCGACTTGATGCTTATTAGTCATCAAGGTAAACTGAGTCCCGACCGTTTCGTGCGAAAGTGGCGTAACTGGTAGCCGCGCAGGTCTTAGAAGCCTGTCCCGCAAGGGGTGGGGGTTCGAGTCCCCCCTTTCGCACCAAAAAATTTTGATGCAAGAGACAGCTCCCGTTTGATTCAGACCAGAGGAAGGATGCCCGTGCGGTTCGAGAAGTTTGCGCCGTCGCGGGCTTTACATTTATGAAGACAGAATTGGTTGATACTTCCGGCACACGCAAAGAGATTAAGATCGAGATTGAGCAGGAAGCTGTTCGCGAAGCTTATGACCGCATCAGCGACCGCTACGCCAAGCTCGCCAATGTGCCGGGCTTTCGTCGCGGTCACGCCACGCGCGCCGTCGTCCGGACACGATTTAAAGACGAGATTCGCAGCGAAGTTCTGCGCGAGCTGGTCCCGCAGGCCATACAGGACGCGATTGCCGAGCATGAGCTGGATGTGCTCGGCGAGCCTGACATTCATCTGGACCAGCAGGAGGCGCTCAACCAGTTGGGCCAACAGCCACTCTCGCTTCATGTTCATGTCGAAGTTTTGCCGCGTGTTGAGCTGGGCGAATACAAGGGCCTCGAAGTCGGGCGCAGCGTGCGGCCCGTCGGCGAAGAGGACATTGATCGCGTGATAGAAGGCTTGCGCGAAGCCTCCGCTTCGCTTCAGCCTGTGGAAGACCGCGCCGCAGAATTGGGCGACATCGTGACGGCCAGCTTCGACGGCCAGTTTATGGCTGAGCCGGAAGCGGAACACATCAAGGTCGAGGATGTCGAGGTCGTGCTTGGCGGCGAAAACGTGCAGCCGGAGTTTACGGAAAATCTCTTAGGCACGAGGCCCGACGAAGAGCGTACCTTCACAGTCAAATATCCTGAGGACTTCAGCTCGAAGGGTCTGGCCGGAAAAGAGGTCGCATACACGGCGCGGGTGACTGCCGTCGGACGCAAAGAGCTGCCCGCGCTCGATGACGAGTGGGCCAGGAGTCTCGGCGAGGACATCGAATCGCTCGACGCCTTGCGCCAGAAGATTCGCGAAGACCTGGAAAATCGCGCGGGCGCGGAATCCGACAATCGCCTGCGCGGCGAGCTTATCGAAAAGCTCGTTGACGCGCACCCGTTTGAAGTGCCGGAAACGCTGGTCCAGCATCAGACGCAGCATCACCTGCAAACTCTCTTTCGCGATATGATGGGACGTGGGATTGACCCGCGCGAGCAGGATATGAATTGGGAGGGTCTGCGCGAGCAGATGCGAGGCCGCGCCGAACGCGATGTGCGTAGCTCCATGCTGCTCGAAAGCATCGCCGAGCGCGAGAATCTGAGCGTCAGCGATGAAGAGGTGGCGGCGGAAATAGAGCAACTCGCAGAGGCGACTCGTCAATCGCAAGAGCAAGTGCGTGCCGCCTTGACAAAGCAGGGAGGCGAACGTAGCATCGCCGATAGGTTGCGCAATCGCAAAGCGCTCGACCTGCTGGTTGAAAATGCGCGCGTCCATGAAGCCGAGTGGCAGGAAGAGTCTGCTCTGGAAGTCGAGCAGCCGCCGGAACAAACGGAAGCTCTGGACCAAGCAGAAACGGCTCCGACGGGCGAAGAAGAAAGCGAGGAAACCAAGGCTCAATCCTCTTCGCAGGACGCTTGAGAGCCTCGCAAGTTTTACGAGCGCGCCCGTTGCCGAACCAGGAGCATGAGGAGGATGGCTTCCGCAACTCTTGTGACCAGTCTTTGCAAAAGCGGCGGCGATTCACTTAGCTCAAAAAGAGTCAGAGAGGTTTAGTGTTGATATGGCTTTAGTCCCGATGGTTGTCGAGCAAACGTCCAGAGGCGAGCGCGCCTTCGACATCTACTCGCGCCTCTTGAAAGACAATATTATTTTCTTAGGCACACCGATTGACGATACGATCTCCAACCTGATCGTCGCCCAACTCCTCTTTCTCGAAGCCGAAGACCCTGAGAAAGACATTAACCTGTATATCAACAGCCCGGGCGGTTCCATCACCGCCGGGATGGCGATCTACGACACGATGCAGTTTATACGCCCCGACGTGACGACCATCTGCGTCGGCCAGTGCGCCTCGATGGCCGCGCTTCTTCTGACGGCTGGCGCGAAAGGCAAACGCTTTGCCCTGCCCAACTCGCGCATACTCATCCACCAGCCTTCTGGCGGCGCGCAGGGACAGGCCACAGACATACGCATCCAGGCCGAAGAGATTATCCGCATGCGCGAGTTGACTTCGCAGATTATTGCGAAGCACACGGGTCAGCCTTACGAAACCGTCGAGCGCGATGTCGAGCGCGACCGCATCATGAGTCCGGTCCAGGCCAAAGAGTACGGCTTGATTGATGAAGTCATCGCTCACCGCGAGTAGCAGAGATTTTAGATTTTGGATTGGCGATTGTCGGAAGATTGGAATCCTGCTCGGTCGCCTTAAAAATCGCCAATCAAAAATCTAAAATCGCAAATTCCCCTGACGGAGTTTCCCCAGAACGCCTATGGTACGACGAACTGATGACACGTTGCGCTGCTCATTCTGCGGCAAATCCCAGAATGAAGTGAAGAAGCTCATCGCCGGGCCAACCGTCTACATCTGCAACGAGTGCATAGACATTTGCAACGAGATCATCACGGACGACCAGCAGGCCGAAGCCGTGGCGACGCGCCCGCCGCTCCCCAAGCCAAACGAGATTAAGAGCTTTCTGGACGAATACGTCATCGGGCAGGAAGAGACCAAGAAGCGTCTGGCGGTGGCCGTCTACCAGCATTACAAGCGGATCGAGCTGGCCCGCAGACGCTCCGACGTAGAGATTCAGAAATCCAACATCCTCTTGATTGGACCAACCGGAACGGGCAAGACCCTATTGGCCCAGACGCTCGCGCGCATGCTCTCGGTCCCCTTCACCATCGTTGACGCGACGACGCTCACGGAGGCCGGCTACGTCGGGGAAGATGTCGAGAACATCATCCTCAAGCTTTTGCAGGCGGCCAACGGCGATGTCGAGCGAGCGCAGCAGGGCATCATCTACATAGATGAAGTTGACAAGATTTGCCGCAAGGACGAGAACCCTTCGATTACGCGCGACGTGTCGGGCGAGGGCGTCCAGCAGGCGCTCTTGAAAATCCTCGAAGGCACGGTCGCCAACGTGCCGCCGCAGGGTGGCCGCAAGCATCCGCACCAGGAGTTCTTCCCCGTCGACACGACGAACATTCTCTTTATCTGCGGCGGTGCCTTCGTCGGTCTCGAAAAGGTCGTCGAGAAACGCCTGCGCAACAAGTCTCTGGGCTTTCACGCCGAGATCAAGTCGAGCACGCAGCGCAACTCAGAGGCGCTCTCGCTGGTCCAGCCCGAAGACCTCGTGAGATACGGATTGATTCCGGAGTTTGTCGGGCGGCTTCCGGTCGTCGGCGTCCTTCACGAGCTGGACGAAGCCGCGCTCGTGCGTATCCTGACAGAGCCGAAGAACGCGCTCGTCAAGCAGTATCAAAAGCGTTTCGACTTCGATAACGTCAAGCTCAAGTTCACGGACGACGCGCTGCGCGCCATAGCCTTCCAGGCCGTCGAGCGCAAAGTGGGAGCGCGCGGTCTGATGATGATTATGGAGGAGCTGCTGCTGGACGCGATGTACACGCTGCCCTCGCAAAAGCGCATCAAGGAATTCATCATCACGCGCGAGATGGTCGAGCGACGCCGCGCCGTTCCCGGCGAATCTCTAACGGGCGTGGATGACGCCGCCGCTTAGAGCTTGAGAGCCACGCTCAAGACCAAAAATTAACTCTTTACGCGCCCGCCTAAAAAATGTAGCATACGCTTCGACGTGCGGCCCTGTTGGTAAGAAGTTATCCTTACCAGCCTCATGACTGACAAAGCTTCACCAAAACAGGAACGACGTAATGCACATCTTCTGCACTTCGCCTGTGCGCTCGCGCTACTCTTTCATCAAACGATTACCACTATCGGCGCTCTGCTTACTTGCTCTCACACTCTCTGCGGCCTTGATTCCGGCTGGCGGCCAGGACAAACGGTATCGCCTGCATCGCTACTTGATACCTCAAGGTTATGTTGGCTGGGTGCGGATTGATTTTAACGTGAAGGAGGCCCCGCCGCTTCCGCTTGAAGATGGATACTATATCGTCAGAGTACCGCCTACAGGCTACTTACAGACTTCATCCGACGACCAGATCAATCTGCTCTACACAGAGTATGACTATGTTTGCGGCGGGGCGAAATATCGCCTGGCCGTCAACACAGGGCTGGCAGAATGCCGGGTTTGGCAGGAATTCAGCGGCTATATCGGTGGCTATCAAATGCCCGAACCCTCACCGAAATATCGCTACCTCTTCGTCGGACTCAAGGATGAATACCTCAAGGAGCGTTACACGGGAGATAACCGTCACAAGATAGATTTGAGGGAGGATGGCTATCCCCGCACCGGCTCTAAAAGTAATCTTATTTGCCAGAAGGATTGAGCTATTTCGTTATCCCGCTCTCTGGCCGATGCTCTACACTCAGGCTTGATCGCTAACCACTCCGCCTTCTCACCAAGAACTTTCACCCGGAGGCGGTTGAATCGAAAGTGCTAGGCTGTGCCCCATTGCACGAAGTTTTGATCACAGACTGCTCTGCCTCTTTGTCAACTTCACCTTCACTGACTGCTACAAAGGATCACTGACATGAACGCTCGAATCAGTTTCACAATCCGACAACTTCTCACAATCGGAATCGTCCTAACCACTATCCTCGGCATCATTAGCGGCATCAAAATAGTGTCGAGTCAATCTGTTCAACAAGAGATTGAAACAGTGCCGCCGGGCCAGGAGAAAAAGCTGGTAAATATAATTCCTCGCCATTTGCCGATTAAAGTCAAAGTAAAAAACCTAAACAGTCCGAAGTGGGCGCATGATCTGGAAGTTGAAGTGACCAACACTTCAAGCAAGCCAATCTACTTTTTAGATTTCCATATAACTCTTCCGGAAATCAAAGGGCTCTTAGGTAATCCCGTCGGTTTCCGGCTGAGCTACGGGAGAGTTGATTTCGTTAAGTTTACAACTCCCGTTGAGCCTGGTGATGTGCCGATTCACTCAGGAGAAACCTATACCTTCAAAATTCCTGAAAGCAGTGTCAAAGGTTGGAATTATTTAAGAGATAAGGAGCACAGGCCAGAGCCTAAAAAAATTCAGCTTGAATTTCAGGGATTAAACTTCGGAGACGGTACGGGTTATGCCGATACGAGCGGAAGATTTGTGGACATCCACAAGAAAGTCAGTCTCAACAGAAAATGTGCGTCGCCGCCAAACCCCTCTTCTAATACTTTCATACAACCCACCTTCTCCTTCTTACCGGCAAACTTCCTGCCGGTAAAATTTTCTATGGCAGAGACATTTAAGCCTATCACGGGCAAAACTTCGTCTCGACCAGATTTATGCTGTCCCGGTACATCTTGTAACTATCTAAAACTTGACAATTATGTTTGCGGAAGAACCTGCGATAGTAATCCTAATAAACGCTCGTACCAATCCACAGGATGCCAAGACCCTGAAGGTTCATGTAGTCTGACTAGAAGAATAGACAATACCTGTACTGACCCTACAAGTGGTCTTCCTTTAACTTGCGTAGAGTTTGTTTTAATGCCTTGTTGCACAGAGGACAGAGACCATGACGGGTATGCTTCGAGTAGTTGCGGAGGCCCTGACTGCGACGACGATAATCCAGATGTTAATCCAGAAGCAGATGAGAGCACAGATGAAACCTGCACGGATGGAATTGATCAGGATTGCGATGGCTATGTAGATTGCGCCGAGCCGGGTTGCAATGTGCGAGCTATCTGCCAGATGGCATCCGGAGGCGGCGGCAAAGGCTGCAACACAAACGACCCTGAGGTGGGAGATTTGAGGGACTGGTGTAACTGGCAGACCGATCATCGCTGGGACCCGGCCACCTGCCAGTGCCGCCCCATTACCACTATCAGGGATACACCGATCCTCATAGACATAGAAGGTGATGGATTCCATCTAACGGATGCCGCGCGCGGAGTCAGCTTCGATCTCAATAATGACGGCAACTCCGAGCGGCTCTCCTGGACCACCGCGGGTTCAGACGATGCCTGGCTGGCCTTCGACCTTAACCACAACAGCACGATTGATAACGGCACAGAATTGTTCGGCAACATTACGCCGCAGCCAGCTTCAACCGAACCCAACGGCTTTCTCGCGCTGGCCGAATATGACAGGCCAACTAAAGGTGGCAACGGAGACGGAACGATTGACGGGCGGGACGCAATCTTTTCAGCCTTGCTTCTCTGGCAGGATACGAACCACAACGGCATCTCCGAACCCGACGAGCTGCACGCCTTGCCTTCGCTCAAGGTTGATGCCATCTCGCTCGATTACAAAGAATCAAAGCGTGTGGACCAGTACGGCAACCAGTTCCGGTATCGCGCCAGAGTTGACGATGTGCGGCACGCGCGCGTGGGTCGGTGGGCGTGGGATGTCTTTCTGGTCCATTAGGAGGGCGGCGCTGGTGCAGCAGCCGGATTTTCCTTTGAATTTTAGTCAGTAGCGCACGGGCGCGAAATGTTTTACAATCTAGCTTAGTTCGCATGAGGGGCGAGCCGGTTGCAAACGGTCTCGCCCTTCTTCACAGGTTGTTTGGTTTTTAAGGCGAAAGAGTTGAATTCAGTTATGGACGAATATACAGATCGCACTCCTGATGACATCGCGCGCTATCCAATGGTCCCGATCCGCGATGTCGTGATTTTCCCGTTTACCAAGGTCGCGTTCAAGATCGGACGCCCCGGCTCTGTGCGCGCGCTCGAAGAGGCTATGAGCGGAGACCGGACCATTTTTCTCGCCACGCAGCATGATGCCAGCGTGGATGAGCCTGCGCCCGAACAGATTTATGGCATCGGCACGCTGGGCCGTATCCTGCAATCGCAGCGGCTCGACAACGGGCAGATTAAGGTCGTCGTAGAGGGCCGCGAGCGCGCGACCACCGTCCGCGTCGAGAATAACAACGGAGCGTTTACGGCGATTATCCGCCGCGCTCCCGTTGTCAACGAGGAAGGCCCGCGCGCAGACGCGCTCATCCAAAAGGTGGGCCAGCTCGTCGAGCAGCACATGCGTCTTGCGCCCGACATGCAAACGGACGCGCTCCAGACTGCTCTACGCAATCAAGACCCTTCGCATCTGGCCGACGCGCTCGCCTCGCAGCTTCGGATCTCGGTCGAAGACAAACAGGGCCTGCTTGAAATCTTCTCGACGCAGGCACGCCTGCAAAGGCTGATCGAGATTCTCGAAGCCGAGATTGACAAGCGCCAGCTCGACCGGACCATCCAGAACCGCGTCAAGCGGCAGATGGAGAAGGCGCAGAAAGAGTATTACCTGAACGAGCAGATCAAGGCGATTCACAAGGAACTGGGCCGCAAGGACGAAAAGGCCGAGATGGAAGACTTGAAGAAGCGCATCGAAGAGGCTGGCATGACGGAAGAGGCCAAGGAGAAGGCCATGCAGGAGCTGCATCGCCTGGAAGCCATGCCTCCGATGTCCGCCGAAGGCACAGTCTCGCGCACATACATTGACTGGCTGCTGAGCGTGCCCTGGAAACAGAAGAGCAAAGAGATTAAAGATTTGCAGAAAGCCGAAGAGGTCTTGAACGACGACCACTACGGCCTTGAGAAAATCAAGGAGCGGATTCTTGAGCATCTGGCCGTGCGCCAGCTCGTCAAGAATCCGAAAGGCTCTATCCTCTGCTTCGTCGGCCCGCCCGGAGTCGGCAAGACTTCTCTAGGCAAGTCCATCGCTCGCGCGACCGGCAGAAAGTTTGTCCGCCTCTCTCTGGGCGGCGTCCGCGACGAGGCGGAGGTGCGCGGCCATCGCCGCACTTACATAGGCGCTCTGCCGGGCCAGATTATACAGATGATGAAGAAGGCCGGAACGACCAACCCGCTCATCCTGCTTGACGAGGTTGATAAGCTCGGCGCAGATTTTCGCGGCGACCCGTCGGCGGCCCTGCTCGAAGTCCTGGACCCGGAGCAGAACAACACTTTCCAGGACCACTATCTGGATGTCGAATACGATCTCTCCAAAGTCTTCTTCATCGCCACGGCCAACGTGCTGCACACGATTCCGCCCGCGCTTCAAGACAGGCTGGAAATCCTGCGCCTCTCAGGTTACACGGAGCGCGAAAAGCTTGAGATTGCCAAACAGCATTTAGTTGTCAAGCAGGCCGAAGGCAGCGGTATCAAGCCGGAGCAGGTCGAGTTTACAGAAGAGGGCCTGCTTGAAATCATTCGCCACTACACGCGCGAGGCGGGCGTGCGCAATCTGGAGCGCGAGATCGGCTCCTGCATGCGCAAGATTGCGCGCAAGCTCGTCGCCGTCAATGCCGAAGAAGAGTTCAAGGAGATGGTCACGGCAGAGCGCGTACAGGAGATGCTTGGACCAATCAAGTTCCGCCAGCAGGGTGTCGCGGCAGAGAGCGAAATCGGACTCGCCACGGGCCTGGCCTGGACCGAGGTTGGCGGCGAGGTCCTGCAAATCGAGGCGACGCTGACAAAGGGTCGCGGCGGCGTGATGTTGACGGGCAAGCTCGGCGATGTCATGCAGGAATCGGCGCAGGCCGCCCTGACCTGCATCAAGGCTCGCGCCGAACGCCTCGGCATGAGCCTCGACTTCATACGCAAGCGCGACCTGCACATACACATCCCCGAAGGCGCGATCCCGAAGGACGGCCCCAGTGCGGGCATTACGCTCGCCACCGCGATGGCTTCGGCGCTGATGCGCGTGCCTATACGCAGGGACGTGGCGATGACGGGCGAGATTACCTTGCGCGGGCGCGTGCTGCCCATCGGCGGCGTCAAAGAGAAGTTGATGGCCGCGCATCGTTTTGGCATCACGACGCTCATCCTGCCGAAGGACAACGAGAAGGATGTCACGGAGGTCCCGGAAGAGGTGCGCAATGCGATAACCATTCATCTGGTCGAGACGATTGATGAAGTGCTCGCTCTGGCGCTTGAGGTCGAAGAGTCTCAACCCGCAGACGCGGGCGAGCAGCCGCCCGAAGCGCCGCCGCTCTGGACGCCGCCACCTTCAACACAGGGCATGCAAACGATTGCCGAATGAGCCGGACAGTCGCGGGCGCGCACGATTGAGTTCTCACCTCAAGGGCGCGCCCGCATAAACTTTTTGACGTGAACTAAACTCATAGACGCGAAGCTTCCCTCGCATGCTCGATGAAAGCCTCTCAGCGGGCGTTCATCAAGCGCGTCTTCAATCGGGTCGAACTCTACCCAACAAAGGCTGCGTGTCGTTTCCAGAAGCGCCGCGCAAACTTCCTAAATCCCGGAGATTAAATTATGAGCGAAAAGTCTGAAGCAGCGAATTTGATTCTCAAGCTCTACGAGCTGAGGCGCGAAGAGGTCATGCGCAAGGCGCGCGACTGGTTTCTGTCGCAGTTTAATCCGACCACCATAGAGGATATTAGAACAGCCGCCATGAGCGAGCATTCCGCTTACTATCGGATGGTCACGACCTACTGGGACATGGCGGCATCCTTCGTCAATCATGGCGCGATTGACGAGCAGATGTTCCATGATGCCAACGGCGAGCATCTAGTCGTCTATGCCAAGCTCGAACCATTTATCGAAGAGATTCGCACAGTCTCAAACAACCCCAAATACCTACAGCATCTCGAACAGCTCGTCGGGCGTATGCCTGATGCCAAAGAGGCTATGGACGGGCTGCGCGAGCGCATGAAGCAGTGGGCCGCGATGCGCGCCGAGGCGGCCAGCAAGGCACAGGCCGGATAATAGCAATGACAGGTGACGGATGACAGGTGACAAGATAAAAGCTTGTTCTTTCCTGTCACCCGTCACCGTCACCGTTCTATGAAGATTACGAGCGCAGAGTTTCTCAAGAGCGCGTTTGAGGAGAAGGACTGGCCGCGCGAGCCGCTGCCGGAGATTGCTTTTCTGGGCCGTTCCAATGTCGGCAAATCCAGCCTCATGAATTCCCTGCTCGGCGTGCGCGGGCTGGCGCGGACCTCTTCGACGCCCGGTCGGACGCAGGCGCTCAATTTCTTTCTCATCAACAGGCGTTTCCGTTTCGTTGACCTGCCGGGTTACGGCTATGCGCGCGTGCCGAAAAAGATTAGAGAGAGCTGGGGCGAGATAGTGACGGACTACCTTGCCAAGCGAGACCTGCTTGTGCTATCAATTCAAATCGTAGATTCGCGCCACGCACCCACGTCACAGGATTTGCAGCTCAACGACTGGCTTGCTCAGCAGGGCCATCCTCGTGTTATAGTTGCTACTAAATCCGACAAGCTCTCTAATAATGAGTTAAGCAAGAGTATGGAGCGTGCGCGGCAGGCGCTCGGGACCGCGAGGGTCTTCGCCTATTCCGCTCTGACGGGACGCGGACGCAACGAAGTTTGGCGCATCATCGAAGATTCAATCAATCGGAGCATGGACGATCAAAGGCAGCAGACTCTGGCAAGAGCTTGACTTCAATGCGTCCTTTGTCTATGGTCTATTATCCGTTGTCCTCTTGTGCAGCCCCCTTTGGTTTCTCAAGTTGGTTTCTCAAGAATTTTTCACGAGGCCACGCGCGGGATAAACCCGGCATCTTATAGAGGCAAGGAAATCTCCCGCTTAAAATTTGCTATTTTGCAGACGCGACTCGTCAGAGCTAGACGGTCATTCGGCAGACTGGCCGTGGACAAACGCCCCACTCGCGCAGGCTCTCACGCGCCCGCGCTTCTGAGGTTCATTCCCGATACACCAAATAATAAGCTTTTATCAAATTGACAACTACGTGGGCCGCTTTCAAGGCCAACCGGATCGGAACGTTATAGAGTGCGGCCATCAACCCTAGAGCGCCGCGAGAGAAAGAACTGAAATGTCACAACGTGTCACACGCACCAAGAGTGCAACCAAGAACAGCACCAGCAGTAGCAGCACTGATGTCAACGGCGACAGCACCATCGCCACCACTACTGCCACAGAAGAAGAGGCTCCGGCGGAAGAGAAAGAGACTCCCAGGGAAGGCAGAGAGAATAGGGAAGACGGCAACAACGACATCTTCAACCTGGCCGACCTCAAGGAAATGTCCATCTCCAAGCTGACATCCATCGCCAAGACGATGGATGTCCCCGGCGCAACAGGCATGCGCAAGCAGGAATTGGTCTTTAAGATTCTCGCCGCGCAGACGGAAAAGAGCGGACTCATCTTTTCGGAAGGCGTGCTTGAAACCCTCCCCGACGGGTTCGGTTTTCTGCGCGCGCCTGAGTATAACTATCTGCCCGGCCCGGACGACATTTACGTCAGCCCTTCGCAGATACGCAAGTTCGACCTGCGCACGGGCGATACGGTGAGCGGACAGATTCGCCCGCCCAAAGAGGGCGAGCGCTACTTTGCGCTCATCAAGGTCGAGGCCATCAATTTCGAGGCCCCTGACCAGGCCCGCGAAAAGGTCTTCTTTGACAACCTGACGCCGCTCTATCCGACAGAGCAACTGCGTATGGAAGTCCAGCGCGAAAACCTTTCGGCGCGCGTCATTGACCTCGTGACGCCCATCGGCAAGGGGCAGCGCGCATTGATCGTCGCGCCTCCGCGCACAGGCAAGACGATGCTCCTGCAAACCATCGCCAACTCCATCACGGAAAATCACCCGGAAGTGACGCTCATCGTGCTCCTCATCGACGAGCGCCCCGAAGAGGTCACGGACATGCAGCGCTCGGTCAACGGCGAGGTTATCTCTTCGACCTTTGACGAGCCGCCGACGCGCCACGTGCAGGTCGCGGATATGGTTATCGAAAAGGCCAAGCGCCTCGTCGAGCATAAGCGCGACGTGGTTATCCTGCTCGATTCGATTACGCGTCTGGCGCGCGCGCACAACGCCGTCGTGCCACCCTCCGGTAAGATTCTCTCCGGCGGTATTGATTCCAACGCGCTGCAACGCCCCAAGCGATTTTTCGGCGCGGCCCGTAACATAGAAGAAGGCGGCAGCCTGACGATTATCGCAACGGCGCTGATTGACACGGGCTCGCGCATGGACGACGTTATCTTCGAGGAGTTCAAGGGCACGGGCAACAGCGAAATCCATCTCGACCGTCGCCTGAGCGATAAGCGTCTCTTCCCTGCCATTGACCTGCAACGCTCCGGCACGCGCAAGGAAGAGCTGCTCATCAACAAGGAAGACCTCAATCGTATCTGGGTCATGCGCCGCGTCCTGAACCCGCTCTCGCCAGTAGAGCAGATGGAAGTCGTTCTCGAACGTCTGGAAAAGACCAAGTCCAACGCCGAATTTCTCGCTTCAATGCAGAGCTAAAATAGTTTTGAGTTTTCGGTTTTCAGTCTTCAGCCAAAGGCGTTCCGCTTTTCCTGTCACTGAAAACCGAAAACTCAAAACTGAAAACGGCGCATTGACAAACCGGCCCACCCCTCGCATATTATCCCTCTCAAGCTCTAGCAATCCGGTTTCGCTCGGACGCGCCATAAAAGCGTGGTTAGTGTGAAGATTTGCGCGTTGCCGTCATTTCGTCTGAGGTCGTTCCCTTCGCCAAAACCGGCGGTCTGGCGGACGTGGCGGGCGCGCTGCCAAAGGCTTTAACCGAAAAGGGCGCCGACGCTTTTATCATCCTCCCGCTCCACAACCAGGTCGAGCGCGGGCTGCTCGAAGCAGAGGTCTTTGATAATTTAGAGGTTGAATGGCTTGACGGTGTGCGGCAGTTGCGCGTCTGGCAATCGGGCGCGGCTGGCGCTCCGGCCTTTTTCATCGAAGCCCCGGAGTTTTTCGGGCGACCGCAGATTTACGGCTATCAGGATGACCACGAGCGTTATGCTTTTTTCTGTCGCGCCGCGCTGTCGCTTATGAAGCGGCTGGGCGTACCGCCCGACATTATTCACGGCAACGACTGGCCCTGCGGCTTCGCCTCCGTAGAGCTGCGCAAGCGCCGCCGACTGGACCAGTTTTTCGCAGCGACGCGCTCCCTCTTTTCGATACACAATCTGGCTTATCAGGGAGCTTTCAATCCGGGCGACCTCTGGCGAATGGGCTTTGGCGCGAAGGAAGACGTGGATGTCTTTCTCTTCAACGGCGTGGCTTCGGCGCTCAAGGCAGGGCTGATGACGAGCGATGCGCTCTCGACGGTGAGCCGTCGTTATGCGCTTGAGATTCAGACGCGCGAACAGGGTTACGGCCTGGACTGGCTGACGCGTGCGCGCAGAGACCGCTTGCTAGGTATCACGAACGGCGTTGATTATGAGGTCTGGAATCCCGCGACGGACCCGCACATCGCAGCCCACTTCAGCGCGGCGGACCTCTCCGGCAAGCGCGAGTGCAAGCTTGATCTGCTGCGTCATTTCGGGCTGCCTCTGGAAGCGGAGCGGCCCATCATAGCCATCATCTCGCGCCTTGTCTCTCAGAAAGGCTACGACCTGATTAGAGAGGTGGCGGGCCGGATGCTGGCAACGGGTCCTTTTTTTATTGCGCTCGGGGCTGGTGCCAAAGAGTATGAGCAGTTCTTGCAGGCTCTGCGCGACGGCTACCCTGAACGCGTGGGCGTTTACATAGGTTACGCGGGCGAGCCGCTCGCGCACCAGATCGAAGCGGGGGCGGACATTTTCCTGATGCCTTCGCTCTATGAGCCTTGCGGGCTAAACCAGATGTACAGCATGCGCTACGGGACAGTCCCTGTGGTCCGCGCCACCGGAGGGCTTGACGACACGGTCCAGAGCTTCGACTGGACGGCGCGCACCGGCAACGGTTTTAAGTTTGAGCGCTACGAGGCCCCCGCGCTGCTTGAAAAAATCCACGAAGCGCTCTACTTTTATAACGAACCTGACACGTGGAGGCAGATTCAGCTTAACGGCATGAGCCAGGATTTTTCATGGCAGGCCGCGGCGGACAAGTATCTGGAGCTTTATCAGAGCGTGATGAAGCTGTAAAGCGAAAGACCTGTTTTAAGCCTACAGAGGTTTTAGGATTGAGCGGATTTTGGAGGATGGAAAGCGCAAGCGTGTTGGCTCGCTTCCGGTTTCCCTTCCTCAAGAGAAATTAAGGAGAACAGAGTATGAGCGAGCACGTGACCGAAGTCAGCGATAGCAGTTTTGAAAAAGATGTCCTTCAATCGGACCAGCCCGTGCTGGTTGATTTCTGGGCCGCATGGTGCGCACCCTGCCGGATGCTGGCGCCGACGGTGGATGCCGTGGCGGAGAAGTATTCAGGCTCGGCACGCGTCTATAAATTGAACGTGGACGAGAACCCGTCCGTCTCACAACGCTATGGCATCAAGGGCATCCCGACACTGATTGTCTTCAAGAACGGTAAAGAGGAAGAGCGCGTGGTCGGCGCGGTCAGCAAAGAGGCCATCGCGCGGATGATTGAAAAGCATGTCAGCAGCACGGCCAGCGCCTGATGGTTTAAAGCTCTACGGGCGCGGGCCGTTTGCCTTCCCAAGCGGAAACGGTCTCGCGCCATTTTTGTGCTTGATAAATCAGAGATGAGCAGCGAGGGGTCCGTGAAAGTTTGCTGACCGGTCTCTGGCAGCTCATCTATAGCTTGCGGGCCGCTCCGCTTATGAGACCCACGCCCAAGCTTCGCGCACAGAGGCGCACGCTCGAAGATCGTTTGGCCGAGCGGCTGCGGCTGCGCGCGGTCGCCGACGCCAAGTTTCGCGCGCGGCAGGCACAGGGCAAGCTCCGGCGATTTGTCAGCGCCAACTTCCGCAAACAGGAAGTCATCGAAGCGCTCGCCCTGCGTCGCGGCGACTGCAACCGCTGCGGCGCATGCTGCGAGATACTCTTCAAATGCCCGTTCCTCAAAAAACATCTTGACGGGACAACGACCTGCGGCATTTACGAAGACCGCCCCAACCAGTGCCGCCTCTTCCCCATCACCCGACGCGACCTGGACGAAGTGCGCGGCACATGCAGCTTCTACTTCATAGAGAAGCCAGCTAAGCTTGAGAAAGCGAGCTGAGATTTAAGTCTGAGAGCCTAGGAGTCAGAAGACAAAAGCTTTTAACTCTCAGACTCCGGACTCTCAGACTCTCAGACTATTATCATGATTATCGTCGTCGTAGGCGCCCAGTGGGGCGATGAGGGAAAAGGCAAGATCGTGGACCTGTTGGCCGAGCGGTTTGATATTATCGCGCGCTATCAGGGCGGCCACAACGCAGGGCATTCAGTCTATGTGGGGGATCGCTCATTCGTCCTGCGTCTACTTCCTTCGGGCGTCGTGCATCCTGATAAAGTATGCGTCCTCGGCAACGGGATGGTCATTGACCCAAAAGCTTTTTTCGACGAAGCGGACCAGCTCGCCACACAGGGAGTGGCTGTCACGCCCGACCGCGTGCGCGTCAGCTCGCGCGCGCATCTGATACTCCCCTATCATCGCGCGCTGGACCACACCAGCGAAGAGCGTCTGGGCAACGAGCGCGTCGGCACGACGCTGCGCGGCATTGGCCCTGCCTATGAAGACAAAGCGGGGCGGCGCGGCATACGCGTCGCTGATGCGCTCGTGCCTGAGACCTTGCGCTCTCGTATCGAGCGCAATCTTGAGGATGCCAATCGCATCATCGTTGCTTACGGCGGCAAAGCCCTAGATGTCGAGCCGATTTACGATGAGACCTCGCTTTACGCCGAGCGCCTCGCGCCTTTTATTACGGACACGACGCATTTTCTCAACAAGGCTGCGCGCGAGGGCCGCACGATATTGCTCGAAGGCGCGCAGGCCACGCTGCTTGATGTGGACCACGGGACATACCCTTTCGTGACCTCTTCAAGCACGACCGCTGGCGGCGCTCCCGCGGGAACGGGTCTCGCGCCGCACCGCATCACGGGAGCGCTCGGCATCGTCCGCACCTACACGACGCGCGTAGGCGAAGGCCCATTCCCAACCGAGATGCTCGAATCCGAAGCGGAGATGGGCCATCTTATACGCCAGCGCGGGCGCGAGTATGGCGCGGTCACGGGCCGCCCGCGTCGTTGCGGCTGGTTCGACGCCTTCGCCACGCGTTACGCCGCGGACATCAACGGCTTCTCCTCCGTCGCCCTGACCAAGCTAGATGTGCTCGATGTCCTCGACGAAATCAAGGTCTGCACAGGTTATCGCATGGATGGCCGCGCGCTCGAATCCTTCCCCGCCGTCTCGAAAGACCTGCGCCGCGTCGAACCCGTTTACGAGACGCTGCCCGGCTGGAAAACCTCGACCGAAGGCGTCACACGCATCGAAGACCTGCCGAAAGCCGCGCGCACCTACATAGAATTTCTCTCGGACAAGATAGGCGTCGAGATCGGTCTTGTCTCCACTGGTCCGGAACGCAGCCAGACCATCATCATCCGCCAATCCGCCCTCGGCAAATGGCTCGAACCCTGACCCTAAAGTCAGCGCCCTCAATCCTGCTCGCTGCTTCCTTACCTTAACAGCCAACCGCCAGGGCACACCGCATCTTGGCATCGAGCAATTCAAAGTGGTCCTGCTTGATAACTTCACTTCCCTATGCTTAAATACTTTCACAAGTTACAAGCACGAGGGCCGATAGCTCAGTTGGTAGAGCAACTGGCTTTTAACCAGTGGGTCGCAGGTTCGAGTCCTGCTCGGCTCATCAGTTTATAATCAACAAGATAGGTCGCCCGCGCAGGTGGCCTATTTTTATGCTCTGCCCCTAAGCCTGCCCCTAAGCTGTCAGTTTTGAGTATAAATAAGAACAAGCGATTATTTTGAAGTTGAGAGTATATTAACTATAATGGCTCGCCTGATGAAGCGCTACGAGGTGGTGTTGCTCTCCCTGATCGTGTTGACGGGCCTAATGGCCTACCTAGTTCCTCGTCAATGGGCGGTTCCACTCGCTTCGGCCATGATCTTGGGCTTCGTTGCGCTGCTCTATTACAACCTTTTCAAATCCTGATTACCTTTTAATGAGTTCGATACTTCAACTAAAGACTCCGCGCCGAAAGCCGATTTACATCTTCGGATTTCTCTCGCTGTGCTCGCTGCTATTAGTGCCATTAGGCTTTGCGGGTTCGGAGACCCCATCTCTGACGGTTGCGCTGGGCCTCGTCTTAATCATCCTATCCATCTTTCCGATGATTCGCTTTATCAGTCAAGGCAATCCATACGTCCCGGTTTTTCCACTCCTGTGTCTGGCCTACGGCGCGCAATTCGGCCTGCCTGTCCTGATGCGCCGACCGGAACTCGATGCCTTTGGCGAGACGCTATTGATTGAGATGGGCAATATCAATGCAGCATTGGTGCTCTCTATCTTCGGCCTCATCTTTCTTCAGGCTGGATTTTACTGGTCGCAGGGGAGGCGAATATCAAATCTCGTCCCCACCTATCAGCTTAATCTGGATGAGAAAAAGGCTTTTATTTTTTGTCTGGTGGTTGGAATAGCCGCGCCGTTTCTTCCTCAATTTTCGCAGTATGTTTTCGGAGAGAATGCTATTCAATTTTCTGCCGTCATCGGTCTGCTGCAAAAACAGGTCTATGTCTGCATAGGTATCCTCGTCTGGCTGACTTACAAGAAAGAGGCGAGATGGTTTTATAAACCCCTCCTCTATGCGATTGTAGCGGTGGCCGTGCTGAAGGGAACGGGTACGGCAATGCTCGAAGACGTGCTCGTCCCGATTCTCGTCCTCATCATCGCATTGTGGAATTTTACGAAAAGGATACCCTGGAAACAGTGCGCTATCTTGCTGGTGGTCCTTCTGTTCTTATCTCCCGCTAAACACATCGTCCGCGCGCAACTGTGGAATAACAGCGCGGAAGTCGCAGAAATGACGGCCTGGCAAAGAACAGAGGTATGGGTTACGGAGGCAGCTACTTTCTGGCAGGAGACCGCGCTTGGAGAGAGAGACCCGAATGATTCGCTGGATTCCACAACGAGTCGCCTTGATTTTCTCAGCCTGTTCGGGCACGTCTACGACCTGACGCCCGCGACGATCCCCTATCGAGAAGGGGAAACGCTGTACAACTTCGCTTTCGCGATTATTCCAAGAGCCATCTGGCCCGACAAACCGGTTTTTGGAGATGCCTCTCGAAAGTTTGCTATTGAATATGGGTTGACGACCGAAGAGGGGGCCGATAGAACGGCGTTCGGCATCGGTCTCCCTACAGAAGGCTATCTCAATTTCGGCCCCGTCGGGACAGCGCTGATCTGCCTTGCCGTCGGT
>DASWMI010000094.1:0-38024 GCA_036399835.1 Pyrinomonadaceae bacterium | reverse complement strand
GGAGAAAGCGCTTTTTACTTCCCGTCACTTGTCACCCGTTACCTGTCACCTAAGTCTTACTTGTTTTCGTCCACGTCAATGTACTCGGCATCTATCACGTTATCTTCGCCGCCGGCGGCAGTTCCGCCAGCGCCAGCCGAACCGGCAGCCGCGCCAGCCGCCGAAGCCT
Organism: Pyrinomonadaceae bacterium; assembly: GCA_036399835.1. Classification (GTDB taxonomy): domain Bacteria; phylum Acidobacteriota; class Blastocatellia; order Pyrinomonadales; family Pyrinomonadaceae; genus DASYML01. The sequence goes on along the minus strand of DASWMI010000094.1, from coordinate 37,855 downwards.
GCTCCGCCGAGCCGCTGCTGCTGCTGTCACCCGCAGAGCCTTGATAGAGAGCTTCCGCGAGTTTATGAGAGGCCGTTTGCAGGCGTTCATAAGCGCCGTTCATATTCTCTACGCCGCCATCCTGCAAAGCCTTTTTCGCATCCGCGATGGCCGCCTCGACATCCGTGGCGACCGCTGCGACCTTCTCGCGGTTTTCGCTCAAGGTCTTCTCCATCTGGTAGGTCAGCCCGTCCAGACGGTTACGCGCTTCGATCTCCTCGCGCTTGCGCGCATCGTCCGCCGAGTGCGATTCGGCATCGCGCATCATGCGGTCAATCTCTTCTTTAGAGAGACCGGATGAAGCCGTGATGGTAATCTTCTGCTCGCGGCCCGTGCCCATATCCTTGGCCGTGACGTTGACGATACCGTTCGGGTCTATGTCAAACTTGACCTCGATCTGCGGGACGCCTCGCGGCGCGGGCGGAATCCCTATGAGATGGAATTTGCCGAGCGTGCGATTGTCCGCGGCCAGCGGGCGCTCGCCCTGTAGGACGTGGACCTCGACCGAAGTCTGGTTATCCGAAGCGGTCGAAAAAATCTCCGATTTGCCAGCCGGAATCGTCGTGTTGCGCTCGATCATCTTGGTAAAGACGCCGCCCAGAGTTTCGATGCCGAGCGAGAGCGGTGTCACGTCTATGAGGAGAATGTCCGTCTTCTCGCCCGAAATAATTCCGGCCTGCAAGGCCGCTCCGACAGCCACCACCTCATCAGGATTGACGCTCTTATTAGGCTCTTTACCGAAGATGTCCTTGACCATCTCCTGAACTTTAGGGATACGCGTAGAGCCGCCGACAAGCACCACCTCGTCAACCTTCGCGGCGTCAATCCCCGCATCCTTCAGCGCCTGCTCGACCGGCGTGCGTAAACGCTGGAGAATCTCCGCGATAAGGGCCTCGAACTTGGCCCGCGTCAGTTTGAGGACGAGATGCTTTGGCCCGGAGGCGTCCGCCGTGATGAAGGGTAGGTTAATCTCCGTCTCCATCGTTGAGGAAAGCTCTATCTTGGCCTTCTCGGCGGCCTCCTTGAGCCGCTGAAGCGCCATCTTGTCATTCGATAAATCAATCCCCTGGTCGCGCTTGAACTCTTCTATAATCCACTCTATGAGGCGCTCGTCTATATCGTCGCCGCCGAGATGCGTGTCGCCGTTGGTGCTCTTGACCTGTAGGCTCCCCTCACCCCAGATTTCCAGAATCGAGATGTCGAAGGTGCCGCCGCCAAAGTCAAAGACAGCGATAATCTCTTCCTTCTTTTTGTCGAGGCCGTAGGCGAGCGCGGCTGCCGTCGGCTCGTTGATGATGCGCTCGACTTCCAGACCCGCAATGCGGCCAGCGTCTTTGGTGGCCTGCCTTTGCGCGTCGTTGAAGTAGGCCGGAACGGTAATAACCGCCTTCTCAACCTTCTGGCCCAGGAACTCTTCGGCAGCCTGCTTCAACTTTTGCAGGATCATGGCCGAAATCTCCGGCGGACTCCAATCCTTGCCCCCGGCGAAAACGCGCACGTCGCCGTTGGGCGCGGCCTGAACTTTATAAGGAACCTGTTTAATCTCTTCCGTCACCTCTTCAAAGCGACGGCCCATAAAACGCTTGATTGAATAAACCGTATTCTCAGGATTGGTCACGGCCTGACGCTTGGCGACCTGACCGACCAGGCGGTTGCCATCCTTTGCAAAAGCCACCACGGAAGGCGTCGTCCGACCACCCTCCGAGTTGGTAATGACGACAGGCTTGCCGCCTTCCATCACGGCCAACACGGAATTGGTCGTGCCTAAATCTATTCCGATAATCTTACTCATTGCTCTCTTCTTCTCCCGATCATGATTTCCCGCCCTGACGCTGCCCTCAAAGGACAACGCCCGCCGCCCGCTCTTCATGCGACTCTTGAGCAGCCTCAAGCATTACCCAATAGTCCGAACTCGAAAGCGGGTTGAACACGCCCTTAATATAATACTTGAGTCTCCCCTTGTCAACTTTTATTTTGAACCTCCCGAAGCTTTTCGATGACAATTTAAACCTTTAACTTGCAAGGCTTTGAAGAGAACAGGGAGTCTCTGGAAAGAGAAATCGAGGCGGAGCTATTCGGCCTGGCGGCGCTCTTCGTTGAGGAGACGTGAGGCGAAATAGATGTAATGAAGACCGGAAATGGCCGCGAAGGCGAAGACGGTCGTGTAGATGGTGGGCAGATAGTAGCCGCTCCCGCTGGGGAAGATGGAGGCGATGAGGATGGCGACGATGCCCAGAATCTGTACGGTCGTGCTGGCCTTGCCGAGCCATGAGGGGCGAAATCCCTTAAAGCCCGTCATGATGTGTATGGCCGCCGCGCCGACGACGATAAAGACATCGCGGCTGATGACAGTCGCCGTCACCCAGAAGGGGACAGGGAAATGGCTGGGTCTGGGGTGCGGGCTGATAGAGGGGAGCGAAAGCACGACGAAGGCCGTCACCAGCAGGAGTTTATCGGCAATCGGGTCGAGGATCGTGCCGAGCTGGGATTTCTGGTTAAAGCGCCGCGCCAGCAGCCCGTCCAGCCCGTCCGTCACTCCCGCCACGATAAAGACCGCGAGCGCCAAGACAAACCTTTGGTAGAAGAGCGATGAAGCGAAGACGGGAATCAGCACCATGCGAAAGATGGTCAGCAGGTTGGGCAGCGTGATGATGCGGGAAGACGAAGACATAGACTAAATTTTAGATTTTAGATTGGCGATTAAAAAGAATCATCGAAAAGCTTGGCTTTCATCCTCTTCTTCAAATCGCCAATCAAAAATCTAAAATTCCTTCAGGCGCACCGCAGTTCGAGGAGAGAGACTTCGGGCGGGCAGCCGTAGCGTATGGGCAGGACGACTGTCCCGAGGCCGCGTGTGACGTAAATCTGCGTTTCGCCCTGATGACCGAGGCCGCGCAGCAGTCGGCGACGAGGTCGGCCAGAGGCGCTCTGCTCGGAGCGCCAGGTGACCTGCCCGCCGTGCGTGTGTCCGCTTAAAACAAGGTCTACGCCTGCGCGCGCGGCTCGACGCAAGATGACGGGATTGTGCGCGAGCAGGAGCTTCATTTCGTCTCTGCGCGAGCCTGCCAGTGCCAGCGGCAAATCTTCCAGCCCGACCATAGTATCGTCCACGCCCGCGAGCCAGAAGGAGGCCCCGCGCAGCTCAAAGCGCATTCCTTCGTTGATTAAAACGCTGATGCCTTGCAAGCGAAAGAGGTCCGTGATAAGCGCCGCGTCGGTCCAGTGGTCATGATTGCCGAGCACAGCGAAGACCCCGTAGCGTGCGCGCAGGCGTCCCAACATCTCCGCGCAGGGGGCCGCATATTCGCGCTCGTGCGAGACATAATCGCCCGTCAGGGCAATGATGTCCGGCTCCAGGCTGTTGGCCGTCTCGATGGCGTGCTCGATCTGCTGGCTGCCTGTGAAGGGGCTGTGATGTATATCCGAAAGCTGGACGAGACGCAGGCCGTTGAGCTGCGCGGGTAGACGGCGCAGGGCTATCGCACGGTGCTCGACCGTGAGCATGTAAGGCTCTGCCAGAGCGTGGCGTGCGGCCTGCGAGATGCCTGCGGCGAGAGCGCGCAGCGGTGTACGCGTCGGCGTCGCCTTCTTGAGACGCGCGGGCCGCCCGCGCTCTTTCCAAACGGGTGTGATTGCCATGCTTAAAAGTTATTTAGTCGGACGGAAGCTTAAAGCGAGTTGACGTTCTCTGCCGGAATCGTCCGCTCTTCTTCAAAGCCCGCGCATTATAGTCAGGTCACAGCCAAAAGGCAAAAGGGAAAAGGGCTAAACAGAGCTTTTCGGCGTTACCTTTTGGCTTTCATGTCGTTGCCTTTCTATTGCGCATAGAGCGGCCAGAAGAGGGGGACGAGCAGGAGCACGATGATAAAGACGGCGAGGGTCAGGATCGTGCCGACCTTGACGAAATCGAAGAAGCGGTAGCGTCCGGGCGTAAAGATGAGGACGCAGGCCGGCTCAAGCGGCGTGATGAAGGAGCAGGAGGCGGCATAAGTGACCGTCACGGCGAAGGCGCGCGGGTTGAGACCGAGCGCGAGCGCGGTCTTGACGGCGATGGGGAGCATGACGAGGGCCGCCGCCTGGTTAGACATCGGCTGCGTAATGGCGACCGTCATGATAAAGAACCCCGCGAGCACAGCCAGTGGACCAAAAGAGCCTGTCGCCCTGACGATCATATCGGCCAGAAACTTGTCCGCGCCCGTCTTCTCCATCGCCACGCCAAAGCTAATCATCCCGGCGATAAGCACAATCAAGCGCCACTCCACCATGTCATACATCTCCTGTGTACGGACGGCGCGCGTCCCGAGCAGGATGAGCACTCCGATGAGGACGGCGACCGGGAGCGGCAGCCCCCATGGATGAAAGACTGAGAAGAAAAGGAAGATGCCGAAGGCGAGGAGCGCCCAGTGACGTTTGCCCGTGCGGCCCTGCCGCTCCGAGACGTCTTCGAGCAGCAGGAGGTGTCCTTCAGCCGCCAGCGGCTCTATGTTTTCGCGCTTGCCCTGGACCAGCAGGACATCTCCGAAGCGCAGGCTGACGGTGCTAATCTTCGAGAGCAGGGCGACGCCGTGGCGGTTGACGGCGAGGACGGTCAGCCCGAAGCGCTGGCGGAATCTGAGACCTTTGAGGGTCCGCCCGATAAAGTCAGAGCCGCGCAGGACCATCACTTCAAACAGCTCGACGTTGCCGTCTTCGAGCATCCGGTCGCTCAACTTAAAGTCGGCTTTAATCTCGATTCCGGCCTCCGTCTTGACGCGCAGAATGTCTTCCATGCGTCCCTGGACCAGCAGTAAGTCCTCCGCCTGAATCTTCTCATTTCTGGTTGGCGCGATGCGCCCCTGTTTGCCTCGCATGATGCCGACGACCGTCAGGTCCAGCTCGTCGCTGAGGTTGGCTTCGGCCAGAGTTCTCCCGACGAGCGGCGAATCATCCAGGACCAGCACCTCCGACATATACTCGCGTATGTGATACTGGTCCGCGAGCGAATCGTTCTGCCCCCTGTAGGGCAGCAGCCGCAGCCCCACGAGCAGCATGTAGAGCAGCCCGACAAACACAATCGGGACGCCGACCCAGGTCAGCTCAAACATGGAGTAGGGCTGCATTCCGTAGCGCGGCAGCGCGCCGCTCACGGCGAGGTTTGTGGAAGTGCCTATCAGCGTGCATGTGCCGCCGAGGATCGCGCCGAAGGCGAGCGGCATCAGCAGCTTTGACGGAGCGACGCGTGCTCGCTCCGAGATGCCGAGCACGACGGGGACGAACATCGCCGTCGTCGTCGTGTTCTTCATGACTGAGGCGGAGGCCGCGGCGACCAGCATGATGAGCACCGTCAGGCGAAACTCGTTACCGCCGGAGATGCGATGCAGGCGTCTGCCGACAATATCAATGACGCCCGTCTTGACCAGCCCGCCCGTCAGGATAAAGAGGCCCGCGATAGTAATCACGATGTCGTTGCCGAAACCCGAAAAAGCCTCGGCGGGCGTCAGCGTCCCCGTCAGAATCAGGGCGATGACGAGCAGGATCGTGACGATGTCAATCGGAATCTTTTCGGTCCCGAAGAGAATGACGGCGACGACCAGCAGCGCGAGCGTGATGGCGATGGGCGTAGTCATAAAGCTTTTCTGTTATACTGCGGCTCTCAGTAATCAGTTAACAGTCAAGGGCCGGCTAGCCGTCTGTCATCCGAGCTTGGCTCAATTTATCAACGCTGACCAGGCGGCCTTTGACGGAACACTTTTCAGGGGGAATTTTATCGTGGGAGAGCATTGCATTCTTGTGATCGAAGATCAAGAGGATTTGGCTGAACTTTATGAAACGACCTTAAAAAAATCCGGCTACAAGGTCCGCAACGCTTACACCGGGGAGGAAGGGCTGGCTGAGTTTCGGGCCAACGGCGCTGACTGCGTAGTCCTCGACATGACGCTCCCGGAGATGCACGGTGCGCAGGTCCTGCACGAGATTCGCTCTATCAATGCGAGCGTCCCCGTCATCATCGTGACAGGCGAATCCGGCAACCTGCACCGAGACCTCTGCCAGCGTCTGGGCGTGCAAGCATTTCTCTCAAAGCCCATCAACTACGAAGTCCTCCTGGACGAAGTCAAGACGGCCATCGCAGAGCCGCCCGAAGCCGTAGAAATCATCACCCTGCGTCTTCCCACACGAATCCTCGAACAGCTTCAAGCCATTGATTCAAACCTTGAGCAGGCCATCACACAACTCATAGAAGAACGCACGCGAGAGCGCAGCAAGACCAGCACGGCGTAATCCAGAGCAGTTTCCATTTGCATTTACCAGGCAGCGCAACAACAGTAGGAGCAGGGCTTGTCCCTGCCCCTACAAGCTCGCCCGGTCTGGGTAAACTCATTTGCAATCCGCCCTGAACAGGCTTTCCGCCACAGCAGAAGCGGGCGAGGGCCGCGATTCAGGTCTTTGGCTACGCAAGCCTTTGAATTATTCCGCAGCATGTTTCGCTCAATCAAAAAGCGATTGCTCGACGGCGGTCGCGGCCTTTTTGGTCGCGCGCTTTTTGGCTGGCTCCGCGCCCGGGTGATGTGCCAGGTGTTCGGCGTTGAAGCCAAGCTCTCTGAGGTGTGCGGCAAACTTGGGCGGGCCGTGCATGGTGATGATGCGCGCGGCGCCGGATTCGCGTGCGAGGCGGAGTAGCTCATCGTAGTCCGCGTGGTCGGAGAGGGGCAGAATGAGGTCCACGTTGCGGTACATGTAGGGCGCGCTTTTGTGTAAGGCCCAGCCTGTCAGCATGATCACGTAGCGGCGCTCGATATTGGTAATCATAGGCTGCTTGCGACAGCCGGGCGGGGCTATCAGGACGCGCCCGCGCAGGTGTTCGCGGTCATATTTTTCATAGGGGCCGGAAAACTCTACGCCCAGCTCGCGGTAAATCTCCGAGACGTTCCAGACAGAGCCGTGGAGCGTGACGCGATAATCGTTGCGTAAGAGCAGCTCAAGCGCCTCCTGTCCCTTGCCGAGCGCGTAAGCGAGGACGACGGGCACGCGATTATCCGAGAGCGCGCGGTCAACGCCCGCGTAGAGACGCGCCGTCGTCACGACATCCGGCGGGAAGCGATAGAGCGGGTCGCCAAAAGTGGATTCCATGACGAGCGTATCGCAGGGCACGATGACAGCCGTTTCGGCGGCAGCGTTCGGACGCAGCTTGATGTCGCCCGTGTAAACCAGCCGCTCGCCGTCGGCTTCGATAAGGACTTGCGCAGAGCCTAGACAGTGGCCCGCCGGAAAGAAGGTCAGGGCAAAGCGACCGTAATCGCGGCGCTCGCCGTAAGCGAGTGTCTCCATCTCGGCCTCGCCGCAGCGATGGCGAAAGATGCGCGCAGTCTCCGGCGTGGCGATAATCGAGCGGTGTTCGGCGATGTGGTCCGAATGGCCGTGCGAGATGACGCAGCGCTCTCGCGGCCCGTCGGCATCGAGCCACAGGTCCAGCTCCGGCAGATAAAGTCCTTCTCTATATTCAACTCTTAACAATTTGTCACACTCTCCCGCCAAGGGTCTGCGCTCAAGAGCATGAAAGACGCTTCCCACGCTCCTTGCTCTAAACACTCCGGCTGGCCTATCTTCGGGAGAAAAGTTAATCAAGATTATACTGTACCCGAAGTCGCACGCGCTAACCGTAGACCGAGGGCGCGCAAGGAGCCTGATTGTCATTCTCAACTTGAGCCGGGAAGGTTTGGATTTATCCTGATGGACGAGAACCAGAATCGAGCGTTGATTAAACCTTCCTTTTTCGAGAGGGTGCGGCGGCTGCGGGCGGCGCGGCGTTTGTGGCGCGTCGAGACTGTTTATCTGACGATGCTCGCGGCCTTCGGCGTGCTGGCCGTCTTCGCACGGCTCTACGCCTATTTCGCCTGGGACAGGGCGGCGGCCATCGCCTGGCAGACTTTTCCGCTGCGCGGCCTGCCGACGCTGATGTGCTTTGTCTCTCTCTTCGGAAACGGTTTGACTCCCTTTATCTTAACCACCATCACGATTATCATTTTTCTGCTCCTCGGCTTACGCAGCGAGGCCGCGGCGCTTCTCTTCAGCGCGGGCGGCGGCGAGCTGGTCAATCGCCTGATTAAGCTCTTTATCGCGCGCCCGCGCCCCTCGTCCAATCTGGTCCAGGTGATGATACGTTCAGGGTCTGAGAGCTTTCCATCCGGCCACGTCACGTTCTATGTCTGCTTCTTCGGTTTTCTTTTCTTCGTTGCCTACGCGCTTCTCCCGAGAGGCTCTCTCACGCGCCGTCTGGCCTTCGCGCTGACTATTCTTCCAGTAGCTCTCGTCGGCCTCTCGCGCGTCTATCTGGGCGCGCACTGGCCCAGCGACGTGCTCGGAGCTTATCTCTTCGGCGGCCTCTGGCTCGCGCTCTCGCTCGACCTCTACCGCCGCTGGAAACGCCACGCCACGCTCCATCCTGAAATCAAAGCAGAGACGGCGGGAAACTCGGAGGATGAGCCACAGAGCCACAGAGACCCAGAGAAGATAAATTAGGGTTTTATAAGACTTTTCAAGACATCTTTCTTACTTACACTCTGTGCCTCTCGCGTCTGCGGTGGCTGGCGATCCTTCAGTTCATCGTTGCCGCGCTGACGTGTTACTTGAGAGCTTCTCTCAAATTCATGTTGCGTATCAGGCGGTGTAGATAATTCGGGTGGAGGCCGAGCAGGCGGGCGGCTTCTGTGAAGTTGCCTGCGGACTGGTCCATCGCCTTGAGGATGAGCTGTCTTTTCAACTCGGTCACGGCCTCGTGGTATTGGGTGGCGGGAAGCCCCTGGTCCGATTCTGTTTCGAGCAGGGCTTCGGGCAGGTCTTCGGGCAGGATGTGCTCGGTTGAGCCGAGGACGACTGCACGCTCGATGGCGTTTTCCAGCTCGCGTACATTGCCGGGCCAATCGTAATTCAAGAGCAGAGCGCGTGCTTCCGTAGAGATGCCCTGTATGCGCCGGTTGCACTTGGCCCCGTACTTCTCCGCGAAGTAGCTCGCCAGAAGCGGGATGTCCTCGCGCCGCTCGCGCAAGGGGGGCGTTTCCAGCGAGACGACGTTGAGCCTGTAGAAGAGGTCCTGGCGAAAAGAGCCTTGCTTGATGGCTTCTTCGAGGTCTCTGTTGGTGGCAGTGATGACGCGCAGGTCCACCTTGATGGTGCGAGTCCCGCCGACACGCTCGAACTCGCGCTCTTGCAAGACGCGCAGCAGCTTGGCCTGCAAAGCAGGATTCATCTCGCCGACTTCATCCAGAAAAATCGTCCCGCCGTCGGCCACTTCGAGCTTACCCTTCTTCTGCAAGAGCGCGCCCGTAAAAGCTCCCTTCTCGTGGCCGAACAGTTCGGATTCAAGCAGCGTCTCCGTCAGCGCGGCGCAGTTGACGGCGACAAAGGCACGCCCGGCGCGACGGCTGTTCTGATGCAGGGCACGCGCGACCAGCTCCTTGCCCGTCCCCGATTCGCCCGTGATGAGGACGGTTGAGTCTGTCGGCGCGACCCTCGCGATGAACTGGTAGACTTCGCGCAGCCGCTGGCTCTCGCCAATCATGTTGTGCTCGACGCGCACGTCCGCGCGCAATCTTTGATTCTCGCTTTCGAGCCGCTCGATGTGGCGAGCGTTTTCGAGTGCGGCGGCGGCGATGCTGGCGATGGCCGTTAAAAGTTGCAGGTGGTCTTCATCAAAATGCGTCTCGGCGGCGCTGGCGTAAAGGTAGATGACGCCAACCGTCCTTTCGTAAAGCATGATGGGGAGGCAGAGCAGGGACCGCACACGCGTCGTCATGACGCTCTCCGTGGCATCAAAAGCGCCGCTCTCCTGCACATCGTTGCTCAGGATACTGATGCCTTCATGAAGCACTTTCTGGGCGATAGTGCGGCTGACCCTGACTGTGCGGTCAGGCCCTCGCCGCCGGTCCAGCCCGAAGACGGAAGCAAAATCATCAGAGCTTTCACCTATCAGCAGGATGGCCCCCTGCTCCGCCGGCACGACTTCAAAAATCAACTCCAGCAATTTTTGCTTTAGCTCTTCCAGCCCGCGCACGGAGCTAATCGCCGTGCTGATCTTCATCAGCGCGGAGAGGTCGCGCGCCATCAGGTGAAAAGCCTCCTCGACGCGTACCTGGACCGTCCTTTCGCCAGTCTTCAGACGATCATCAAACTGGACCTCCGTCGCATCCGGCATCTCCTCGTGCAGCAGGAAGAGCAGCAGAGAGTCGCCTATCTTGATGCGGTCTCCGTGCGCGAGCAGGCGTTGCTTGACGGGGACGCCGTTGATAAAAGTGCTGTTCAGGCTTTCCAGGTCCGTAATCTGAAACTCGTCCGCCTCTCTCTTGATGAGGGAATGACGACGTGAGACTGAGCGGTCCGGGATGCACAGCTCCGTGGAAGTTTCTCGACCGATGCAAACCTCGTCTTTGTCGAGCGTGAAGACTTTTCCTTTGAGCGGCCCGGTGATGGCCGCGAGCCTGGGGTTCATGCCACAGTGCCCCCTTTCGGTGAAGCCGTTTCCTTAGCGAGCGATTTTAGTGTCGGCAGGGACGGCGAGTAAACAATAATCTGCCCGCTTCAAAAATTCGCCGCAGGAGAGCAGCCCGCCAGGCTTCGGCTCTTGAGCGCGAAGCTCATCCTCTTGAGGCCCGCTTCGAGTCTATCCGTAAGGATAATCGAGCCTATCCGAACGGATAGACTTTGAGCTTGAGAGAGAGAGCGCTGCAACGCTGCGGAAGCAAGGCGCGGGCATCGCTTCTCAGCCGCTATCTTCTTCAAGCAGAGGCAGCTTGCGCTTCTTCACGCCCTCTTCCGCGAGCCTCTTCCAGCTTCTGGCACACGAGTCGCAACCAGTCAGGACGGCTGCCCGGTTCAACCGAGAAGAGCCGGGCAGCAGAGAGTGGCGCAGAGCAGTCGGTCGCAAGACCACTTCTTGCCCCCACAAAAAAATTCAGTGGTCCAGATTGACCGTTGCCCTCTAGAGGGCAGAAGGAGTAGATGATGAAAAAGGAAGCTCTTAAAGCCGTCGCGGTAGTGGGTCTCGTTCTTGCCCTCGCGTTCGTTTCAGCAGTCGCCACAGCCGATACCAGCAGGCCCAATAGCCTGCGTGCGAAGATTTCCTTTGGCTTTATGGTTGGCGACAAGACGCTCCCCGCAGGCGTGTATGCCATCAGGCAGATAACCGACGAGGGTAATGCGATTCTGGTCCAGAACATCCAGAACAACGCGGGCGTGGTGCGCTTGACCAGCCTCAAAAAGGCTGCCGCATCAGAGAGCCGTGCCAAGCTGGTCTTCCACAGGTACGGACAACGCTACTTCCTGGCTGAAGTCTGGGACGGCTCTCCCAATGGTCGCGCGCTGAGCAAATCAAGCGCCGAGAAAGCGGTCGAGCAGGAGTTGGCGAAGAACAACGAGCAGGTCGAAATCGTGACCGTCTTTGTCAATGCCGAATAACGATTCATACAATCTCGCCTGAGAAGCGAGCCTGGCAGGAAACCTCACCAACGCCTGCCCCGGTCCACCTCTCACACAGGAAACGGCAAACCGCCAGCCCCCGGTTTGCCGTTTTCGCTTGTGCCTCAATTTAACCGGCAAGTGTTTCAAAGAAGAGTTCACTTGCCACTCTAGCGGCTCCGGGCCGTTGGCTGAGGGACGCTCGCGGGGCGGCCATCAACCAGCAGCCGCCAGTTGTTATCAGGCTCTGCCGGGACACGCTTGTTGCGCTCGACCCAATCAATAATCAGCTCGCGTATCTCTTCGCTCGAACGATGAAGAACGGGCGCGCCCTTGTACATGTTGTAGCCGCCGCCGCCGTTGACGCGATAGTTGTTGGTCACGAGCTTTAGTTTTTGGTCCGGTCCGAGCGGCTGCCCGCGAAAGCGCAGGTTCTGTACACGCGACCCGACAGGCTTCGAGATGTCCAGGTCGTAAGCGACACCAGCCGCGATGTCGAAGTTATAGCCGGGAATCTTTTCGTCAACCAAATCCTGGACCGGCTTGTTCGGGACATAAGCCCCGAAATACAGGGCAGAGTGTTCGAGCGCGTCCTTCAACTGTTGCCCCGTCACTTCGAGCACGACCAGCGTGTTCTCGTATTCGTAAAGCCCTGCGATGTCGCGGACAGTGACCGCACCCTTAGGGATGCGTGCCTGCGGGTTGAAGCTCGCGGCCATAGAGACATCGGCCTGCCCCGCTTCCAACTGCACGCGCTGAATGAGGTCCAGAATCGCCGTATCACGAAAGCGCGCGTCCTGCGCCGTCAGCTCCGCTGTAGATTGCCCGATGACATGGCCGAGCCAGGCCTGCGTCTCACGGTCATAGGGCGCGGCGAGTTTGAGTATCTCTTCATCCGGCTTGACCGCATCATCAACCGGAATCGTCCGCGCGCTCTTGGCAGCCACCTTCCACCGACCGCCTTCGCTCTCCTTCTCCAGATAAATGTCTGCACGCACGACGCGCCGCGCCCACTTGTCCGCCTGCGACAGGAGCACGCCGTTGATATAGAGCGAAGAGACTTCGCGGTGCGTGTGGCCCATCAGGATGAGATCGACGCCCGCGACCTGTTCGGCAATCGCGATGGCCGCGTTCTCGTTCTGGACCTGTCCGGGATTGACCTCGCCCGTGCGCAAATCTTCTTCCAGTCCCATGTGCATAATGATGACGACCAGGTCAACGCGCTCGGCGTTGCGCAAAGCCGCGACCCACTTTTTCGCTTCCGAGACGGTCTCGCGGAATTCCAGCCCGGCATAATTTTCAGGATTATCCCAGTTGGGCACACCCGGCGTCGTCAGGCCGAGCACGCCGATTCGTACCCCTCCCGTTTCCTTGACAATGTAAGGCGGGTAGGCCGTCTCGTCCGTTCCCTTCTTATAAGTGTTGGCGGAGAGCCAGGGAAACTGCGCTTCGCCGCGCGCCTTCTCAAGCACCTTGAGACCGAAGTTATATTCATGATTACCGACAGCCATCGCATCATACTTGAGCGCGCTCATGACCAGCATCATCGGGTCCGGCGGCGCGTTGTTTTTCTTGTTGTGATAATAGATGAGCGGCGTGCCCTGTATGACATCGCCCGAATCCAGCAGCAGCAGGTTCGGATTCTCCTTGCGCGCAGCCTTGATGATCGTCGCGGCTTTGGCGAGGCCGCGCGAATCCGGCTTGTTCGTGTAGTAATCAAGCGGAAAGATGTTGCCGTGCAGATCCGTGGTCGCCAGGATTGTGACCTGCGCGCGCATCGGAGCAGTCGCCTTGCTGCTGATTGTGACGATGAGTAAAGCGAGCGCCAGGAGCAGGCACGCGGGCAGCACAAGGTAGATGGATTTTTTAGCTTTCATAAACGACTCCTTGAGAACCTGTGGCACGGACGAGCGGGAGATGAAACCAGAACGCGCCGAACAAAGACGAGCCTCATATCACGGATGAATATTTTTAGAGATGCTAACATCTCAGCTAGAGCTTCGTAAAATTGCCGCGCGTGAGGATGGGCCAAAGGGCTTGGGCGGGTTTCTAAGTTCGCGGAAAAGGGTGCGAGTGCTTTGGCTCCGGACCACCGCGATTATAATTTATAGACTTCGACGGCCACAGAGCCGCGGACCAGTCCTTCGTAAACCTTCGTCCCGCGCGCGCGCACTTCCCTCGTCTTCTCGACATTCTCGAAATATGTACGCCCGCGCTGGATGATGACGTAGAGCGGCCTGGATGCTTCCTCAAGCTTGAATTTCGGGTCGGAGAGGGCGCGCGATTGGAGGTCCGTGCGACCGCGTTCGCCCAGGTAGTAGCGCAGGACGGCGGGCGTTTCATGCGCGATGGTTGCGCCCTGCGGAGCTTGCTCGCAGATGAGGCTGATGGCTTCGCGCAGTCCGTCGTCGTAGAACTCATCGTGCGGGAAAAAGTAGCCCGCGCGTCCTGCGCCGAGCGCGCTGGTGTAAAGAGCATAGTGCGGGCCGTTGGCGTAGGCGGTCCAGGCTGGCAGGGCCATGAAAACGAGCAGCATGACGGCTATCGCAAACCTTGAGGCGGGCTTCGCTCCCGCGCTCTTGAACCAGCCCGCGACCCATCGGATGAGGACCATCAGGCCGACGGCGGCAATCATGTAGACGAAAGGCATCAGCGAGAGCGTGTAGCGCAGCCACTTCGAGCCGAAGAGCGAATAGGGCACGATCCAGAGCGCGAACGTGAGTAGGAGAAAGCCGTAGCCCGGATGCCGCCAGCGGCGCAAGGACTGGACCAGCCCGACGACAAACGCGAGGATCACCGGAATCGGAACTTTGATGGCGAGAAAGAGCGCGTAGAAATAGAAGGGCGTACCGCGAAAGGGCGTGGCCGAGACATTGTTCTTGTAAAGCTGCGCGCCCATCAGGTAGCCGGTGTGCGTCAAAAGCTTTTCGCTCGTGTAAGCGTTCAGGTATTGCCAGGTTTGCGGCAAGAAGACGGCGGGATTCGCCACCAGAAAAAAGATGACGACGCAGATATAGAAAAGTAGTGGAGTCTTGCCCTGCGGCTCACCGGGCTGGCGCTCGCGCACGTGATAGAGATGATGATAGAGCATGTTGAGGCCGAAGTAGTGCGGGAAATATTTGGAGGCCATCATGAGGCCAAAGGCCGCGCCGCTCAGCCCGTAGTAACGACGCTTGAGCTTGATGTCGAAGTTGATGGTCTGCTTGGCGCGCAGGTAAAAGTAGAACCCGAAGAGCATGAAGAAGACGAGCAGCGTGTCTTCCTTGGCGATGCGGTTGTAGGTGATGGCGTTGATGCCGAAGGCCCAGAACGCTGCGGCGGCGAGGGCCGTGCGGCGGTCGAAGAGGGCCGCCGTCAAGAGGAAGATGGGAATCACCGTCAGCGCACCGAAGACTATGTTGGGAAAGCGCAGAGAGGCTTCGTCGCTAATCTTCTCAACGCGGCGCGCATTCCAGGCATGAGCCGTCTGCATGGAGGCGTACATCAGAGCCTTCATCAGCATCGGGTGCTCGGCGTTCGGGCTGATGTCGCCGCGCTCGTAAGCCCTCACGGCTTCGAGCTTGTTAATCTCGTCCTCCGCGAAACCTATCTGCTCTATCCCGCGCAGCCGCAGACCAAAACCCAGAATGACCAGCAGCGCGAGCGCCGTCGTCAAGAGCGCCTGCGCGCGCGTCAAGGAGAGGCCGCGCCCCTTCTTGACGGAAGCGGCCAGCGCCTCGGTCTCAATCGAATTTATTTCAGCCAGCCGTGACAAGAGATAACCTCTTAACTAAACGATGAAACAGAAACGATGAATAATGAACTATAAGAATTGAAGCATTGGACCAGCGACGTACTGATTAAATCAAGTCAATGAGATGATCTGCTTTTATTCATCGCTGCCGCGTTCATCTTCCCCCTGTTCAATCTTTGCGCTCAGGCGCTGGTGGCGTTGACTTTGGCGACCGCCTCCTGCGTCTCTGCGGCGATGGCGCGTGCGGACAATCCGTGGCGGACGAGGAGCGCGAACCCGACCGCCGTCCAGCAGAGGTCGCGCGCCTTGCGTATGATTTCGAGCGTCGTGCCGAGTCCTTTGACGAAGCCTAAAAGTTTTGCGGTCCACTCGGTCGCGCCCTCTCCGACGCCCGCGCGAAAAGGCATAAACTTAAAGACTACTGTGATGACGCGGTTGACGGATTCGAGCACGAAGGCGATGAAGAGCGTCGGCGCGATTTCGACGCTGATAAAGGAGAGTGCGACGTAAGTCTCCGCGATGCCCGCCAGGTGAAAGCAGGCTTCGAGCAGCATGATCGAAAGAAAGCGCGAGCGGTTGCGCGCATAAAATCCGTAGATGCGTTCTTCGACAGCCTTAACGCGCTCGCGCTTATGCTCCAGAAACCCTCGCGCGATGCCGCGCCCGTAGAGATATTCCAGCGCGACGCTCAAAAACTTGAGCTGGCGGCGAATCACCATGTAAGCGACCGGCAGGATAATTGCGATGGCGACGAGCGCGCCGATGCTGCCGTAGCGCAGGCCCTTTGGCAGATTGAAGCTAAGCAGCAGCGCCAGCGAGCCTGAGACCAGAAAGAGCATCACAGAGAGGCTATAAAATAGATTCTCGATGGCGAGCGAGGCGAGGCCCACGACGAGCGGCACGCGTTCACGCACCAGCACGGCCTTTGAAGGCTCGCTGATGATGACTGTCCCCAATGGGACCAGATTGCCGAGCGCATCGCCCATCAGCCTCGCTTTCAAGGCATCCAGAAAAGGCAGACGGTCCGGCGCTTCGCAACAGCGCGTCCAGGCCAGCGCGCGTACCACGGGGCGTATCCCGGAGATGGCGAAGACCAGCAGAAAGCCCGCGCCGAGCCTCTTGATGCCTTCAAGAATCTGCTCGACGCCAGCCCGTTTGACGAAATAGACGAAGAGCACGAGGCCCAGCACGGCAAAGATAATGCCGATGGGGGTGAATCTCTTCGAGCTGTTTTTCGGCTCTGCCCTTGGGTTCATTCCATACACTTCAGGCCAGTAGAATTTGACAGGCTCTCAACTGCTTACTGTGAGACAAGAAATTGCAAGATACGTTATCCCGCCGCCAATCTCAACTCTGCAATGACCATGCCATCATCATCGTGCTCGATTTCAAAGCGATTCCAGCAGGCCGCCCCGACGCAGCAATATTTATCCGACAACAGAAAGCCAGCGCGTGAGGGATGAAAGAATTGGTCCAGTGATTTATCCGTCGATTCAATTCGTCAATGAACCGATGCCTCAATCGCTCTTTCTTCATCCACAAGCCTCGCGGCCCTCATCCCTTGCTCTTTCAGTTTCCCCTTGATTATGATGCAGTGTTCAGAATCCAGAAAGAGTTTGAGATAAGCGAGGCGCGAGGGATGAGTCAAACTGTAGCGGAGCAGCAGCAGCAGGGGGCGTCGCATCCTCTGACCCTGTTGTCCGAAGATGAGGAGATGTTCAGGGCGAGCGTGCGCGAGTTTGCCGAAGGCGAGCTGAGGCCGCGCGTCGAAGAGATGGAAGAGCACGGCAAGCTCGACCCGGCCCTCATCAAGCAATGCTTCGAGCTGGGCTTGATGGGCATCGAGACGCCGGAAGCCTACGGCGGCGCGGGAGTCAGCTTTTTTATGGCGATCCTCGCCGTCGAAGAGCTGTCGCGTGTGGACGCCTCGGTCGGCGTCTTCGTTGATGTGCAGAATACGCTCGTCAACAACGCCCTGCTACGCTGGGGCGCTGAGGAACAAAAGCGTAAGTATCTCTCGCAGCTCGCCTCGGAAAAGGTCGGCGCTTACGCCCTCAGCGAAGCCGGGTCCGGCTCGGATGCCTTCGCCATGGCGACGCGCGCGGTGCAGGAGGGCGACCACTTCATCCTCAACGGGCGCAAGCTCTGGATTACGAACGGCAACGAAGCGGAGATTTTTATAGTCTTCGCCAACGCCAATCCGGAAGCGGGTTATCGCGGCATCACAGCCTTCATCGTCGAGAAATCGTTCGAGGGTTTTTCCGTCGGCAAGAAGGAGAACAAGCTTGGCATCCGCGCCTCTTCAACTACGGAGTTGATTCTGGAAGATTGCCGCGTCCCGAAAGAGAATGTGCTTGGCGAACTGGGCAAGGGCTACAAGGTTTCGATAGAGACTTTGAATGAGGGGCGGATAGGTATCGGCGCGCAGATGATCGGAATTGCGCGCGGCGCGCTCGAAGCCTCGCTCAAGTACACAGCCGAGCGCCAGCAGTTTGGCAAACAGATCGGAGAGTTTCAGGCCATCCAATTCCAGCTCGCAGAGATGGCTACGGAACTCGAAGCCGCGCGCCTGATGGTCTACAACGCCGCGCGCCTCAAGGACGCGGGCCGCAACTTTGTCAAGGAGGCCGCGATGGCTAAGCTCTATTCATCGCGCGTCGCCGAGCGCGTCGCCTCTCGCGCCATAGAGCTTTACGGCGGCTACGGCTACGTCAAAGATTATCCGGTTGAAAAATTCTGGCGCGATTCCAAGATCGGCGCAATTTACGAAGGCACTTCAAACATGCAGTTGCAGACCATCGCCAAGCTCATCACGGGGAGTAGATAGTCACCGGTGAGAGGCGACAGGATAAAATGCTCTTTCCCTGTCAACTCTCACTCGTCAGCTATCACTGATTAAAATGTCATCGCGGATAGACATTTTCAAGCAGATGCTTGAGAGCGACCCGGAAAACAGCCTGGTGATGTTCGGGCTGGCGAAGGAGTATGAGAAGGCCGGGCAGCATGAAGAGCTGATTGAGACGCTCGAAGCTTATCTCGCCAGGGCCGATGATGAAGGGAATGCTTACGGGATGCTGGCGCGCGCGCTCGAAAAGGCTGGCAGGCGCGCGGAGGCGCGTAGCGTTTATGAGCGCGGAATCGAAGTCGCGCTCTCTCACGGGCATCCTTCGATGGCGGAAGATTACAGGATGACACTTGAGACCGAATATGAGTGAAACGAAAGTATTAAAACTCGTCAGGAGAACAGGACCCATGGGGAGCGTAGCTACGGAGGCGCGCGAGCAGAGAGGGCTTGAGCGCGAGCAGATGATCGGCATCTATCGCACGATGTATATGTCGCGGCGCGTTGACGATAAGGAGATTCAGCTTAAAGGACAGAACAAGATTTTCTTCCAGATTAGCGGCGCGGGCCACGAAGCCGTGCTCGTCGCCGCAGGCATGGCTTTAAAGGCTGGCTATGATTGGTTCTATCCTTATTACCGCGACCGCGCGCTCTGTTTGCAGCTCGGCATGACGCCGCTCGAACAGCTCCTCTCGGCGGTCGGCGCGAGCGCAGACCCAAACTCGCATGGCCGACAGATGCCTTCACACTGGGGCCACAAAAAGCTCAACATCGTCTCACAGTCTTCGCCTACGGGAACGCAGGCGCTGCAAGCCGTCGGGTGCGCCGAGGCGGGCTATCGCGCCGGATTGGTCCAGGAATTGAAAGAGCGCGTCGCGGGCTTTCATGATGACGAAGTGGTTTACATCTCGCTCGGCGACGGGACGACGAGCGAGGGCGAATTCTGGGAAGCGCTCAACACGGCCTGCAACCTCAAGCTGCCCGTTCTGTTCCTGGTCGAAGATAACGGCTATGCCATCAGCGTGCCTGTAGAGGTCCAGACCGCCGGAGGCGACATCTCAAGACTCGTCTCGGGCTTCCCGGACCTTTACCTGCAAAAGTGCGACGGGACCGACCCGCTCGAATCCTTCGAGACGATGCAGCGCGCCGTCGAGTATTGCCGCGAGCGCAAAGGCCCCGCGCTGGTCCACGCCAAGGTCATACGCCCTTACTCGCACTCGCTCTCGGACGACGAGAAGCTCTATCGCCCCGATGAAGAGCGGACCACGGATGCCGAGCGCGACCCCGTCAAGCGCTTTGGCGCGCTCCTCGTCGAAGAAGGCTTGGTCACGCAGGAAGAGTTGCAGCAGCTCAAGGACGAGGTTGATCGCCTCGTCAACGAGGCTGCGGACCAGGCGCTCGCCAGCCCTCAGCCCGCGCCCGAAACTGCTATGGAGTTTGTCTATTCGCCGGATGTTGATCCGACCTCAAGAGAGTTGTTCGATACAGAAGAGGGCGCGGAGCTTTCAGGCAATGCGGGCACGATGGTTGACCTTATTAATCGCTGCCTGCACACGGAGATGGCGCGAGACCCTGCCATCCTCGTCTTCGGCGAAGACGTGGCCGACTGCTCGCGCGAAGAGTTTCTGGAACAGGTTAAGGGCAAGGGCGGCGTCTTTAAAGTCACGGCCAACCTGCAAAGGTCTTTCGGCGGCGCGCGCGTCTTCAACTCGCCGCTCGCGGAGGCCAACATCCTGGGCCGCGCCATAGGGCTGGCGACGCGCGGTCTCAAGCCCGTCGTCGAGATACAGTTCTTCGATTACATCTGGCCCGCCTTTCACCAGATACGAAACGAGCTGGCGCTGATGCGCTGGCGCTCAGGCAATGAATGGAAAGCTCCCCTCGTGATACGCGTCCCCGTCGGCGGTTATTTGAAAGGCGGCGCGGTTTATCACTCGCAGTCCGGCGTCAGCACCTTTACGCAGATACCGGGCCTGCGCGTCGTCTACCCCGCGACCGCGCTCGATGCTAACGGACTGCTGCGCACTTCCATACGCTGCGACGACCCTGTGCTCTTTCTTGAGCACAAGCATCTCTATCGACAGGCTTACAACAAGTCGCAGTACCCGCCGGATGATTTTCGGATTCCCTTTGGCAAAGCGAAGCGCGTGCGCGAAGGCTCGACTCTTTCCATCATCACTTACGGCGCGCTGGTCCAACGCTCTTTCGTCGCCGCCAAGCAGGCAGAAGCCGCAGGCATCAGCGTTGAGATCATAGACCTGCGCACGCTCGCGCCCTATGACTGGGAGGCCATCGCCGCGACCGTCAAAAAGACGGGCAAGGTCATCGTCGCGCATGAAGACACGCTCTCCTGGGGCTACGGCGCTGAACTGGCCGCGCGCATCGGCCAAGAGTTGTTCGAGTATCTGGATGCGCCCGTCCAACGCGTCTGCGCGCTCGATACCTTTGTCGCCTACGCGCCGCAACTCGAAGATGCCATCCTGCCGCAGGTTGACGATGTGTTAAAGGCCATCAAGGAATTGGCCGAATATTAAGACCGTGGGAGCATGAAGGGCTGGCTATTCGATAAACAAGTTCCTCAACTTATCGAATAGCCGCTTCTTTATCCGGCCCCTTTTTCATCCCGATAAGCTTGTCTTTTATCCTTCGTCTCTTCATCTTGAGCGGTAAGATGCCGTACACGGATGTATTGTAATGTTTCGCCCGCCTTTCCCGCGCGGCCAGCTTAAATCCCTGAAGAATCAGCGGTTTGCCTTATTCCTCAAGCTGGCATAATGATTGCGGACTATTCTCCTGTAAAAGACTCTTTTGGCTCCCAAAACTGGAAAACTCTAAAATTAGAGGAGGAGAAAATAGCTCATGGGCAAACGCTTAGTTTCGATTCTTGGAGGGGTCATCCTCTCTTTGGCTATGGCAAGTCTGGCTCTGGCTCAGAACACCACCACCACGACCACCACGACGACAGACCCGGCGAAGGGCACTGTCACTCAAACCACGCAAAATGCAGACGGCTCTTGGACAGTCGTCGAATATCCGATAGATAAAGAGGTGATGGTTGATTTAAGACCATCGGTCTCGACCATCACGACCGTTCCGAAAGCCAGGATTCTGCGTTCGGCTAACGGCACATTGATTACGATTGACCCGTCGAATCTGAGAGATGTCAATGGCAATCTCTATGCGGTTGACCCGCTCGGCCACGTCACGCTGCTCGGACCGCTGACGGCCACGGGAACGAATCCCTTGACCTTCAACACGCCGCTCGACAAGTTCATGCTCGTCGTCTCGCCCGAAGGCAACCTGACGACTTATGCGCCGAACACTAACTTCGTCTACAGGAGCGCAGTCCCGCAGGGCTTCGCCGTCGTGCCTTATGCCAGCCATGGTGAGAGGGACGGCGCGGCTGTCGGCGAGCGTGTCTCGGCCACTTCGACGCCCGGCGCGACCTCCGGTTACAGCGTCCCGATGCTCGGCATTCCGGGTTTTCGTCGCGGGACAGATACACAGATGAAGATTAACTTCACGGGCGCTCTGACAGGCTCGCGCGCGAACGTCTTCATCGAGCCGCGCAAGGATGGTCCGACGACCATCAAGATGCGCTTCCATGAATTGAAGGAAGCACCGGCAGGCAGCGTCTACGCCGTCTGGGCAGTCTCGCCCGATAACAAGTTCGTCAAGCTGGGCCAGATAGTCAACACCGGCCAGCGCAACGAGGCGCAGATTCAGACCGAGACGGCCCTACAGGACTTCGGCCTCTTCATCACGCTTGAAGAAGAGCCGCACATGCCTACGGGGACCATCGTCGGCACGATCATCCGTTAAGGATCGAGAGGCCAAAGCAGAGAACGAGCCGTCTCGCTCTCTGCTTTGACACTTAGAAAACAAGCGGTGAAGGCCGTCTTCGATGGAAGGCGGCCTTCCCTTTTTCGTTTTCAATCTGCTCTTGCCTGCGAGGCTTTCTATAGGCCCTTTAATAATTAGTTTGCCTTGACCCTTCCCGAGTGTGATATATTTCTAATGCCGAACAGGTTCGGCGGGCACGCGACTCCCGGCCCGCTGGACCAAAGAGAGCACACCCGGCATCAAATGGCGCTGGCAACTGAAAGCGCCGGATTCAAACTGACAAGCAGGCAACGGTCGTCGCAAACGATGCGATGATTCCCCCTTTCGCACAAGGAGACTTCGGTCCCCGCCGAGACCTCCTTTACTTCGGGCACGACTAAAAGGCCCGAAACCGAAATGCTTGAGCCATGCAGAAATCCACATCCCCCCTCTGGCTAGCCCTTTCTCTCTTCCTCTTAATCATCAACACGCAGAGCGCGCGGGCGCAGGAAGCATCGCTCCCTGAGCTGGTCAAGCGCGTTAAGCCTTCGGTCGTTTCCGTCGTCACCTACGACGCCAAAGGCGAAGTGCTGCTCACTGGGAGCGGCTTCTTTATCGCTCCCGGCCAGGTCGCAACCAACCTTCACGTCTTGGAGGGAGCGCGCCGCGTAGAGATTAGAACCTTCGAGGGTAAGGGCAGAACCTATCCTGTCAACGGGATGGCCCGCCTTGATGAAGAGGCGGACCTTGCCATCCTGAGCATCAACATGCCGGACGCGCAGCGAGCGCGCGCGCTGGAATTGACCACCTTGATACCGGAAGAGGGCGAGAGGATTTTCGTTATCGGCAACCCGCTCAGGCTCGAAGGCTCTGTCTCGGACGGCATCGTCTCAGCCGTGCGCGAAGTGCCGAACCTGGGCAAGATCATACAGGTCACGGCTCCCATCTCGAACGGCAACAGCGGCAGCCCGCTCTTTAACATGAAGGGGCAGGTGATAGGGATTATCACCATCAAGGTGACGAACGGGCAGAACATCAACCTCGCGCTCGGCGCGGCACGCGTGGCAGCCCTTGAGCCGCGCGAAATGCTGCTCTCGTTTGACGAGCTGGCGGCGCGCACCAGAAGCGTTCAGCAATCCGAAGCGCAGGCCGAATGGGGCTACCGGACAGGCTTGAACCTGCTCTGGCTCGGCAACTACGACAACGCGCTCGGCTATTTCGAGAGCACCGTCAACAAAAATCCGAACCGCGCGGACGCCTGGATACAGGTCGGCTATTGCAAGGTCAAGCAGGGCAAGAATAGCGATGCTATCAAGGCTTATCGCCGCGCCATAGAGCTGCGCCCGGATTCCGTCGAAGCCTTTAACAAGCTGGGCGACGCCTTCTACTTCGCGGCCAGATTCACGGAGGCGATAGAAGCTTACAAGCAGGCCGCGCGTCTACAGCCGGGACAGCCCGAAGCCTACTACAACCTCGGCATGACCTATCTCGAAATGGGCGACCGCTACTCAGCCATCCGGCAAAGCCGCATCCTTCAATCGCTCGATACGGAGCTTTACAGCAAACTGCTCGGCGAGATTCAGAGATAAACGCGAGAGAGCGGCAGTGATAAATGAGGAATGCGGAATGAGAGCCTGTTGCTTTCATTCCGCATTCCTCATTCATTATTTCCGGCTGGCCTTTTATTCTCCGGCCTGTGTCGTGAAGACGTTCTTGTCAATCCGCGCGGGGTCGCCGATGACGACGAAGCGTATATTGCGCATGTACTTTTTCGCCACGCGTTGGACATCTGCGGGCGAGACGGCGCGTATGTGCTCGATGAGGTCGAGCGAGTTGCGCCAGCCGCCGCCGATTAATTCGTACTGGGCCAGCTCGCCGACCTGCGCGGCGTTCGTCTCCTGTCCTATGTAATAGCTGGTCAGGTATTGCCCGACGATGGCCGTAATATCGTCGCGGCCAATCTGCTCGTGCTGCAAGCGGCCAATCTCGTTGAGCATGACGCGTATGGCCTGGTTGGCATCAACCGCCGTCACGTAGATGCCGCCGACGTTTGCGCCCTGGCTGCCCAGAAAGGCGCTCGGCGCATAAGAAAGATTGCGCCTCACACGCACTTCTTCAAAAACGCGGTCGCGCAGAATTGAAGAGGCTACGCGCATAGGGTAAATGTCTTCCGCCGTCAGCGCGGGCGCGGTAAAGAGTCCCTGTATATAGTTGGTCGGCAAGCCTCTCTGCGTCACTTCGACGGTCGGGGCTGTGAAGGAGAGCTGCGGCAGAGGCTGCGGGCGATAATCGCCGCGCGGCAGCTTACCGAAAGAGTCGTTGATGCGCGCCTTCAGTTGAGCGGCATCCAGATCGCCTATAATAACGAGGAGCAGCCGCGAAGTCTGCATCATCTGTTGATGATACTTGCGCAGGTCTTCGACCGTCAGCCGACCCACGGTCTCAGCCGTTCCCTCAGGGCGATTGAGATAAGGATGGCCCGCGTAAGCCGAGCGCTCCTGCAAACGCTGCAAGTATGTGTCCGGGTCGTCCGTATCATCGCGCAACGAAGCGACGATGCGAGACTGCATGAGCGACACGTCCTCCTTCGAGAACGACGGGCGCAGCGCGACATCCGTAAATATCTCCCATGAGCGGTCGAAGTGCTGGCGCGTCGAGCGCAGGGTCAGAGCCGAGTAATCGTAATTGACGTTAGAGCCGATGACCGTCCCCATCCGCGCCGTCTCCGTGCGCATACGCTCGCGCGGAAACCCCGCGCTGGCCTCGGACATGGTAGCCAGCATGAGCGCCTCTATCCCAGCGTTCTGCGCAGTGATATTGCTTGAGCCGCCGCGCAGGAAAAGCCCTGCCGCCACAGTCTGGCTGCCCTCGCGCCGCTTGACCAGCACCTTCAGCCCGTTGACCTCAAACTCCGTGACCAGCGCGGCCTGCTGCGCTTCGACGCTCTTGACTACGGCGGCCTGGCCCGGCGTAGCCTGCTGCTGCTGCGCGCCCTGCTGTCCCTGCGCCGCGCCGTTGTTGCTATACGCCAGGGCGATGACAAACAAGGCCGTCGCCAGCAAGCGTCTCAGTTGAAAGCCAGGCGCGATAGTTTCTTTCTCCATAACTGCTCTTTGACTCCAGACTCTGGACTTCAGACTCATGACTTTTTTATCTCTATCTGCCGGATGCTGCTTTTTCATTGTCCGATTAAATCTTCCGGCGTCAAACGCGCCTGCTGCTGTGCCTCTTCAGACATCAGCGCCAGCCCTATGTGCGGCTTGCCTTGAATGTAGGTCGAGACATAACGGCTGATGTCCGCGCGCGAAGTGCTGCGCAGGTTTCCCTGGTAGCCGCGAAAATAATCAATCCCCGTAGAGGCCCACCAGAAAGAGAGCGTGTGCGTGTAATCGCTCAGCTTCTCGCGCGAATAGAGATCGTCTGCCTCAAGGAGCGACTTGGCGCTTTCCAGTTGCTCGTCCGTGTAGTAGTCCTTATCGTTGAAGTGAGCAATCTCGTTATAGATGGCGCGAAGCGCGGCGCGCGCCTTGTCCGGCGTGGTCTGCGCGATGACGTTGATTGGACCAACGTTGCGCTGCGTGTAATAGCCCACGTCAACGGCTGTCACGAGGCCCGTGTCCACAAGCGCACGCTGAAAGCGAGAGTTCGGCTGGCGCAGGATAAAAGAGAAAACGTCCGCCGCGTAAGTGGCCGCGTTGTCCTTGCCGATGGACGGCCCATGCCAGCCGATCTCTATGATGACATTCTGGACCGGCTGCCTGATGACAGTCCCTTCGCTCTTTGTCAGCGGGGGATGCTCGACGAGCGGGAATTCGACAAACGGGTCTTTCTCGCGTCGCGCCCAGTCGCCGAAAAACTTCTGGGCCAACTCGAAGACCTCTTCCGGTTTAACGTCGCCCGTGACGACGAGCGCGGAATTGTTCGGCACATAATAGCGCGACTGGATAAGCTTCATCTTCGCGGTCGTCGCGGTCGAAACGGTCTCACGATTTCCGAGCGGATTCTTGCGGCTCGTAAATTTAGAGAAGAGCCGCTCGTTCATCTCCTTGTTGAGATAGTAATAAGGGTTCGACTCGTTGCGGTCTATCTCGCCGATAACGACCTCGCGCTCGCGCTCAAACTCGCGGTCATCAAAGAGCGGGTAGCGCGCGGAGTCCTTCATAAACTGCATCGCCGTGCGCAGGTTCGGGCTGGTCGTCGTGAAGTAATAATTGACGACCTCCTCGCGCGTCGAGCCGTTGTAAGCGATGCCGAGCTGGCCTATCGTCTTGAGATAATCTTCCTGGTCCGCGATGGCGCGGTTGGCCTTAAAGAACATGTGCTCGTAAAGATGCGACAGCCCGTTTAGCTCAGGCGGCTCAGTGTAAGAGCCGTTCTTGACGGCCAGCTCAATCGTCACGAGCGGCACGGCATGGTCTTCGAGAATGATGACCTCAAGGCCGTTGGGCAGGACGCGATTGATAAACTGCGCGGGCTGGATGTGCGCCGGAGCAGCGGCAGCGACTGGACCAGCGGCGACCTGTTTGCGTTGTGGACCAGCAGCTTGCGCGGAGGCCCGGGCGGGCGGCGCGGTCAGCGGCGCGAGCATGGACCAGATAATTGCAAAGATTAGAAGATAGCGTTTCACTGAAGAAAGCTCCATTCCGGTGATTCAACCTTGCGAAGAGTTTCGGGGCTGATGAACTGACAAGCTGTTCGATGACGAAAAATGCGCGGGGGATGTTCCGAAATTTAGTTCCATTTTTATGGATGCAAGATAGCTTAGCCTTTATCCCAGGAGAGGAGTTTACAGGATTCCGGAGGGTTCGGCACGCGCTCATCCGGCGTAGGATTCATCCTGCTCGATCTTCGAGAGCACCCAGTCGAACTCGCCGGAAGTTATCTTGCCGCCGCAGAATTCGCAGATGCCAGTCATGTTGACTTTGAGCGGCGCGCCGCAGTTAGGACAGTTGAGGTCCGCGTGCGTGCGCGCAGAACTCGCCTGGCGACTGCGTATAAAGGTCCAGTATTCGCTCCAGCTCCGGATTTGATTGTTCGAGCCTGCGACGACGCGGCCCGCCTCGTCCACCGTGTAGTCATACCCTTCGGCCCAGATGCGCAAGGTAATCGAGTTGTAGAAGGCATCCTCCTTGAGCTTGACGGGCTGCATCTGCTTAATCGAGCAGCGGTCCAGAATGTTGCGCAGCCGTTGTCGCTTGTAAGCCTCTATCCAGTATTGATGCATCTGGAAAATATTGTCCGTCTCGTGCGGGCGCGCTCGCTCCCATCGAAGCGTGGACCAGGCGGCCTGCAATTCGTTAAAGATGAGGGCGGCGCGCGATTGAAACTCGCTCCATGAAAAGGTCGGATGATGACGCTCGAAGGCCGCGCGCATGTTGACAAAATTCGGCTGCATGACGGTCGGGTAATCCGTCCCGACTTCCTGCACGTTGCCTGTCAGCATTGGTCCACGCGCCTCTCGGCTGAGCAGGTTAATCTGCCGGACGAACCATTGAAACTCGCCGCTCTCGATCTTTGTGCCGCAGAAAGAGCATGCGCCGCTTGTCTCCTTCTGAAGCGCCGCGCCGCAACGCGGACAATGCAGCGCCGTGGCCTGTGCGGGCGGAGGCGAGAGCACATCGCGCCTGCGCTCAAGCTCCCAGCGTTCGCGCACGTAGTAAGTCATCTCCCCGCCGTCGCTTCCCTCCTGGCCCAATATCTCCGTGTAGTTGGCTTCAAACTCGACGCTGATTTGGACCAATGGTGTCTGTAGTCCGCGCACGTCCGCAATCCGCATCGCGCCGATGATGATGCCCGCGACACGCTTCAGGTTCTGCGGATTGCGACCGAGAAGAGATTGTCGCGCCTCCGCGCTGAGATAAGGAGAGAGCTGGTCCAGAACCTGCGGGCCGCGCCCGCGCGCGTCCTCGGCACGCGCATAGAGCGCATAGCAAAAGTCCGTAAAAATAATCTCGGAAAAATTCGGGTCGAAGCGGCGCAGAAACTCGAACTGTCTCTCAAAGCTCTGCGGTCTGCCGGACCAGTCAACCGCAGGGCCTGTTTGAGCAGCTTGCCCCATCAGGGTCTGATTGGAATTGAAGTTCGGCTGTCTTCGACTACGACGGACAAAGCGATAGCCTATGTAACCGATAAAGAGCAGGTCGAGCGGAATGCCTATCGCCGGATAATCAATCGTCAGCCTGACGAGCAGGTAGACGAGCCAGGCGATCCCACCGCCGTCACCGCCGCCGCTCCCGCCGCTGCGCCTGCCGCCGCCGTAGGACTGCCCGCCGCCGACACGCGCCCATGCTTCGGGAGCAAAGAGGACCACTCCCGCCAGCGTCAGGCAAACGATGGCCGCCAACGCAATCAGGCCTAAGTAAGGGCGTATGTGTCTTTGACGATTCATTTCAGGTCGAAGCGCGGCATGTCCGGTAGCTCGTTTGGATTCTCGCCCGTCGGCGGCAGATGCTCTTTGAGGAGCGCGCCCAGCTCGCGCAGCCGCGCGAGCAGGGTTTGTAGCTGCGGTTCGCGTCCGGCTTGATGAAGCGCAAACAGATGGTCGTTCCATTCGAGGGGCGGCGTCGCGCTGAGGACTCCGCGATCAGCAAAAAGTTCGAGCCGCCTTTCCAGTAGAGAGAGATAGATGAGCACGCCCATCTCCGAATTCGTGTTGGCGATTCCGGCCTCGTAAAACATCGCCGCCGCATGTGTGCGCACAGCATCCGCGCGATACTTTTTCGTCGTCAGGAGTCGCCGCAGATGGCTGCTCCGCGAAGAGAGAAAAGCGCCGAGCGCAAAGAGGAGCGCGATGTCGAAGGCGACCCAGTAGTGTGCAAATTCAAACGGCGAGAAGAGCAGAAAGAGCAGCCCCGCGAAGGCCAGTAGAGCGCCGAAGAGATAGTCAGCGTGACGATACGAGCCGGAGCGCGCACGCACGACCAGGACCAGCTCGGCATCCGTCTCGGCTTCGATCTCCTGTATGCACTGGGACAACTGGTCGCAGGCGGCTTGATCGAATTGGGCGCGGCTCATAGCGGGGAACTACTTCGCATTATTAAAGGTCAGGAAAAAGATGATCGGCAGAGCAGGCGTATCTTGGCATGGAGGGCTGGCGCGCGGCAAGTGCACGCCCGGCCCGTCTGATGAAGAGAGATTGTTTTCTGTTCGCGGTCCGATCTGAATTTAAAGAGCCGCTAAGACAACAGCCCCGATTTTCAAGTCAAAACCGCCGCTGATTTTTGACCCTGTTATTTTGCAGTGAGCAGCGTGCGCATGCGGTGCTGAAGAAATGCGCGGTAGAGCAGAGCGTCCTCGGTCAGGGCATTGGCGGACCAGACGGGGCGCGCAGGCTTTTGATTGCGACCGCCCGCCTCAAAGCCTACCGCGTAAGCGCGGCGCTTGCGCGGGGCGTAGAGCACCAGACGGCCAGAGGGCTTCGCGCCTTTCGTCTGCATGCCCGTGTAGAGCACCTCTTCGCTTCCGTCGCCATCCACATCGAGGCTCTCGGCCTTCCATTCGGCCCCGCTAAAGTCCGGCGTATCCAGGGGCGCGCGCCCGGTGATGCGGTATCCCTTCGCCGCGCTCTGTCGTTCGAGCATAAAAAGATGAGACGTCCCCGCGCTGCGCTCATCATGAAGCGCAAGGATGGCCGCGCCGCGACCGTTGCGTATCACGCGCACGTCGCTCACAGGGCCGTGCGACAGAGAGTTGACGATTCGCCGCGCGTCATCCGTCGAAGGCATCCGCGCAGAGTTCAAGATAGGCGCGGGCCGTGCGGCGAGAGATGAAGAGGTGCGCGAGGCCACGTCTGTCGCGCCGCTCTCGGTCGAGGGCGAGGTGGCCGCCTGCGAGTTGTTTTGTAGACCGCTGCCCCAGACTAGAAGCAGCCCGCCCAGTACGGCCACCACGGCGAGCGGCATGATGGCGCGAAAGAAGAGACTCCTCCCGGTGTTGAGCGCGGCTACGGTAGAGGCAAAGGGCTGCTCTTCGGGGAGCGTAGAGGCGGGCCGCATGATGCTTCTTTCCAGCAGGACGCGCGCCGCTTCAGCCGTCATCGGGCGGTCTTCGGGCCGCTTGGCAAGCAGGCAGTGGACGGCCAGTGCCAGAGCACGCGGCACATCGCCTCGCACCTGCGGCAAGGGCGGCGGCGCAGCCGTGGCCTGCCTGACGAGCACAGCCGAGGGCAGAGCATCCACGAAGGGCGGGCGGCCTGCCAGCATCTCGTAAAGAAGCACGCCGAGGCTGTAAAGGTCGCTGCGCGCTCCGACGCGCTGGCCCAGGCATTGCTCCGGCGACATGTAACGCGGTGTCCCGATGATGATGCCAGAGCCTGTCGTGGCGTGCGTCGCGGTCGCATCGCCGGAGGTTGCCAGGACTTTGGCAACGCCGAAATCCAGCACGCACACGCCCCTCTCGTTGAGCATGATATTCGAGGGCTTGAGGTCGCGGTGGATGATGCCGAGCTTGTGCGCTTCGGCCAGGACTTCGCAGATGTCAGAGGCTATACGCACGGCGCGCTCGGGCGTAAAGCGTCCTTCACGCGCCAGGATTTCCGAGAGCGTAGAGCCTTCGACATACTCCATCACGATGAAGTGGCGGCCATCCGGCAGGTGGCCCGCGTCGAAGATCATCGCGGCATGCGGATGGCGCAGCTTTGCCATCGTGCGTGCCTCGCGCATAAAGCGCTCTGTGACATCCGGGTCGGAAGCGAATTCGGGTTTGATGATTTTGACGGCGACGGGCCGTTCTAGTCCGAGGTGTGTGGCGCGATAGACAGTGCCCATCCCGCCCGTGCCGATCTCACACTCGATGCGGAATCGTCCGGCGATAATGTGGGGGACATCCATGACTGACCTTCTTTCGGGGTAGAGGTCCTGACAGTAAACCATGCCCTTGAAATACGAGGGGCCTCAAGACACGGCTCGTGCAGTCTTTTCAAGAGAATTGTTTGATCCGCTATTAAAGGGAGAAGACGACCCCCGGGCTGATTGGGGGTCCGACGCTTGCGCAGTTTAGCACCTTTACGCCGCAGAGCAAATAGCCAGCCGTCTCTTGAGTCAAGAGAAATCGCCCGCGCCCGCGGACGGAAAAAGATTGCATTTCCCTTCAGAGAGCGGTTAATCTGCCCCAGCGCGAGCAGTCTCCCCTATCGTACAGAGAGTCGCACACGTTTCCCGGCGCTTCATGTGTACACTTGGACTGCGCCGCGCAAAAGCCGCCCGCGGCAACCAGAGAGCTAGTCTCGACTAAGTCAACCGGCTTAAAAAATCGGTAGCAGGTTGAGCAAGAAGCAGCGCAGGGCTTCGTCAAATGTGGGATTGATGGCAGCACCCTCGCCGCTTGGGTTTGCGCTGACGATAGGATAGTCCATCGTTGCTGTCCTGGCAGCAGGCTGGTTGGGCGGCGGCGGAGTAGCCGGAAAGCCCATCTCGCCTGCGAAAACCGGGAGAGCGAGCATCAATGTCAGGGCGGCGGTCGCGAATAGTTGTCGAAGGTAGCGCATTTTCTGTTCTCCTCTTAACTTGTCATCTTATAGATAAATGCTGAAACGGATGAGGATAACTATACTTGCAAAAAATTTTGCAAGCCGTGGCGCAGGCATAATACACTAAAATGTGTTGCGGCGTTCGCTGGCAGGCCCGCAGAAAGGCAAATCTCGGATGAATCTACAACCCTCACTGCTCACGCAACTTAACAATCCGGCACTGACAGCCGAGCAGCGTGCGCAGATTCGTTGCCAGAAGGCCAGAGAGATGGAGGAGGCGGGTAACTACGAAGCGGCGCGTAAATGTCTGGGCGAGTTGTGGCAGCGTATAGGCGAGCGCCCGCAGGTCTCCGAGTTGGAGAGGAGCACTGCGGCTCAAGTGCTCTTGCGCGCGGGGGCGCTCTCGGGCTGGATCGGCAGCGCCAATCAAATCGAGGGCGCGCAGGAGATTGCCAAAGACCTCATCACAGAGAGCATAGGTATCTTTGAAACTCTACAGCAAACGGAAAAGGTAGCCGAGGCCGAAACAGACCTCGCCGTCTGTTACTGGCGCGAAGGCGCATACGATGAGGCGCGCGCCACTTTGCACAGCGCGCTCTCGCGTCTCTCGGGTCTTGAGGGCGAGGTCCGTGCCGCCGCTTTACTACAGAGCGCGATGGTCGAGCGCTCGGCCAGGCGTTTTAATGAAGCGCTCAGGATTCACACGGAGGCCGCGCCCCTCTTTGCAGCGAGCAGCAGTCATGCCTTTCAGGGAAAGTGCCACGGCGAGCTTGCCATCGTGCTCAGAAACTTGAGCGAAGCGGAAAAGAGCGAGAGCTATCTGGACCGCGCGCTGGTCGAGTATGCAGCCGCCAGCTACCACTTCGAGCAGGCCGGGCACGCACGTTATTGCGCGCGCGTGGAAAACAATCTCGGATTTCTGCTCCTGACAATAGGTCGGCTCAACGAAGCACACGAGCATCTGGACCACGCGCGCCATCTCTTCTCCAACCTCAAAGACAGGGGCAGCGTCGCGCAGGTGGACGAGACACGCGCGCGCGTCTTTCTCGCGCAGGGACGAGCGGCGGAAGCCGAAAGGACAGCCCGCGCTGCCGTCTCTACGCTCGAACAGGGCGACGAAAGCTCCGTCCTCTCTGAAGCTCTAACGACGCACGGCACGGCGCAGGCGCGGCTCAAGAATTACAGCCAGGCGCGCGCTTCGCTTGACCGCGCGATAGAAGCGGCGCGCACGGCTGGCGACCTGGACTCGGCAGGGCAGGCGGCCCTGACTATCATTGAAGAGCTTTCCGAGCAGCTCTCGCTCGCAGAGTTGCAGGCCGTTTACGAGCAGGCGGACGAACTGCTCGCCAGCTCACAGAATTCGCGCACACTCGCGCGGCTGCGCCAGGCGGCCCGTCGTGTGCTCGCATCTGCGCGCAGCCAGCCAGCAGAGGACGCGCGGCCAGAGCCTCAGGCGACGCGCTTTATTTATAGCTCCGATTGCATGGCCGCACTCCTGCGCGATGCCCACCGGATTGCGCCGCTGACTGAGGCCGTGCTACTGAGCGGCGAGACAGGGACGGGCAAAGAGCTGCTGGCGCGGCTGCTCCATGAATGGAGCGGGCGCAGAGGTCCGTTCGTGGTTCTCAACTGCGCGCTCTTGTCCGAGCTGCCGTTTGAGTTCGAGCTTTTCGGCCACAGGGGAGGCAACGCGGTCGGGCAAGCAGAGCCAGATCGCGGCGCGGTCAGGCAGGCGCGCGGCGGCACGCTCTTTCTGGATGAGATAACGGCGCTCGGCAAAAGCGATCAGGGTAAGCTCCTGCGCCTGATAGAGCACGGCGAAGTTCAGACGGTCGGCAGCTCGCGTCCCGAATATGTCGACGTGCGGATTATCGCTGCGACTAATTGCAGCCTCAAAGCGGAATCTGCCAGAGCGCTCCTGCGCGACGACCTCTTTTATCGCTTGCAGACATTTCACCTGGAGATTCCTCCGCTCGCAGAAAGGCCGGAAGACATCTCCGCGTTGGCCTGGCACTTTATACGCGAGGCGCTTGAGCGACACGGAGAGCGCGTCAAGTTTATGCCGGAGGCCGTTGAAGCGATGAGGCAACTGCCGCTCAAGGGCAATGCGCGCGAGCTGCGCGCATTGATTGAGCAGTCCATCTTGAGGGCCTCTGGTGAAAAGGTGATTACCAGAGAGGATGTCGAACTGCTCTTGCTCAGGCAGGCGGAAGTGCTCGGGCTGGCCGAAGATTGGCAGGGCTGCTCGCTTGATGAAGAGATGCGGCGCTATGAAGCAGGCTTAATCAAGCTGGCGCTGGAAGTCTCTAAGGGCAGCATCACGCAGGCGGCAAGACGGCTCGGCATCTCGCACCAGGGACTCTCCTACATCCTGCAAGGACGACATAAAGATTTGCTCGCCGCCAGAACCCCCGCCCAACCTCGCAGACGAAGTATCTTCAAGAGCAAGGCTCAAAGCTGAACGCGGAACTGTAGAGCTTGATTCGTTGACTGATTGAGCTAATGATTCAACCAGTTAACGAGCCGACGAGCTTTCATCTCAAGCTCTACAGTTCCGCGCGCACCTTATCGAGTTATCTGTTCGCCGCGTCCCAGATTTTGTTTAGCTCGGATTGAATAATGAAGATGGCCGCGGGGCTAAAGAGTATGCCGAGTAGCAGCGTCATCATGGTGATGTCGTTGGTCGGCAAACCGGCGCGGCGCTGCATCTCCATCAAGAGCTGCGGGTATTTGTAGAAGAAGGCGTAGATGGCCCAGACGCCGCAGGTGACAAAGCCGAGCAGCAGGTCCGTTAAAGGATTGAGGTCCTCACGCCCGAGCGCGTCTTTGACTTCGGTCGCATAGGTGTAATACCACCAGATAGCATAAATGCCGCAGGTTAAAAGCGTGAGGACCAGGACCATCACGGGGTCTCGCTTGACGCCGACGGAGGCGAGGCCGCTCGCGCCCGGCATCTGCTGCATATACTGCGGCGGCGGCATCCCTGTTGACCGTTGAGAGCCGCCCGCCTGTTGTGGTCCAGACTGTTGCGCTCCGCCCCTCTGCGGTTCAGCGGTCGTAAAAGGGGTCGAGCCGGCCTGCCCTGTAAATTTAGCGCCGCAACGCACGCAGGCGCTCGCCGCATCGTCGTTTGGCTGCCCGCAACTGGTGCAATAGATCATCTGCCGAGTGTCTCCTTGAAGATAAAGGGAAATGTAAAAGGGCCGGAAGTTGGAAGTCAAAAGGCTTGAAGCTCGCCGGAAGCCTGTCATCAAATGTTTGCTGACCGGTCCAGTCGCGGCTGCTTAATCCGCTTCCCTTTCGATGTTTGGAATCCAGAATAACTGGTTGCCGGAAATGACCGGGCGCAGGCCGTGCTTTGGTAAATCCTTCTCCTTGTGGCCCAGAAAGGTGAAGTGCGGCAGATCGCTGAGCACTGTTTGAAACCATCCGTGCTCGGCGAGGATTTCGCGCACGCGCGGATTCTCAAACTCCGTCACGTCAAGCGCGAGCATGGCGATGTGCTGCGAAGCGCCGGGCGCGGCGATGGAGTAGAGGATTGATTTCGAGAAGTCCTTGCTAAAAAAGATACCGCTTTTTTCCAGCTCAAGAACCTGCGCGACCTGTTCGCGTAGAGGCAGACGGCGCAGTCGCTCGACATCAGCCGCAGAGAGGCGGCCCTTTTCATTCCAGTAAGAGAGCGCGGGCAGGAAACGCGTGTCCCAGAGCCTGAGCGTGTCTTCATAATTGCGGCGCGCAGCCTCCGAGCCTCCGCGCGGCGTGATGTCCAGACCCTCTTTGTTGGCCTGCTCGCGCGCCTTGAGCAGCTGCTTCATGGCTTCGGGCTGAAGCTCTATCTCCGCATAATCAATGAGGGCGGAAGTAAAGCCTGCCCGCTCCTGAAAAGCCTTGACCTCTTCCTCGCTCAAAAACATGCAGACGGGAGGAGGCAGTACCTTGCTGCTCGCCACGTAAACCGCGCCGTAATCTTCCAGCACACGCCGCGAGACCGAATCGCCAAACGGGCAGACCGCTTCGAGTTTCAACTTACGTTTTTTGAGCGCCTTGCTGAGCACCTTGTAAAAGGGCGCTGAGACGCCGGGGGTTTCAATCTTCAGGCTTGGTTCAGACATTTCTTTACTTTCGCCGCTTTCTTTTATCCAGGAGCCGGGCGCATGATTTCTCAGCCGGTTCGAGCGGCGCTGGCGCGCCAGCTCCTTTCGCTCAGCCGCGAGCATCCCGGATTTCGCTCCCTGAGCGCCGAGCCAGGCCCCGCTCGCCGCCAGCGCCATCGTCAATAGGACCAGCGTGGCCTTCAAGAGATTCGCACCCAGCGAGTGCTGTGATTCAAGATGCAGGGGCTTGAGAGATAACATGCAACGCTCGGCAGACGAGAGTTTCTGAGCTTCTTGAACTGAGAAATTTGCGCGCGCCCAACCGTCGGGCTGAAATATTAGAAGCGATGCTCGGATGGCCTGGCTTAAAAGCCGCTCTCAAGAGCAGCCGCCCGAATCATAAAGGGCATACGCCCGCGTGGTCAACAGAACATTTCCCTCCTGCCTGAGATGAGAGACGACCGCTGCGGCCAGTTCTTGCGCGCTCGCGCTATCCCGGACTGTTTTTGATGTATACTGCGCTCTCTCCCGCCATGACCATTTGAAGCGAACGGCAAGCGCGGCTTAACCCGGTCGCCGGAGCTGGATGCCTCTGCTGCTGCTCCACGCCCCTTCGATCTTTTCTCAACGAGGTTGATATGAAGCAGACTAAATTTTATGCGTTGATGCCGATTCTTTTTCTGGCAATCATCTTAACCACGACGGCAGCTTGCAAACGCGGCTCGCCGTCGTCGCCGACCATCACGATGAAAGCCTATTTTGAAGCCATCAGAAAAAAGGATGCCGAGGGCTTTAAGAAGACGCTCTCGAAAGGCTCGCTGGAGACGCTGGAGAATTCTGCCAAGCAAAAGAGCACGACGCTCGATGCAGCCATTAAAGCCGGTCTGAACGATCCAGCCTTGGCCGCCAACGCAGCTTCGACCCCGGAGATGCGCAACGAAAAGATTAACGGCGACGCGGCCACGCTCGAAGTCAAGAACGACCAGACCAACTCGTGGGAAAGCATCCCCTTTGTCAAAGAGAACAACGAGTGGAAGATTGCTCTGGACCAGGCCATGCGTGAAGCGCAGCAATCCTCCGGCCCGCAATAATGAAGCAGCTCGACCGTTTCAAAAATATCATCCTGACTTACAGCCAGTACGGCTGGCAGCTTCGGCGCATAGTGATGCGGCCAGAGACGCGCGCCGCTCTCGACGGAGCAGAGTTAGACGCGCTCGGCTCGGCTGTGACCGTGCAGGAATCGGCCCTGGATGCCCTCTGGTTTGCGCGCCCCTCGCTGGACGGGCGCGAAGCCTGGGAACTACGCCTCGTGGCCGATACGCCCTACGCGCTGTTTGAGATGTTCGAGGCAGACGAGGAAGAAGAGGATAGAGAAGACGTGCGGCGCGAGATGGAAGCACGAATGCGCGATTACGCGGAGAAACAGAGATCAGGTCAAGCTAGGGTTGGCGGGATGGATTTAGATAGCTGATGCTGCTTTTACATGATTCACAAAACGGGTCGGCTCTGACATAAGCGAACCCGTCTTCAGGCATACTTTTTCCCTTCTTTAATCCTCGCGGCCAATCCTGACCGGAATTTCAAGACGCTCATTGCCGCGCATGACTGTGGCCGTCGCCGTGCTTCCGGGCAGCGCTCTTTGAATGCGTGACTCAAGCTCCTTGCGTGTGCGTGTGGGCACGCCGTCGAACTCTATGACGATGTCGCCGTTGCGCAGCCCGGAGACCTCCGCCGGACGATTCGTCCTGATGGCGTTGAGGCTCACGCCGTAAATATTCGAGCCTGGCAGTTGGACTCTCTCCAGGTCCGTGCCTTCGCCGATGTAGCCTTTGCCCTCCGGCCTCTCATCGAAAAGCTCTTTGAGCCTCTCCTGCTCGTCTTCGGAAATGGTCGTCAGCTTCGCTATTTTGGTCGCACCGTCGCGCATAAAGATGACATCAACGGTCTTCCCGGCTGGCGTCTGTTCGAGTAGACGTTTGAAGGCGCGCGCTTCTCTCACGGGCTGACCGTCGAAGCTGATGATGATGTCGCCGCCGACCAGCCCGGCCCTGTCTGCGGGAGAGCCTGGCGGGGTGACCACATCAAGAGCCAGGCCGTCGCTTGTTTCCTCAAAGCCACCAGCGCCCAGGTAGGATTCTTCGGAAAGATTTGGCGCGGCGGGTCTGCGGGGCACAGGGGGAGCAAAGATTCTGCGAGTAGGCCAGGTATTCTTCGCCCTAAAGGGACGCACGCCTTCAATGATTGTGACGGCGAGAACGCCTATCATCGGCCAGAGCATCCAGGGCGGGAATTTTCCGCGCCCGCAGGCTTTGATAAAGGGAACCTTGGCGGGCTGAGCAGCTAAACTGGTCCGGCCCTTGTCTTGGTCCAGCGCGCCCCAGAGACCGTTGTTTAAGGTTGCGGTCGGCTGCGCGGAGGCCGTGGCCGTCCGG
>DASWMI010000093.1:0-25145 GCA_036399835.1 Pyrinomonadaceae bacterium | reverse complement strand
CTATCGGAGCATCCCAGATATGCTCGGCGTTCAATTCCGCGATAGTTTGTCTGGCAATCTCCTGCTGCTCAGGTGAATGATAAAAGATGGCGGAGCGATACTGCGTGCCGACATCCGCGCCCTGTCGGTTGAGCGTCGTCGGGTCGTGTATCGTGAAGAAGACTTCGAGCAGCTCGCGGAAGCTTGTCACCTGCGGGTCGAAAGTTATCTGGACCACTTCGGCGTGGCCGGTCGTCCCCGTGCAGACTTCCCTATAAGTAGGATTGGGCACATCGCCTCCGGCGTAGCCCGATTCGACAGACTCCACTCCGCGCAAATCATCGAAGACCGCTTCCAGACACCAGAAGCATCCGCCCGCCAGCGTCGCCACCTCGCGCTTCTGCTCTGTCTCGATCAAAACCTTTGTCCTCCTCCGGCTCACGAACTCGTCATCTCTTTCGATGATGACGATTCTTACCCGCCGATAAAGCTCATCGTGCGCGAGGGCTGCATAAAGTCCGGGTCGTTGATGTAATGTCGCGGCTCTTTCTTCATCACGACGCTCTCTATAAATTCGATAATCTCTCTGCGCGTTGCACCACCTCGCACAACATCGCGCAGGCTGTGCTCGACCGTTGAGAAGAGGCAAGTTCTGATCTGCCCGTCGGCTGTCAGGCGTATGCGCGAGCAAGCGCCGCAGAAGGCTTCTGTGACGGGCGCGATGATGCCTATCTCGCCGGGCGCGCCGTCCGCGAAGCGATAACGTTTGGATGTCTCGGAGCCTCGCTTGAGATTAAGAGGAACGAGCGGAAAATGCTGATTGATGCTCTTGAGCATAGAGCGGCCCGGGACGACCATCTCTCTGGACCACTCGTGGCCCGAATCGAGCGGCATAAACTCTATCAAGCGCATCTGGACATCATGCTCACGAGCGAACCGCGCAAAGTCCAACACTTCATCTTCGTTATAGCCGCGCACGATGACGACGTTAATCTTAACCGGCTCAAGCCCCGCCGCCTGAGCCGCTCGAATCCCT
Source organism: Pyrinomonadaceae bacterium (assembly GCA_036399835.1). Taxonomy (GTDB): domain Bacteria; phylum Acidobacteriota; class Blastocatellia; order Pyrinomonadales; family Pyrinomonadaceae; genus DASYML01. The sequence goes on along the minus strand of DASWMI010000093.1, from coordinate 24,130 downwards.
TCCAGCACGCGCTCAAGCACGTCCATCCCTGTCATACGCTCGAACATCTCGCGCTTGAGGCTGTCGAGGCTAATCGTAATTCGGTCCAGCCCCGCATCCTTTAAGCCCTGCGCGCGTCCGGGCAGAAAATAGCCGTTGGTTGTGAGCGCCAGGTCCTGCAATTTTGGCTTGAGCGCGGCGAGCTTCTGGACCAGCGTCTCTATATCGCGGCGCATCATAGGCTCGCCGCCCGTCAGCCGCAGCTTCTCAATCCCCAGCTCCGTAAAGATTCCGCAGACATACTCTATCTCTTCATAGGAAAGCATCTGCTCCCTGGGCGCAATCGGCGGCTCGCCATGCGGCAGGCAATAAAAACAGCGGAAGTTACACCTGTCCGTCAGAGACACACGCAGGTCTCTGATGACGCGCCCGTAAGAATCTTTGAGCAATCGGTCCACTTCTTTTCCTTTACAGACGAAACGCTTGACAGACCAGGCTGAGAGATTTCCGTAAAGTTGATAATACGATGCCTGGATGCGTGTTCCAAGTTGGCAGGCATGTTTGCCAAGCGCGGATTGAAGCAGTTTGATCTTGTGATGCTATTTGCCGGGCGCGAGCCAGAGGGCCAAGTTGCGCACATACATCTTTATATCATCGAGCGCGTCAGGCTCTCGGCTGTAGCCCTCCCCGGGCGGCTCTGCGACAAACGTCGGACAGCCCATCGAAGTGTCCCAGTTGTAATCCACGAAATGATGAAAGCTGGATTCGGCCAGCCCGCGTCCCAGGAGATTTCCGTGCTCATCCGAAGCGCGCTCGAAGGCCACGGCGAGATTGAAGGGACGCTGCGTGACCTTGCTCCTCCCCTTGGCAATCACGCGAGCGTGCCTCTCATCGTCGGGAACACCGACAGCGCCCTCATGCGGATGAGCCGGAAAACGCTCTATCAGACCGGAGGCGGATGCAGGATGACGCAAAAGCTCGTGGACAGGCTCGACCGGAGTCACCGGCTGGTAATCGCCGTTGCTGCCGGAGTGGTAATTGGGCCAGGAGATGTCTTTCGTGTAGGGGTCGTCAACAACGTGCCTTGAAGCGTCCGGGTCCGGATGGCGCGTGTGGAAATAGTGTGCCTGCCCTATGCCGCCGAGCGTGCAGAGAGACGAGCCTAGGTCTTGATGGTCGCGCGTGGCGAGCACCCCGCCGCCGCGCTGTCTGAAGCGCGTGATGCCCTGGCAATCAGCCGTGGTCAACCCGTTGCCGGTATCCACCGCGAACAACCATAGCTCGTCAAAGTCCGAAGTATCCAGACGGCTGAGGATGGAATCGTCGGACGGCGCATCGGTTTCGCGGTCACGCGCCGTCACAAGGCAGAGGGGGCCGCCCGCCTCGTCCTTCAGCCCGGCCAGATAATCGCGCAGCAGAGAAAAGCGCCCGATGTGCCAGTCGTCCTCGACGGTGGGAATCGTTGTTTGCAGAAGAATGCGAAGAGGTCTCTTTGTCATGTTGCTCCCTCGGTTTGCTGCCTCGAAAAAGTTTCAACTTTAAGTTAACGGAGCGCCTGGTCCAGAGCTTCCCTGTCGTCAAGCATGAGCCACTCGATGACGGAGAGCGGGAGGCTGCCGTGCTGGACCAGCTCGTCATGGAACTGGCCCAGCCGAAAGCTCGCGCCCCGCCTGTCCCTGTAACGACCGAGCAGCCGCATAATCTGCCACTTGCCCGTCATATAGCTGATCTTCTGCATTGGGCTGGAGGCTGCTCCGGCGGCTTCGCCCTCTGCGGCCTCACGGTCCAGTCCTCCGGCTTCCATAAAATATTTGACGGCCTCGTCAAAGGTCCACTTGCCCGTATGCAGATTAACGTCAACGCCTATACGCGCGGCGCGATAGCGCGAGAGCCTGAGAATCTGTCCCTGCGAGGCGGAGTTGTTCGGATACAGCCCCGTGCGCATGAGCATCTCTTCGGTGTAGAGCGCCCAGCCTTCTATCAAGATCGTGTCGGCGTGCTCGCGCCGGATTTCGCGCGGCAGATGATTGGCAATGGAGAGTTGCAGGAAGTGGCCCGGAATCCCTTCATGGCCGAGGATGGGCCTGGGGTCTTCGATGGCGGCGCGGATGTAGAAGTTTTTCGATTGCGGGTTATAGGTCGGGATAAAGTAGAAGCCGCCCGCGTCCTTGTCATACTTGCCGGGAGGATTCATAAAGCCGCCCGGACTGGTCGGCTTGAAGGCTTCCGGGAGCTGACGTATAGAGAATGGACCAAGATAGGATGGCAGCGTGACTATCTTGTTGCTCTTGAGAAAATCTATCATCTCCTGCTGCCTGCGCTCGTAGGCTTGCAGGAAAGCCTCTTGATCTTTGGGAATCTCTTTGGCGCGCGAAGGGTTCGGGTCTGCGAGACTCGGATCGGGAAGAAGCGATTCGAGCGCGCGATAGCGTGCCAGCTCGACCTGGCCCAGCGTTTCAAGCTGCACGGCATCAAGCGGGAGCAGATAGATATGCTTGAGCATGTAGTTATAGTTGGCTTCGCCCATCGGCGCGAAGGCGACCATCCCCGAAAGACGCTGTTCGAGCCAGTCCGCAAAGCCGTGTATGCTCTTGATGGCGGCATCGCGCGCCGCGACTAGCTCCTGCTTTTCGGCTGGCGAGAGTCCGGCTGCGAGCGTCATCAGGCTGTCAGTGAAGAGACTGTCAATCGAGCGCGCAGAATCTATGGCGAGCTGCGCGTAAAGGCGCACGGGTCTCTTGAGATTTCTTTTGCCCTCCTCGAACATGGCAGGCATCTGCTTGAGACGCTGCGTTGCGGAGAGGGCACGATTGCGCGGCGAGTCGTAATCCTTCTTGAGCAGCGAGAAGATGCCGTTGCTGCACTCGTCAACGTAAATCTGCGGGTTGGTCTCTTCAAACTGAAGGACGCGGTCGAAGAAAGCGGGGCGCTCAAGCTCTGCGCGAAAGAGCAGCCAGTCAATCCGGTCGTCTTTGGACCAGCCGCTTGTCTGCATCGCGCCGACGCTCGCCAAGAGAGCCTTCACGTGCTCGCGGCGAGACTTGATGGCGGACATGGAATAATCCGTCAGACGCGCATCCCACGTGTGCAGCCCTTCGTTGCTGCTTTCGACAGGGAAGTTCTGATTGCGCCAGGCGTAGTAATCGGCAGCCAGACGCCGCAGAGCGTCCGGCGTCTGATTGTTCTGAGCGGGCGTGTGATTCATCTGTGCCATCAGCATTCCAGGCGTTAAAGCTACCAGCAAACTCAAGCTCAACGCACAGCTTAGCAGTTTCATTCTCTCCTCCGCAGGTTGACAGGTTCAAAAGTCTCAAAGGGCCTGTGTTGAATAATATAGCGGTGCGTAACAAAAACGAAGAAGATAGCTGATAAAAACCAGGGAGGGAGACTTTTTCAAGATGCGCCGCAAGAGTATCACTATCCTGCTCATCTGTTGCATGGTCTTCGCAGGGGCTTCCTGTAGAGGGCTGCTCGGAGACCGTAGCGGCGAAGGCACTGGCGTTTCAAGCGACGCGCGCCCCGCTCCGCACTTTAAGCCCGGCTTTAATCTCTTCACGCCTGAGCAGGACATGGAGCTGGGCAGAAGGTCCGCGCAGGAGATAGCGCAGCAAGTTCCCTTGCTCCGCGACGAGCGCATCAATACTTACGTCCGCCAGCTCGGCACAAAGCTCGTGGCCAAAGCGCCCGGCTTTCCCTTCACTTACCAGTTTGCCGTCATCGCCACCGGAGAGATTAACGCCTTCGCGCTGCCGGGCGGTTATATCTTCGTCAACGCGGGGACGCTCGCGGCGGCCAAAAACGAGGGCGAGTTGGCGGGCGTCATCGCGCATGAAGTCTCTCACGTCGCGCTCCGCCACGGGACCAACCAGGCTTCCAAAGCTTATCTAGCGCAGAAGGGGCTGGACATCCTGCGCACCATCGCGGGCGGCGAAGAGCATCCGAACCTGGACCAGTTAATCACGACCGTCGGCGGGACCGGCGCGAACATGGTCTTTCTCAAGTTTGGTCGGACGGCGGAGAGCCAGGCCGACCTGGAGGGCGCGCACGTGATGGCCCGCACGGGCTACGACCCGAGAGACATGGCGGCCTTCTTTAAAACGCTGGAGAGCCGCAGCGGGCAACAGCGCACGCCCGAAATGCTCAGCGACCATCCGAATCCGGGCAACCGCGCGCAGGCCGTGGCACAGGCGCTGCCCTCGCTCGGCGTCAGTTCAACCCCCGTTCACGACTCGAAGGAGTTTCAACAGGTTAAGGCGCTGCTCCTGGGCGGCAACTCCGCTTCGCTCAAGGAGCGCGAGCAGCCCGCGCGGACTGGTCCACATGACCCGAACAATAACAAGCCCGCCTCACGTCCGGCAGTGCCCGACGCTACGTTCCGTCAGTTTCAATCGCGTGACGGCTCTTTCCAGATAGATTATCCGCAGAACTGGGACGCGCTCGGCTCGTCCGACGAATCAAATTTAATCTTCGCTCCGAAGGGCGCTTACGGGCAGCATGAAAAATCCATCGTCGTGACGCACGGCATCTTTATCGGCGCAGTCCCGCCGCAGGCGGGCGAACTGGCGGAAGCCAACGCCGCCTTTGTCCGCCAGCAGGTCGAACTCAACCCGGATTTCCGCGTCATACGCCAGCCGCAGCAGATTAACTTCGGCGGGCGCGCAGGTTTCGCCACAGTCATGGCAGGCCCTTCAACCGTCACGGGCGTCATAGAGGTTGACGTCATCTACACCACCGCGACCGCCGACGGGAGACTCTTCTACATCATCACCATCGCCCCGGAAGACGAGCTAAACAGCTACCAGCCGACCTTCGAGCGAATGCTGCAGAGCCTCAGACTGGCAAGATAAAAGATGATGTTTGACGGGCGAATGATGAAGAATGAGCGATGAATAATGAGTGATGAATGAGAAGAGAGAGCCTGTTTTTTCTTATCGCTTGTCGCTCATCCTTGACCAATCATCTGAGGGCTTTCTTTAAGAGCGCGATCTGGCCAGCGTGATAGAGGTCGTGCTGGATGACGCCGTGGAGCGTGCCGTAGATGGAAGACATGCCTTCGAGAATGGGTTTGCGCAGTTCGGCATCCGTCAGACGTGCAATCTCTGCGCGCAGCTCTTGATGATTGGTCTTTAAGAATTGCAAAGCCTCTTGCCATGCCGCTTCGCCTGTCTCAAGTAGGGCGGGCCAATCCTCTGCTGTGGGAAGCTCTGCGCGGTCGCCCGTCAATCTTCTGCGCGCGGCATTTTCCCAGGCGGCGATGTGAAGCGCCAGCTCCCAGATGCTATGCGCCCGAGCTAAAGGTCTGGCGGCGGCTTCTGCGGCTGTGACATCCGCGAGCAGCTCCATCACGGAAGGCCCGTGCCAGGCTTGACCCTCGAACGCGCGCCTGAGCTGGTCCAATATACTTTCAACTTCCGTCATCCGGCCTCCAATCATTTTGAGCGGCTCTGGTCCAACTATTAGCCGAGTCTTCATCTTCCGGGGCGCGGCTCTTCTCTTCCCGCGCGTGTGCGAGGAGCGTGCGCGCGTTGCGCTGTAACCCTGAGAGCTTGGCGCGTTTGATGGCGCTCAGGCGAAAACGCTCGGCGTAAGTGTCCGGCGTGAGTCTTAAAATCTCCGCGAGGCTGGCGTTGACATTGCCCTCTCTGGGCGCGAAGCGTTCCTCTTCCGTCGGCTGCTCGAAGCGATTCCAGGGACACACGTCCTGGCAGACATCGCAGCCGTAGAGCCAGCCGTCCAGCCGCTCGGCCACATCTTCGGGCACTTCGGGCGCGCGCAGCTCAATCGTCGCATACGAGATGCACCTGTTTGAATCAACGACGTAAGGCTCTGTGATGGCTCCGGTCGGGCAAGCCTCCAGGCAGAGCGTGCAACTGCCGCAGTGGTCCTCTACGCGCTCCGTGTCTTCCTCCAGCTCAAGGTTGAGGAGCAGTTCGCCTATAAAGACCCATGAGCCATACTCGCGTGTAATCAGGTTTGAATGCTTGCCGAGCCAGCCGAGGCCAGCGCGCACGGCCCAGGCCTTGTCCATCAAGGGCTGTATGTCAACGCAAGTCTTGCCTTCGGCTTCGGGCCATTGCTCTTTAATCCACAGGAGAAGATTTTTCAGCTTACCGCCGACCACCTCGTGATAATCATCGCCCCAGGCATAACGCGAGACCTTGCCGCTGGCAGGACTATCCGCGTGCTCGTGGGGCGTAAAATAGTTGAGCGCGACGACCAGGATGGAACGCGCCGCAGGGAAAACGAGGCGCGGGTCCGTGCGTCTCTCGGTGTCGCGCGCCATCCATTGCATCTCGCCCTCAAACCCGCGCGCCAGCCATTCCCGCAACTGCGCACGCTCCGACACCAGCTCGCCCGCGCGGACTATCCCCGCCCTGTGAAAGCCTTCTGCCAGCGCGCGCTCCTTAATCCTTTGCGCACGGCTGGATGCTTCCTCGCTGTTGATAAAATCGCTCATCGCCCCGGACCCTCGCCGCAAAGATAGTAAGGCTCACTCAAGCGCTTGAGCAAGCGAGCGGCGCTCGCGCTCACAGACAACTCTTCTGATGTGTCGTCAGTCTCCCGGCGGTCTCTCAAGGCTTCTTGCCAAAAGAGACTCCACCCGCTAAGCTCGTGACAGTGCCTTAAAGCACAAAAGTTCCCTCAAGAAAACGGGTTTGCTGCCGCTCGTCAGAGAGAAGCGAGCGGGTTCTTTTCGTGTTTGCGTGAGAATGAAAGGGCTTGGGATTTTACCTGGATGCGAGGCTTGCCGGAGAAAGATAAAACGGGCGCGGACTCTATCAGGCGTAAGGCCGGGCGTTTGCTCTTCATAGGTCTTCCTGGGCCTTTGCTGGACAAGGCTACGCGCAGGATGCTCGGAGAAGTTCAACCGGGCGGAGTGATACTCTTCGGGCGCAACATAGAGACAGCCGAGCAGGTCGTCCGCCTGGCCTCGCAGATACGCGATGCCGTGGGCCATCCGGCTCTCATTGCGATTGACCAGGAAGGCGGCCTCGTTGACCGCTTCCGTGATATTTGCGAGCCGATGCCTTCGGCCAAAGCCGTGCGCGAGGCGGGCCGCTCCGATCTCGCGCGCCGCTTCGGAGAGCTGTCGGCGCGCGTCCTGCGCCTGCTCGGCTTCAACATGAACTTTGCGCCAGTGCTGGACCTCTCCGGTGATAATCAGGACAACGGTCTGCGTGCGCGCACCTTCGGCACGGACCCCGCGCAGGTCTCCATGCTCGCGGGCGCGTACCTGGACGGACTGCAAACGGGGCGCATCATCGGTTGCGGCAAACACTTTCCGGGACTCGGCGGCTCAAGCGTTGATTCGCATCGCCGCCTTCCCATCGTCAAGCATTCCTGGGAAGAGATTATCGAGCGAGACCTGGTCCCATTTATGGACCTTTTGTTTCATCGTCCGGGCGAGCGTATGCACGCGGTGATGGTGAGCCACGCGGCCTTTCCCGAAATGTCCGAGCTGTTGCAGGCCTGGTTTCGGCGGACGGGCGAGCTGCCCGCGCTCGAAAGCCTGCACGAGTTGCCCGCGACCATCAGCGGCAACGTCGTCATGCGGCTGCTCCGTAGAGTCTTAAAATTCGACGGGCTGGTAATCACGGACGACATGGAGATGGGCGCTGTGGTCCAGACGCTTTCGGTCGCGGAAGCCTCTTTGCGCGCCATCGAAGCAGGCTCGGACATGATTTTAATCTGCGAAAAGGAAGCCAACTTCGTCGCGGCGCGTGATGCCATCGTGGAAGCCGTCGAGCAGGGCCGTTTGCCTGAGGCAGCCCTGGACGGCGCGGGCAAAAGGATTGACCGCGTGCTTGCGCTGGCGGGTGAGTCCGAGCAGTTTGATAAAGAAGAGTTTGAAACGGCGTCGCGAGATCTGGCTGAGCTAAAGCGTGCGCTCCGCGCTGCCGAAAACAACGAGGAGTATGTGCCTTTTTACGGCACGCCCGAGGGCGGCGCGCGCCGCTCATCGAATTTCTAAACCGGGCCTGGGCAACTCTTGATGCGCGGTCAGGCTTAAACTGGTCCAGAGACGCGGCCCGTCGAAAATTCCCGTCTATAAAGCTACTGAATTTTTTGCAGCGTCACGGAGACCAGCGCAGGCTCGCCCGCCGTCCGGCTGTAAGAGACCCAGAAACCGGCCTTCGGGTAACGCACGAGCTTGTGTATAGAGCCGTCCGTCTGGGCTTCCAGGTCCGTGCCGAAGATGTCCTTGGGCTTGGGAGCATCGCTTGCGCCGCCCATGTAATCGGCGGAGATGGTCAGGACCTTGTGCGAGGTTTTGTCGTAGACGACCTGCACCGTATGCGTGTCGTTGATGACAAAGAAGTCCTGCTCGTCGCCCTTGTCTCGCGGCTCTCCGAGCTTTTGACGAACCTCAGCGGCGGGCATCCCTATCCGCACGCCCTTAAACTCGCTAAAGACAGGCTCGTTCTCCTTGCCCGCGCCCTGCGGGTGCTGCGCCGCGGCCTGCAACCCCGCGCAGAGACTCAGACAGGCCAGCGCCGCGAGAAAGAGAAAGGGTCTCAGCCCTGCCGGAATCGAATCTCGCCTGATGATGTGAAGCATACTCGTTTCTCCTTTATGAAGAATGTGCTGCGGCGGGAAGTAGCCGTCAGCGGAAGGATAGCTCTCGTGGGAAAGGCGCGGCAGGAAAGCTGCGAAAGCTTGGCGCATGCTCATGCCGAACCGGCCTTCAAACCCGTTCGTGTGCGGGTGACAATATTTAAATGGCGGCGGCATGTCAATAGCCAAGTTGAATCTCTGGCTCGCCAGCAAGTCTTAAAAGGCCCTGCTCGGACCGACATAAAACTGAAGCCCGGCGACCGGCGCGGGCGGGCTGCCGAGCTTTTTTGTTGACTTTGATGCCCCGTTTACGTTAGAAAAGTTATCTCCACCATGAAGGGCAGACCCTTCATCGCCCCGTTTGCTTGGCCCCGCAGTTTTATTCAGTCGCAGCATTCCTCTCAAAAAAAAACCGGCTGCCGACGCGTGTCTCTCAAGCTAAAGATTTAAGGAGCGAAAGATGAAACTCCGAACGATTATCATGTGGGCCGTGTGCTGTCTACTGCTGGGGCTGACCGCGCTCATGCTCCCCTCTCTGGCGGGCAGCATCTATTTCGTTAAAGGCAACCTGTATTTGAAAACGGGGCGTTATCGAGAGGCCGCCGCCTCTTACCGTCGCACGACACAGCTCAAGCCGAATTTCGCGCGTGCGTACATAGACCTCGGCGACGCATATCTTCACTTAAAACGGAACGAGGAGGCCGCGCGCGCCTTTACCGATGCCATACGCCTACGCGAAGACGCCTGCGCCTACTGCGGTCTCGGCTGGGCGGAGTTTAATCTGGACCATCGCGCGGAAGCGCTCAGCCATTTCGAGCGGGCCATCATCGTCAATCCTTCGGACTCCTGCGCCTACAAGGGTCTCGGCAGGAGCCATTATGACGTGGGCCAGTACGGCCAAGCCGCGGCAGCCTACAGCCGCTCGCTTGCTCTAGAGCCTGCCGATGCGGAGACGCGTTACGCGCTCGGTCTCTCTTACGTGGGCCAGGGCAACAGGCAGGCGGCGTTTGAGCAGGCAGAACAGCTCAAGTCTTCCAGCCCTGCGCTTGCGCTCAAGCTGCGAGAGCTGTTGGAGAGGCGAGGTCGGGTGTCAGCTTCTGTGGACCGGAGGTTTCCGGCCCGCGCAGCAGCAAAGCCTTCTCTTCCGGTGGACGAAAACGAGTGAAGGGTTATGCAGTCCTCGCGCTTTCAGGACCAGATACCCGGAATCCTCGTTGAGCATTGAGGGCAGCGGCCTTCGCGTGTGATTCTCATCGCGCGTATGATGTAGCCGTAGCGTTCAACCAAGAGCTCTTCGCAAGCGGGGCAGTAAGTATTCTCCCAGCGCCCGACCCTGCCCGGCAGATTCCCCGCGTAGATGTAACGCAAGCCTGCCTCGCGTCCTATCTCGCAGGCGCGTATCAACTGCTCCGCGGTCGTATTGGCATTCTCCGTCATCTTGTAGTCCTGATGAAACGCCGTGACGTGCCAGGGGATGTCAGGCGAGACCGAAGCGATAAAGTCTGCGGCGCGCTTTAGCTCATCAGCCGAATCATTAAAGCCCGGTATGACGAGCGTCACAATCTCTTCCCAGAACCCCCGCTCGTGGACCATCCCGACAGTCTCCAAGATATTGTCCACGACGCCGCCGAGCTGGCGATAGCTGCGGTCGCTCATCGTCTTGAGATCAATCTTGTAGCAATCGGTCCAGGGCCGCAGATAATCCAGGACCTGCGGCGTCGCGTTCCCGTTCGAGATAAAGGCCGTCTTAAATCCTTCGGGCTTCGCGCGCTGAAAAACCTCCACCGCCCACTCAGCCGTAATCAAAGGCTCGTTATAACTGGACCCGACCATCGCCGCCCCGTAAGCCTTCGCCATCGCCACCAGCCTTTCCGCAGAGACAAGCTTCGGCGCGACTCCCGCCGCATCATCACGCAGGGCCTGCGAGGTCAAAAAGTTCTGACAGTAAGCGCAGTGCAGGTCACAGCCGAGCATCCCGAAGGTGAGCGTATCGGAGCCGGGCATGACGTGGAAGAAGGGTTTCTTTTCGGTCGGGTCGCAGGCCAGCGCGGCGACATAGTTCGAGGGCACGAGGAGGCGTCCCCGCTCGTTGTAGCGCACCTTGCAGATGCCGCGCTTGCTCTCCTTAATCAGGCAACGATGGCCGCAGGCATAGCAGCGCAGCGCGTTCTGGTCCAGTCGCTCTGTTAATTCGGGCGCTCCTTCCACCGTCAATTCGTCTAAAACTTCTGCCAGCGAGGCAGACCTGGCTGTCATCGGCATAATCTTCAAACCTCTTCCGATAGCGGAATTTCTGACCAGCAATTATACTCTTCGGGAAATATATTTGAGATGTCATTTTAAGCGGCAAAGCTGTCTTCCGAGAGACCTGTTATGATTATAGAGGAATTGACCGTCACGGCCTTTCAACAACACGCGCGCATTATCGGCTGCGAGAAAACGGGCCGCGCCATCTGCATTGACCCGGGCGATGAAGCCGCGCGGATTGCCGAGCGTTTGGAGGCGCGCGGGCTTGAGTTGCAGGCCATCGCCCTGACGCACGCGCACATGGACCACGTGGGCGGCGTCGCGGAGCTTAAAAGGCTGAGGCCGGAAGCGAAAATTATTTTGCACGAGCAAGACGCGCCGCTTTATCACGCGCTGCCCGAACAGCCTGAGTGGATAGGCATTCCGCGCGCGCAGTGGGCCGCGCTCGGGTTTGATTACGAACAGCCGCCCCCGGTTGAAGAATACTGGCAGGACGGACAGCTTTACCGCGTCGGCGAGCTGGAATTCAAGGTCACACACTGTCCGGGCCACACGCCGGGCCACGTCGTGCTCTTTAATCAAGCGGAAAGAAAAGTTTTTGTCGGCGACTGTCTCTTCGCAGGCTCAATCGGGAGGACGGATTTGCCCGGCGGCTCAAGCGAGCAATTAATGGATGGCTTGATGAAGAGGGTCTTGCCGCTCGGCGACGACGTGGAGGTTTATTCGGGTCACGGGCCGCTGACAACCATTGGCCGCGAGCGCCTGACCAACCCGTTTCTCACAGGTCTCTACACGCTGGGGCGATACTTCTAGCTCTCGAACAAGCGGACGCGTCAACGCTTGAAGAGAAAAAGCTGTTCTTCCATCCAAGCGTTGACGCCTTTAAGATTCTCACTATCTCAGATTGCCTGCCTTCGTCTTCTCCCACAGCTCTTTCTGCTCGGAGCTAAGCTGGCTGGGCAGCGTCTCGACGGGTATTCCTTGCGTCGTGCAGAACTTGCGCCAGAGAAGAAACCGCATGTCATATTGCCCGGTCTCGTCCGACACTTCATTAGTCAACTCTTTATCGCTTCTATCTTGGGCCACTTTAATTTTCCCTCACCTTGATTAATCGCCACACGCCCAGGGCGGCGGCCATCCCCAGTTTAGCAAATTTTTCCGGCGAGGGGCGAAAAGCGACAAGGCCAGGAGGCAAAGAGACACGCGACAGCGATGAGCTTGGGAGATTGACTCGTTGATTCACTGGACCAATAAATCAACGAGCCGGGAAGCCGCTCAATCAATCTCCCGACAGCTTTTTCTTCATCGCCGTCGCGCCGACCGAGTTCATCCTTATTTTTCCACGATCTCTTTCTTGAGACTGCCGACGAAGGCGAGCAGCTCGTCCTTCTCCTTCTGCGGCACTTTGAACTTGTCCAGCGAGGCGACGAGGTGTTTGGCGGCGGCGTTCCAGTCAGCCTCCGTGATACCGATTCCCTGGTGAACCGTCTTCATATCGCGCCCGGTGTAGATGCACGGGCCGCCCGCCGCTGCGCAGAACTGGTCCACTATGTGCTGGCGAATCTTCTTCTTTGAATCAACGCTAAAGCCGGAAAAGAAGCGCGCGAACTGCGGGTCTTGAATCAGCCGCCCGACAAAATCGTCAACGACCGCCGCCACCGCATCGTATCCTCCGAGCCTCTGGTAAAGCGATCTCTCTTTCTGGGCCTGCGCGCTGGCGGGCATAGCGGTCCAGTTGAGGACCATTGCCAGAGCCAGAATCGCGAGCACTCTTTTCAAGAAAAGTTTGTGTCTGTGCATATCATGCTCCTCCTGCTGTCGAATGTGGATTTCTCTCTCAAACAACCCGCCCGCGTGCTCGCTCTTTGTGAACTTCAGACAACCGAAGATATTTACGGATAGAGGCGCGTAGACGGATTTCTCCGGCGACTGAGGATTCAGGAAGTAGAGCTGAGTAGATATTTCTCGCCGGTCGGAGCGGGAACGCCGCCCTGCGGCTCAAGCGTGACGGCAAAGATGCTGGCGCTGCGCGCTGCGGCTGGCATCTGCTCGCGCATCACCGCGCGGCCCTGCGCGTCAGGCTGGAAGACGCTGCCGGGCATGACATGCGACCCGGCGATGAACCAGAGCTGGTAGGCTTTGCCCGGAGGCGCTGGCGGCAGGTCATAGGCTAAGAGCATGGCGCGGCCCGTCTGTTTATCAAAGGTCAGCTTGCCGCGAGCCTGCGGAGCCATGTTCGTACCGGCCAGGAGCGCAGTATCAGGCGCGGCGAGCATACGATTCTCTTCACGCGCCTCGACCAACTCTTCCTGCGTCCGGTTGACGCGCTGTGAAAGGCTGGCGACCTCCGCGCGCAGAGCATTGTTGCGCTGCCAGAGAATAAAGAGCGAGACGACGAGGGCCGCGAAGGCGAGGGCTGCGGCAATCGCGCCGAGTCTGGCCGCGCTGGACCAGTTGCCGCGCTTGGGACGTGCGAAGGGCAGGATGTTCTCCTTCTCCTGCGCGGAAGAGGCTTCCTGCTTGTCCGGCGAATCCTTCAGGCTGCCGCCCTCCGTCGTCTCTGTGCCTGAGAGCTGCGTGTGCGCTCGCGCATTCTCAAGGATGCGGGCACGCAGCGAGGCGGACGGCGCGGCAGGCTCTACGGAGTAAGCGAGCAGGGCGGCCACCTCGCGCCAGCCCTCAAGCTCCGCGCGGCATTCATCGCAGGTCGCCAGATGCGCTTCAAGCGCGTGCGCCAAGGGCTGCGCCAGCGAACCGAGCGCCTGCGCCGCCAGCATCTCCTTGTAATCTTCGTGCGTCACTGAACCTCTATACTCTCAGGTCCGGAATCTTTCTCGCGTGATCCGCTCCAACTGCTCCTGACTCGTGTTCTCACTGCTTTCCACAGCTCAGGCTTTCAGCTCCTCTGCCAACAACTCGCGCAGGCGCATCATGCCTGAGCGCATACGCGTCTTGACCGTGCCGAGCGGCGTGCCCAGGCGTTCCGCGATCTCTGTTTGAGTCAGCCCCTCGAAATAGGCGAGCGTTAATGTGCGCTGCTGCTCTTCGGGCAGCTCTGAGAGGGCGCTGCGGACCTGTTGGCCGCGCTCGGACCTGATGGCATCATCCACCGCATCCGAGACCATCTCGCTGGCTTCCCCTTCGCGCGCCGCTTCGGTGGCCGTCCGTTCGCGCGAGCCGAGGGCGCGCAGGCGGTCTATGGCACGGCTGCGTGCGAGCGTGACGAGCCAGGTAAAGGGACGCCCGCGCGTCTCGTCAAACTGCCGGGCACGCTGCCAAACCTGTAGGAAGACCTCCTGCAAAACATCTTCCGCCTCTGTGCGGCTATTTAATATACGCAGGATAAGACCGAAAAGGATTAACCTGTAGCGGTCATAAAGACGCGCCAAAGCCTCTTCATCTCCGCTCTGGACGGCATGAAGAAGCTCGACATCAGACTCTGGCGCTTGTTCGGGAATCAACGCTAAGTATCTCTGCAAGCCTCGACTTTAAACTGAACGGAGCGACATCATACCAAGATTTCCCGCATCGCGGCTACCGTAATAAACCTGGCCGACCTTAAACCGAGCAGACCTCTCGTGATATTTATCTTGCAAGCCGTTTGCTGTACTTTATTCCTGTCATTCGACGGCTTTTATAAAGGAGCTGGTCCACATCATGTCGCGTTTGATAGCGTTTCTACGGGCCATCAATGTTGGCGGCCATAACGTCAAGATGGACCACCTGCGACAGCTCTTCGAGTCGCTCGGCTTTTCCAACGTAGAGACTTTTATCGCGAGCGGTAATGTCGTGTTTGAGACGACCTCGAAGAACACAGCCCTGCTCGAAAGGAGAATCGAGAAGCGTCTGCGCGAGGCGCTCGGCTACGAGGTTGCGACATTTATCAGGACGGATGCGGAAGTCGCAGCCATCGCCGCTTACAGACCTTTCTCGCAATCCGAGATGGACGCGGCCCTGGCGCTCAACATAGCTTTCGTGGCCGACACGCTTGATGACAACTCAAAGCGAAAACTGCTGGCGCTGAGAACGGAGCTTGACGATTTTCATGTTAATGGACGCGAGATTTACTGGTTGAGGCGGCGCAGGCAAAGCGAATCCACCTTTTCAAATGCCTTTCTCGAAAAGACTCTCGGCAGGCGAGCAACATTTCGCGGGGCCAGGACGCTCAAAAGGCTGGCCGCGAAATACCCCGCCGCCAAACCCTGAGACCAAAGCCTGCCTCATGCTCTTCAAAGCCGCCGCCGCACAAACTCCTCGCAGCCGAACGCACAAAAGCATCACTCTCATGCTCCTTTCCTGCTATTATCCCGGACGCCATCTACGAAAGGAGATTAAGAGCCATGTCTAACGAGAGGTCTGCGAGCCGACCACTGCGCGGCACGCTGTTTTCTTCGCACGCTCTCTTTTATCTTCGCGCGGCTGCCATGATGGCAGCGTTGCTGTGTCTCTGGCCCTCGAACTTGGAGGCTCAGCAACAGCCGCCCGCAACGTCTCGCGCGGAGGCCGAGAATGCCGAGTTGCGCCGTCGTCTTCAGGAGTTGGAACAGCGGCTCAAGATGGTTGAAGAAGAGTTGCAGCGCTCTCAACAGGGCTTGGCGTCGGCTGGTCCAGCGAAAAAGAGCGAGCAGACGAACGCGAACGAGGCCGCGCAGACGCCCGACAGCCAGACTCCGCCGCAGGCCGAGGATGAAGATAAAGCAGAACAAAAAACCAGCCTGCTCGACTTTTTCAAAAAGACGCAGGTCTCAGGATTTATTGATACCTACTACGCCTATAACTTCAACCGGCCCGCCAATCGCGTCAACGCCTTTCGCAGCTTTGACTCGCGCCATCACCAGTTCGCCTTTAATGTCGCCGAGATAGCTTTCGAGAAAACGCCCGAAGAGGATTCCAGATTCGGCTTTCGCGTGGATTTGGATTTTGGACCGGCAGCAGATTTCCTCAGCGGTACGGAACCGGGCGGAGTCGAGGTCTACAAACATTTCCAGCAGGTTTACGGAAGCTATCTGGCTCCGGTCGGCAAGGGGCTGAAACTGGATTTCGGGAAGTTTATCTCATGGAGCGGCGCGGAGGTTGACGAGGCACAGGATAACTGGAACTACTCGCGCGGCCTGCTCTATACGGTGGTCCAGCCAGCCTATCACATGGGCCTCCAGACCACTTACGACTTTAACGAGAGGGTGTCGCTGGCGGGCGCGGTCGTCAACGGCTGGAACAACGTCGAAGAGAATAACAGGGGCAAGACTTACGGTCTCGCGCTAACCTATAAGCCAATCTCCAGGCTCACTTTCACACAGAACTATACGGGTGGTCCAGAACAGGATGACGATGATCGCAACTGGCGTCACTTCTTCGACACCATCCTCTCTTACAACATCAACGACCGGCTCAAACTGATGGGCAATTACGATTACGGGTTTGACAGGCTGGCCGACGGCTCCGGCGTGCGCTGGCAGGGAGTCGCAGCCTATCTACGTTATCAGGCGGCCAAGCGCTTCGCCATCAGCCCTCGCTTTGAGTGGTATAAGGACTATGACGGGTTTACGACCGGGACGCGGCAAAGGCTCAGTGAAGTGACGCTCACGGGCGAATACAAAATGAGCGACAATTTTTTGACGCGGCTCGAATACAGGCGAGACTGGTCGGACCAGGCGGTCTTTCAAAGATCAGACCCGGCCAGCTTTTCAAGAAATCAAACCACACTCGTCGGCGGCTTTATCTGGTCCTTCAGCACAGGCGAGGAAGAGTCTTCGGCCCACCTCGCATCTTCGCCAACCGCTCCGCAGCCATCCTCTACCGGACCAGCGCGCGCAGTAGTTGAAAGAGCTAACACACAAACGACTTCAACGGAGAAATCAAAATCTGCTCCCAAACGGAGCGGCTCAACGGCTCCGTCCAGAACCTGGGGAGACAATCTGCCGCCGCAAAGATAAGGTTTCAACAACTCTCGCTCTCTGGCGGCGATGTTGAAAAGGGAGATAAGCAGGCTTATCTCTCATCTCGAACTGACATTAAACAAAAAGGCCGGAGGCCCGTGTGCGATATGCGCGAACGCAGGGCCTCCGGCTTTTTTGTCCGTCGTCTTGAATTTGTGAGGCTCAGGCGACCGTTATCTCTTCCGAGAGATATACGTCCTGGATGGCGTTGAGGAGTTGCACGCCCTCGCTCATCGGTCGCTGGAAAGCCTTACGGCCAGAGATGAGTCCCATCCCGCCGCCGCGTTTGTTGATGACAGCCGTGCGAACGGCCTCCGCCATATCGCTCGCTCCTTTGGATTCGCCGCCGGAGTTAATCAGCCCGCAGCGTCCCATGTAGCAGTTCGCCACCTGATAGCGGACGAGGTCAATCGGATTGTCGCTGGTCAATTCCTCGTAGACCTTCTTGCTGGTCTTGCCGTAGGAAGACTCTATATTGAGCGAGTTGTAGCCGCCGTTACGCTCGGGCAATTTCTGCTTGATGATGTCGGCCTGAATCGTCACGCCGAGATGATTGGCCTGGCCCGTCAAATCCGCAGCCGCGTGCATGTCGCCCTCTTTCGTCTTGAACTTGGGGTTGCGCAGGTAGCACCAGAGAATAGTCGCCATCCCAAGCTCGTGCGCGTAGGCGAAGCACTCGCTAATCTCCGTAATCTGCCGCGTTGATTCTTCAGAGCCGAAGTAGACGGTCGCGCCGACGGCGATTGCGCCCATCTCGCGCGCCGTCTCCACCGTCCCGAATAACACCTGGTCGAACCTGTTCGGGTAGGTCAACAGCTCGTTATGGTTAATCTTGACGATAAAGGGAATCTTATGCGCGTACTTGCGCGCGACCGAGCCGAGCACGCCGAAGGTCGAGGCGACGGCGTTGCAGCCGCCCTCTATGGCAAGCCGGACGATGTTTTCCGGGTCGAAGTATTGCGGGTTGGGAGCAAAGCTGGCTCCGGCAGAGTGTTCTATGCCCTGGTCCACAGGCAGAATCGAGAGATAACCGGTGCGGGCCAGCCGCCCGTTGTCAAAGAGCGTCTGGAGCGAGCGCAGGACCAAAGGGTTGCGGTCCGAAATGGCCCACACGCGGTCAACAAAGTCCGGGCCGGGTAACTGTATGCTCTCTCTCGGAATCGCATTCGCCTTGTAATCGAGCAGGGTTCGCGCACCATCGCCTAACAATTCTTCGATGCGCGCGAGCGAAGTATCTGCCGGTTGAAGTTCGGTAGCCATCTTGGTCTCCAGTCTCCTTGAATCAGTGAATATTTCTCGTCAGATTGTAATCGGTCCGTTTAGATTGCTTGACGCGAATTATAGCATAAAGGCTCATGTCTTTCTGAATTGAAAACCGTTATTCCGGCTTGCGTTAATGTGGCTCTTTATTTAGAATGTCCGTCCGCCTTAATCCCCCAATGAGGTGGCCCGAATTGTTAATTTCACCCGATTCTCTAACCGCAGTCCTTACTGCACCGTCCAGACATCACGAAAGGTTTTACTCGATGAAGTTCCCCTCTCTGGCTGCGTCTGTCTCACTGACGCTCTGCTGCCTCTTCCTGGCCCTTGTCTCTACGCGCGCTCTCGCCGCTCCGGGCGATAACGACTGGAAGCCTGTTGACCCGGCAGAGCTGGCGCTGAAAGCATCCACAGTCGAAAAGGATGCCGACGCCGAAGCTCTCTTCTGGGAAGTGCGTATTGACGACAATCCGGAAGGCGACCTCATCTTCAACCACTATCTGCGAATCAAGATTTTTACAGAGCGCGGGCGCGAGTCGGAGAGCAAGGTTGACATCCTGTTCGGCAAAATCTTCCGCAATAACATCAAGATTAAAGAGATCGCGGGGCGGACCATCAAGCCCGACGGAACGATTGTCGAATTGAAGAAGGAAGACATCTACGAGCGCAACGTCGTGCGCACGAGCGGCCTCAGGGCCAAGGCCAAATCTTTCGCCATGCCCGGGGTTGAGCCGGGTTCAATCATAGAGTATCGCTGGCGCGAGATTATGGTTGACACGTCGGCCAACTACCTGCGGCTCGAATTTCAGCGCAACATTCCGGTCCAGCGCGTCACATACTTTATCAAGCCCTTTCCCTTCGAGGGCTACGGCATGATGTCCAGGACTTTTCACAGCACTGCGGATGTCAAACCCGTTAAGGAAAAGGGCGGCTTCTACAGCATAACGATGACCAACATGCCGGCCTTCCACGAAGAGCCGCGCATGCCGCCGGAGGACGAGGTACGCGTCTGGACGCTGCTCTATTACACGCGTGAGACCAAGCCCGACCCGGCGAAATACTGGGGCGAGATTGGCAAGGCTCTCTACGATGTCATCAAGCCTTACATGAAGGTTAATGACGAGGTTAAGCAGGCGGCGGCGACGGCCATCGGCGATGCCGCCACGCCCGAACAAAAGCTCAAACGGCTCTTCGAGTTCTGCCGGACCAAGATTAAGAACATCAGCGATGACGCTTCCGGCCTCACAGCCGAAGAGCGAGCCAAGCTCAAGAGCAACAAATCGCCGTCCGAGACGCTCAAGCGCGGGATGGGGACCGGGGAGAATATAGACCTGCTCTTTGCGGCGCTGGCGACGGCTGCCGGATTCGATGCGCGCGTCGTGATGGCCCCCGACCGCGGCGACATCTTCTTCAGCCCCAACAGCAATCTCTCATACTTCCTCAACCCTGCGCACATCGCGGTGCGCGTCGGCGAGCAATGGCGTTTTTACAACCCCGGTTACAGGTATATCCCGGAAGGGATGCTCATCTGGAATGAAGAAGGCACGCAGGCGCTCATCACCGACCCGAAAGCTCCGGTCTTTGTTGAGACTCCTCTTTCCGGACCGGAAAAGTCTGTCGAGAGGCGCACGGCCAAGCTCAAGCTGAGCGAGGACGGGACGCTTGAGGGCGATGTGCGGATAGAGTATACGGGCCACCTCGCGGTCGAGAAGAAGGAAGAGAACGACGAAGAATCTGCTGCGGCGCGCGAACAGGCTTTGAGCGAGATGGTCCGGCGGCAGTTGAGCACGGCGGAAATCTCCGCCATCAAGATCGAGAACGTGACGGAGGCCGACAAGCCCTTCGTCTATGCGTATCACGTCCGCGTCCCCGGTTACGCGCAGCGCACGGGCAAGCGACTCTTCCTCCAACCGGCCTTCTTCGAGCACGGCATAGGCCCGCTCTTCCAGACGAGCGAGCGTAAGCAGCCCATCTATTTCCACTATCCCTGGTCGGAAGAGGACGCCGTGACGATTGACCTGCCCGAAGGCTTCGCCCTCGACAACCCTGAAGCTCCTTCATCTTTTTCGGGAGGACAGATCAGCGCCTATAACGTCAAGATGATGATTACGAAGGATAATCGCACGCTCATCTATAACCGCAAATTCTTCTTCGGCGGCGGCGGCAACATACTCTTCCCCGTCACCAGCTACGGCCAGCTCAAGACCTACTTCGACCAGGTCAACAAGCAGGACAACCACACCATCACGCTCAAACAGAGCACCGAAAAGGCGGCCAATTAAAGTATGAGATGGAGCGGCGCAGCGGCAGCGATAAAGGAAAAGCTATTGACGGATTGATTCGAGAGAGCTATTGATTCAATCAACGGATGAATCAATGAGTCAGTCTCTCAAGCTCAAGCGCCGCCCGCCGTTCCCGTTTTATCGTTTCTGGTCCATCTTCCTCATGAGGTTAAAGAGATGTTTGATCGAACAGTCCCCGGAATATGTTTTGTGTTGCTCCTGCTGTTGACGGCTCCCGCTGCGCTGGCGGCTGGCGGCGACGATGCTCCGCCCTGGCTCAAGCAGGCCGCACAGAGCTCCGCGCCCCCTTATGACAGGCAGGTTCCGGCGGTCGTCCTGCTCGACGAGTCAAACATGACGGTCGGCGAAAACGGCACGATCACGACCGTCAACACCTACGCCGTCCGCATCCTCACACGCGAAGGGCGCAAGGAAGCCGTCGCCTCCGCCTTTTATACGACCGACACGGACAAGGTACGCGAGCTGCGCGCGTGGCTGATTCGACCTTCGGGGCAGGTCAAAAGCTATGGCAAGGATAGCATCGTCGAATCGGCTGGCGCGCTCAACGATGTCTACAACGAATCGCAGGTCAAAAAGATTATCGCGGTGGATGACGCGGACGTAGGCTCTGTCTTCGGCTATCAGATTACGACAGAGAGCCGCGAGTTCTTCAACCAGACCAACTGGTATTTTCAGGAGCGCAATCCCGTCATCTCTTCTCGCATCACGCTGGTCCTGCCCGCGGGCTGGCGCGCCAGCAGCACGACCTTCAACCACGCCAAAGTAGAGCCTTCCGTGAGCGGGAACGCTTACACCTGGGAACTGCGCAATCTGCCTTACATAGAAGCGGAGCCGGCCAGCCCTAAAGTGACCAACCTCGCGCCGCGCCTGGCGATTAACTACGCTCCGCCCTCAGGCACAACGGCCAGAGGCGGGAGGGCCTTCGAGAACTGGACCGATGTCTCGCGCTGGTACTCGGAGCTGAGCGACCCGCAGGCCGCGCCCGACGATGCGCTCGCCGCCAAAGCGCGCGAGCTGACGGCCAACTCCAAGACCGAGCTTGAACGCATACGCGCCATCGCGCGCTACGTGCAGAGCCTGCAATACATCTCTATACAGATGGGCGTCGGACGCTTCCGCCCGCACTCTGCGGCGGAAGTCTTCGCCAAGTCCTACGGCGATTGTAAGGACAAGGCCAACCTGATGCGCGCCATGCTCCGCGCCGTCAAGCTGCAAGCCTATCCGGTCCTGATTTATTCAGGCGACCCGACCTATGTACGCGAAGAGTGGGCCTCGCCCTCGCAGTTTAATCACTGCATCATCGCCATCAAGGTGAGCGATGAGACGCAAGCCCCGACCGTCTTGCAGCACCCGGCTCTGGGCCGTCTACTGATTTTCGACGCGACGGATGAGAACACTGCTGTCGGAGACCTGCCGGACGAAGAGCAGAACAGCTTTGCGCTCATCGCCGCAGGAGACGCTGGCACGCTCCTGCGTATGCCCGTCATGCCGCCTGAGACTAACAGGCTGGAGCGCTCGGCTGATGTCGTGTTGACGCCCGAAGGCTCGATTACCGTGTCCCTCAAGGAAAAGTCTGTCGGCCAGTCAGCCGTCAACGAGCGCAGGCTGTTTCGCGGTCTCTCTCGCTCCGACTATACGAAGATGATCGAGGGCTGGATAACGCGCGGCGCATCGGGCGCGAAAATCTCCAAGGTCGAGCCGCTCGACAGCGCAGCCGATTCATCCTTCGCGCTCAGCGTCGAATTCGGTGCGGAGTCTTACGCGCAATCAATGCAGGGTCGCCTGCTCGTCTTCAAGCCCTCGCTCGTCTCGCGCCTCGAATCGCTCTATCTGACGGGCGGCACGCGCATCCATCCGGTCATCCTTGAGGCGCAAGCCTTTACGGAGACCGTGCAGGTCAAGCTGCCCGCGGGCTTTGAAGTTGACGAGATGCCCGACGCCCTCAAGCTCGACATGCCCTTCGGCAACTACGCCACGACCTACAAAGTCTCCGGAGACCAGTTCGTCTTCACACGCACGCTCACACTGCGCAACGCGACCATTCCTGTGGACCAGTACACCGACGTCCGCAGATTCTTCGAGCGCATACGCGCCGCAGAGCAATCGCCCGTCGTGCTCGCCAGGAAATAAGAGTCGGGTTTTTAAGCCTGACTTTTAAGAGGCGGGCTGTACGCCGTGGCCGGAGAATCAATCCGTCGCCCGCGTACAGCCCGCCTCTTCTCTTTCAGTCTAGCTCTCTTCAACTTTCTTTTCAGTCTCACTCGTTTCAGTCTTGCCAGCCTCAAAAGTTAATTGCCTGAAGGCTTCGTAGAGGCGCAAGGCGACGCTTCCGGCGTGGACCGTGTAACGGTGGAAATCGAAGGTCGTGACGAGCGCCAGCCCCAGGCTCGCGGAGGTCAGGAATATCTCGTCGGCGTGGCCCAGGTCCGATAGCTCGTAGACTCCTTCGACCAGCGGGATGGCAAGCTCCTGCGCGAGCGCCATGAGACGCGCCCGCGTGATGCCCGCCACTGCGCCCGTCGAGAGCGCGGGCGTGTGAATCGTGCCGCCAATGACCCAGAAGAGATTCGACATCGCGGCTGAGACGACTTCGCCGCGCTCGTTGAGCCTTACCGATTCGTCAAAATCACGCGAGCGCGCCTCTTCCCAGGCGATGAGGTGTTCGAGATAGCTGGTCGTCTTGATGCCTGAGAGCGGCGAGAGCGAGTTTGTGCGGTAGGGCGAGACGGTGAGGGCCAGCCCCTCCTGATTATGTACGGGCGCATCGCCCGTCATGATTAGCAGGTCCGACTTGTGCGCGCCGCCCGACTTCATTTTCCAGAGGCCGCTCACGCGGCTGGCGAGCAGCATCAAGTGTGCGCGTCCATCCTCGACCCCGTTGGCTTCAATCAACTCCTTTAAAGCCGCGCCCACGCGCTCCTGGTCCAGCGCACCCGTCTCGACACCCGCGCGCAAGGCGTGGTCCACCAGGCGTATCCAGTGGAGCGGCCAGAGAAAGGGACGCCCCTCGTAAACGGCGACGTTCGTAAAGACACCGCGCCCGTAGAGCAACGCCGAAGAGACTGGCGCAACGCGCGCTCTGGCGGCCTTGACAATCTCACCGTTGAGAAAAATAAGAGCGTGCATAAGACAAGGATGAAGAAGAAACGAGGAATTGAACCAACTGCTTGATTAACTCGATAAATCCTTGAATCAATCAACCCGCGAGTCAATAGCTTCTCTCTTGAGTTCCTCGCTGTCGTGTCTGGCGTTTCAGTTGGCTTGCAGCCTGTCGCTGAGCGAGGTGCGCCAGGTTGTTTCAAGCTCTTTGACGGGCAAATCAATGACGGTCTCGCCACCGGATTGGATGAGCAGGTTGCTGCCGCCCGTGCGCCCGAGCAGCATCAAGGGAGAGCCACAGCGCGTGGCTATCTCTTGCATCTCGCCGAGCGCGGCTTCATCCAGGCTGATGATGATACGCGAGGGTGATTCTGCGAAGAGGCTCGCGTTGACGCTCAGCCCTTCATTTAGCTCAATCTGCGCGCCGATGGCCGAGCGATTGAGAGACGAGAAGCAGCATTCGGCGAGGGCTACGGCGAGGCCGCCGTCCGAGCAGTCGTGAGCCGAACGCAGGAGGCCCGATTCTGCTGCGCGCAGGGCCGCCTCCTGCACGGCGCGCTCGCGTTCCAGATCGAGCACTGGCACGCTTCCCCTTTCAATCATCTCTTCGGTCGTGCGGCCTTCAATCGTAGAGGCAAACTGGCTGATGGAAAGGTCCTCTCCCGTCGTGCCGAGGAGGGCTATCAGGTCGCCGTCTCTTTTGAATCCGTGCTGAATAATACGGCGCATGTCTTCGACCAGGCCGACCAT
>DASWMI010000092.1:0-3042 GCA_036399835.1 Pyrinomonadaceae bacterium | reverse complement strand
GCCGTATGGGTTGACGGAGAAGGCGATCAGTGCGGCGCGGATGATCAAGTTCATGCCGGCGATGAAGGATGGGCGAGCGGTGTCGCAGTACATACAGATTGAATACAACTTCAATCTTTATTAAAGAAGTCGCCAGGCAATCAGGGTTGAAGCTGAACAGCGTTTCTCAGATTTGAGAAGCGCTGTTTTTCTTTTGCCAGCGCGGGTCGGATTGATAAAGGGAGAGCTATTTAAAGCGAACTATTCTGCTTTGAATGTTTTCTTCAAAACTGTTTTCTCTCGAAGGGGAGTGGACCAGAAGGCTGCAAGCGGATGGCTCTCGCTCGTTCTAAGACTTGAGTGAGCGTGGAACAAAAGGCCGGGCGTCCAAGTGCTCAGCCCTTTCAGCAACTTGCAGTTGAGCCGTCGGCAGTTAAGCAGAAGACTATCGGGCAGTCGTGAGTTAAAGAGCCAGAGCGTGCCAACCCGCCACTCGCTGTGCGTGTCTACATTGCTCAGCCGTTTGCGGACCAGTTTCTTTGAAGGAGAAAAGTTTATGTCACGCAGATTCCTGCCGAAGTTTTTCCTCCTGCTCGGAATATCCCTGACGGGATTGCTCCTTTTCGCTGCTTCGAGAAATACGGAAACCGCCGTCGCGGCGACGGGCCAGGAGACGCCAGGCTCTCTGCAAGTCGTGGGGAAAGATGGCAAGCCAGCCGGAGCGTGTCCGCTCAAGCATACGGATGTCAAGGCCGAGATTACAGGCTTTCTCTCTCGCGTCATCATCACGCAGGAGTTTGAAAATCCCTTCAAGGAAAAGATAGAAGCTATCTACACGTTTCCTCTGCCGCAGCAGGCGGCTGTTGATGACATGACGATGCGTGTCGGCGAGCGCACAGTGCGCGGTCGGATACTCAGGCGCGAAGAGGCGCAGGCCGTTTACGAGGCGGCCAGGATGGGCGGGCAGGTGGCGAGCCTGCTGGACCAGGAGCGGCCTAATATCTTTACGCAGTCTGTGGCGAACATCATGCCGGGCGAGAAGGTCACGGTCCAGATAAGCTATGTCGAGACGTTGAAGTATGAGGAAGGCTCTTATGAGTTCTCATTTCCAATGGTCGTTGGTCCACGTTATATTCCGGGCGCGCAGACGGGCAGGCAGAGCGTCGGCGGCGGCTTTTCCCCTGATACGGACCGAGTGCCTGATGCTTCGCGCGTCACGCCTCGTGTGGCCGGGGCAGGCACGCGCGCGGGCCATGACATCTCGCTCGATGTGACGCTCGATGCGGGTGTGCCGATTGACGGACTCGTTTCACAATCGCACGAGGTCCAGGTCGAAAGAACAGGCGAGCAGCGAGCGCACGTGCGGCTCAAAGATTTATCCGCCATCCCGAATAAAGATTTCATCCTCAAATATGACGTGGCGGGGCGTCGCCTGGAGGATGCCGTGCTCGTCAATCGCTCGGAGAAGGGCGGCTTCTTTACGCTCATCCTGCAACCGCCCGACCGCATCAAGACGGAAGACGTGATGCCGAAAGAGATAGTCTTCGTGCTGGACACTTCCGGCTCGATGATGGGCTTTCCGATTGAGAAGGCCAAAGAGGCCATGAAGCTTGCGCTCGATGGTCTCTACCCGCAGGACACCTTTAATCTCATCACCTTCGCGGGCGACACGCGCATACTCTTCCCACAACCCGTCCCCGCGAGCCAAAAGAATCTGCGCAGGGCGCAGGAATTTCTCGACGCGCGCGAGGGCAGCGGCGGCACTGAGATGATGAAGGCTATACGCGCCGCGCTTGAGCCGTCGGATGCGCTGGACCATGTGCGCATCGTCTGCTTTATGACGGACGGCTATGTCGGCAACGACATGGAGATTATCTCCGAAGTGCAGAAGCACCCGAACGCGCGCGTCTTTTCGTTTGGCATCGGCAACGCCGTTAACCATTTTCTGCTAGACAAGATGGCGGAGTACGGGCGGGGCGAGGTCGAGTATGTCTCGCTCAAGTCGGACGGCTCGGCTGCGGCGCGTCGCTTTCACGAGCGCGTGCGTAATCCGCTCCTGACAGACATCCAGATTGACTGGAACGGGCTGCCCGTCACTGATGTCTATCCAAAACGTATCCCAGACCTCTTCAGCGCGAGGCCGGTCATTCTTTCAGGACGCTTCACCGGAAGCGGGCGTGGCAAGATTCGCTTGAAAGGCAGGATGGCGGGCAATGATTTCGAGCGCGAGCTTGAAGTCAGCTTGCCGGAATCAGAGCCGCGTCACGATGTGCTGGCGACTCTCTGGGCGCGCACGCGTATAGACGACCTGATGGGCCAGGACATGCGGGGGATGCAGGAAGGTTCGATGCGCGACGACCTCAAGGAGACTATCACGCAGCTTGGCCTTGAGTATCGGTTGATGACGCAGTTCACCTCTTTTGTCGCGGTCGAAGAGATGGTGGTGACGGATGGAGGCCAGCCGCGCCGGATAGATGTTCCAGTCGAACTGCCCGAAGGCGTCAGCCGCGAAGGTATCTTCGGCAGGGAAGAACAGGCAGGCATGGGTTATGCGGGCGCGAATAGGTCGCCGGGATTTCTCGCGCAGTTCTCGGTCGGAAGACGCCTCAGCCGGAGCGCGGGCGATCCCCAAAATGCGCTCCCGAATCAGCCTCCGTCTGTTTCCGTCAGCGTGGTGGACCAGAAGGCCGCGCAAGGGAATGCAAACACGGCGCAGCCCAAAGGAAAGGCCGGCGGCGCGGGAGAGGGAAGCGGGCCGACGAGCGTGGCCGCGGAGCTTGAGAAAAGGCCCACGCCGGAGGAAGAAAAGCGTCGGCAGCTCTTGATGAAATTTCATCCGTCAATCCGCGCGGTCGTAGAGCGTCTGAGCAATAAGACTACGCGGCCCGCAGCCGACGAGTCCGGCTTTATCCGCGAAGGCAAGGCGGAGATTCAAATCTGGCTGACGGATAAGAAGCCTGAAGTGTTGGACCAGCTCCGGCAGTTGGGCTTTGAAGTCGTGCTCGATCCGAAGTCTGCCAAACTCATCATAGGCCGTCTGACCGTTGATAAGCTTGAAGCGCT
>DASWMI010000091.1:0-4166 GCA_036399835.1 Pyrinomonadaceae bacterium | reverse complement strand
CAGCGACGTCAGCAGATAGCCTTCGCGCCAGAATCTGCCGAGCGAGCGATGGGTCTTGAGCGAGTACATGATGGAGAGCAGGATGCCGTTGAGAAAATATTGCAGCGCCGCCATCAAAGAGAGCGGG
This sequence comes from Pyrinomonadaceae bacterium, assembly GCA_036399835.1. Lineage (GTDB taxonomy): Bacteria > Acidobacteriota > Blastocatellia > Pyrinomonadales > Pyrinomonadaceae > DASYML01. Next base: position 4,039 of record DASWMI010000091.1, on the reverse strand, counting down.
ACGAGGAGTCTTTCGGCGTCGAGCGTCCCGATGCGCACAGGCATTTCGCTGCTGTTCCCGTAGGCTGCCAGGACCAGATAGAAAACATTGGCCGAGATAAGGACCGTCACGGCTGTGATGGCGGAGGCTGAGAGGCGTGTGGACCAGCGGCTCGTTAGACGGCAAGAGCAGACGAGCGAATCAACTAGGCCGAGCACGATGGCCGCCGGAATTCCGAGCAGGATCGCGCTCAGGAAGATAAAGCTGTGGCCCGCCGAGACGCTGGCGGTCGTCCCCGGTACGCGAATCGGAAAGCAACTGGTGATGGTCGTCACGGAAAGCAGCGTGATAAAGCCCGCCCACTCGACCGGGGTAAAGGAGAGACACTGGTAAAAGGCCCACAAGCTCGTCGGCAGACCCGCTGCAATCATCACGGTCCAGTACACTCTGGCCGCGCGCTTGTAATCAGACATCTCTATCAGCTTCACTCGCTCTCCCTTTGCGGCGACGTTTCCACTCTCGGGCCGCCCAAGCCTCTTCTTCGTCGAGCTTGACTGTCTCTAGCTAAATCCACTTGCTTTCAGGGAACAGCCCGGGTTGACCTCAAAGCACCGGCGCGACCCGTCATGACTGGTCCGGCATTCTTTAAACTCTCAAGTATGGTCGAGGGCCGAACGCCTTTGGGCCGGGAGCAAATCGGCCTGAAAGCATTCGGCCACTGGACCGGGCACGCGGCGGGCAGGTGGCACTTGTTAACGCCCGCCTTTTCGGGGGTGAGAGTTTTTCCAGCTCCGGCGCGCTTCAGCTCTCTCGCACAAACATCACGGAGGAGCGCAGCCGTCTGTCAAATTTGGTGCGGCTCACAGGCTCCGTGCGGTGAGCCTGCGCGGGCGAGCTTGCTCGCTCCGAGCCGCGCCTTCCATTTAACAAGACGCGTGCCGCAACTTGCCGTCGCACGGCTCTCAAGCTCAACTGACGGATGCCAATGCGCTTACAGAGAAAAGCTGCTTCCCGCTCTCAAAAATTAACCGGCGCGAGCCTGTCAGGATGACGGGTCAGGATGATGAATCAAGTCAGAAAGATTTATAGAACAGCAGCGAACCGGCCACCGCAGGCACAGAGAGAAGATAAATCAGAAGGGGATAAGACTGCTCAAGACATCTTTCCTAATTTTGCTCTGTGTCTCCGTGTCTGCGTTGGCTGATGTTCCGGTTTTGAAATACTCTCTAAGCATAAGTTGACAAGCTTTGATAAAAGCATGCACCCTTGCGGGAAACGGATAAAGAGTTCGAGAGTGAGGATAAAGGGGCCGCAGCTTCATCGGCTCGCGCCGTTTCTCAATCAGGGTTGACGAGCTTTCTACGAGGTGTTGAGGTCTTGGGTCATGCTGCTGGAAAGTTGGCGGAGCCTCCGGCGCGCGCTGTCGGCTATCTTGAGCTGCTTCGGCGCAATCGTGATTTCCGTCTCATCTGGCTGGGCCAGGTGATCAGCCAGATGGGCGACTGGTTTGATACCATCGCTCTCTACACGATTGTCCTTAACCTGACGGGTTCTGGCCGCGCCGTCGGGCTGGTCCTGGTCGCGCGCTTTCTGCCGAGCTTTATTGTCGGCCCGCTCTCTGGCGTCGTCGCGGACCGCTTTAGCCGCCGCACGATCATGATCGTCTCGGACCTCTTGCGCGCGCTGGTGGTCCTCGGATTCCTTTTCATACGCAGACCGGACCAGCTCTGGCTCGTTTACCTGCTGACCGTGCTCCAACTCGTCTTCTCCACCTTCTTCGAGCCTGCGCGGACAGCCGCCATTCCGAGCATCGTCAAACGCAGCGAACTTTTCGCCGCCAATGCCATCTCTTCCGTCACATGGTCCGCCATGCTCACTCTGGGCGCGGCCATCGGTGGAGTCGTGACGGGCTGGTTCGGGACCGACGCAGCCTTTGTCCTAGACTCTGTGACCTACCTCGCTTCGGCTGCGCTTATCGCACGCGTGCGTCTGCCAAAGCGTGCGCCGCGCCCGAAAGCCAGGCTCACCATCGGCAAGGCTCTCGGCCTGACGGACACGCTCGAAGGCATACGCTATGTCTTAAAGCGCCCGCGTGTCTTCGCGCTCTTGATGGTCAAGCCCGCGTGGGGCTTGGGCGGCGGGATACTGGCGCTGCTCGCCGTCTTCGGCGAAAAGATTTTTCCGGTCGGAGGCAAGACGGCGACGGGCATCGGCGTGCTCTATGCTGCGCGCGGCATAGGAACGGCCATCGGTCCTTTCGCCGCCAGGCGATTTGTCGGCGAGACGAAAGAGCGTATGCAGACCGCGATAGGCTTTTCGTTTCTCCTCGGCGGCGTCTTCTACATAGCCTTCGCGAGCGCGACCAACTTTGCGCTCGCGCTTCTGGTCCTGCTCATCGCGCACATGGGCGGGAGTATTCTCTGGGTCTTCTCGACCGTGCTCATGCAGCGCACGGTTGAAGACAACTTTCGCGGGCGCGTCTTTGCCGCCGACCTGGCTTTGCTGACACTGACGATGGCCGTCTCCAATTATGTGACGGGCGAACTCCTGGACCGCTTTCAATATTCGGCGCGCACCGTCACCATCGGCATGGGCTTTATCTTTTTACTCCCCGGCCTGCTCTGGTTCGCGACCCGAAGGTTTTGGAATACGGAACGCGGCGAACAATCCGCCGCGACACATCAGGCAGGCCCACTGTCGGAGGCTCAAGTTGAAGATGAAGTAAAAGCTGAAAAGACACGTGCAGAGTCGCTCACGCCTTGATAAAGTGAGCAAACGGAGCGGCTATCATTCGCCGTTTGCCGTGCCCGCTTCAACCCATGCTGCTCGCTTTAAATCAACGAGCGAGACTCGCGCGGCGCGGGCCAAAGGCTTTATAGTTGAGCTGTCAAGCTCTTCGGACTCTTTATATTCTGCAAGCTCTGATGACAAGGCTTAAAGTTGGCGTGATGGGTTCGGCTGACGACACGCTGCCGGGCGGCGTGGCTGAGGCCGTGCGCGAGAAGGGCGAGGCTCTGGGCCGTGAGATTGCCGCGCGCAATCTTCTCATCCTGACGGGCGCGACGACGGGCTTGCCCCTGCTGGTGGGCAGCGCGGCTCGCTCAGCCGGTGCTCTACACATAGGCATCTCGCCTGCCTCAAACGAAACAGAGCACGCAGAAATTTATCATCTTCCGCAGGACGCCTGCGACCTCATCATCTACACCGGCTTCGGATTGAAAGGCCGGAACGTCGTGCTGGTCCGCTCGTGCGACATCGTGCTCATCGTCGGCGGCTCTATGGGCGCGCTCAACGAATTTACCATCGCGCATGATGAGGGAAAGATTATAGGCTGTCTGACGGGGACGGGCGGCGTCGCCGACGAGACCGAGCGGTTGCTTAAAGTTTTTCCGAAAGAGACGGGCGCGTGCGTGCTCCACGGCGAAGACCCCGCGAGGCTGCTGGCGGGCTGCCTCGAAGCATTACAAAGTCGAAGATAGACGGGCTGTAGAAATCGAAAGCCCGCGCCGAGAAAGTTAAAGATAAACGGGCCGCAGGCCGTCTCGCCCGGCCAACATCAAGGTGCAAGCTGAAACCGAAAATCTGATCGCAGTCTCCCGCGCCAGCGCGGATGTAGCCGCCTCCGAGCTGGACCACGAAGCATGGACCAGCGCGCAGCCTGTTCTCATCAGCCGTTACTGGTCCGGCGCAGAAGCGCCGCCCGAGCGTAGAGCCGAAGCCAGGCTTTTATGGTCCACAGCGGCGCTGCACGTGCGCTTCGTGTGTCCTCAGTTAGAGCCGCTCGTCGTCTCCGCAACTCCGCAGACGGGGCAGAAGAGCCTGGGGCTGTGGGACAGAGACGTGTGTGAAATCTTCATCGCCACGGATGCGAGCCGACCGGAGTCTTACTACGAATTTGAAGCCGCGCCGACCGGAGAATGGCTGGACCTGAAGATTCACTGGACGGCTGAAGCGCGCGAGACTGACTGGGAGTACCATTCGGGCATGACTACAGGAGCGAGCATCGGCGCAAGGCGCGTCAGGGTGGCGATGCGTATCCCCTGGGAGGCGCTGGACCACA
>DASWMI010000090.1:0-12150 GCA_036399835.1 Pyrinomonadaceae bacterium | reverse complement strand
CTATGACTTCAGGGTCGCGCGTAGGCTTCTGGGTTATCTGAAGCCTTACCTGCGTCCGCTCTTCACTGCGCTCGGGTTGACATTAATCGTCAACCTGCTCGCCATCATGCAGCCGAAGTTTACGGAGTGGGCCATTGATTGGTACATCATTCCGGGCCAGAAAGACTCTTCCCTGCTCGGCCATCTGAAATGGCTCGCGCTCGCTTACCTGGGCGTCCGGCTGGCCCATTTCGGCTTCTCTTATTTTCAGGAAGTGCTGCTCAACTCGGTCGGACAGCGCGTCATGTACGACCTGCGGAGCGAGCTTTACCGCAAGCTCCAGAAGCAGGAAGTGGCCTACTATGACCGCAACCCTGTCGGGCGCATCATGACTCGTTTGACCTCCGATGTGGATGCTCTCAACGAGCTGTTCACGTCGGGCGTGATAGACCTCTTGGGCGACCTCGTGATGATCGTGGCGATCATCTGCGTGATGTTGTGGATGGACGTGCGGCTCTCTTTGATCACGCTGCTGACTGTGCCGATGCTGTTTGCCGCGACGGCCTGGTTTCGCAAGGGAGCGCGGCGCGGCTACGACATGGTGAGGACCAGGCTGGCGCGCATCAATGCTTTTTTGCAGGAGCGCTTTTCGGGCGCGCAGACCGTGCAGATTTTTAACGCCGAAGATAAATCGCTCAAACAGTTTCACGACATCAACCACGACTATCGCAACGCTAACATCGAGACCATCTTTTATTACGCGGTCTTTTTTCCGCTGGTTGATTTAATCGGGGCGGTTGGCATCGCGCTTGTCATCTGGTATGGCGGCTATCGCGTCATGCATGGCGCGATCACGCTGGGCGCGCTCGTCGCCTTCATACAATATTCGCAGCAGCTCTTTCAGCCGATACGCGACATCTCGGACAAATACAACGTGCTGCAAGCGGCTGTCGTCGCCTCGCATCGTCTCTTTAAAACGCTGGACCTGCCGGTTGAGATTACGACGCCGGAGCATCCGCAGAAGATGGGGCGCGCGGTCGGGCGGATAGAGTTTGAGGGCGTCTGGTTCGCTTACAAGGACGAGAACTGGGTGCTCAAGGATGTTTCGTTTACGGTCGAGCCGGGCCAGTCAATCGCGCTCGTGGGCCATACGGGTTCGGGCAAGACGACCATCACGAATCTACTGATGCGCTTTTACGATGTGCAGCGCGGGCGCATCCTGCTCGACGGCGTGGACGTGAAGCAGTGGGACTTGCAAAGCTTGCGCGAAAACTTTGCCGTCGTTCTGCAAGATGTTTTTCTCTTTAGCGGCACTGTCGCAGGCAACATACGGCTGGGCCGCGCAGAGATGCCGGACGAGCGCATCGCCTGGGCTTCAAGAGAAGTCCATGCGGACCAGTTTATACAGCGGCTGCCCGAAGGCTATCAGGCGGAAGTCAAGGAGCGCGGCGCTGGTTTATCGGTGGGGCAAAAACAGCTTATCTCGTTTGCGCGCGCGCTGGCCTTCGACCCCGCCATACTCATCCTTGACGAAGCCACCAGCTCGATTGACACGGAGACCGAACAGCTGATACAGCAGGCCATCGAGCGCGTCATGCTGGGCCGCACCTCTCTCGTCGTCGCGCACAGGCTCTCGACCGTTCAAAGAGCAGACCGCATCATCGTCCTACATCACGGCGAAATCCGCGAGCAAGGCTCTCATCAAGAACTGCTCGCCGAGCACGGCCTTTACTGGCGTCTCTACAAGCTCCAATATGCAGATGCCTCACGCGATGAAGCGGGGACGGACGAACCCTTGAGCCAACGCGTGCAATATGGCGATTGAAAGCTAGGGCCTGTTCAGACGGCGGAGCTGGTTCGCTTCTCTGGACAACCTTTGCGCCTCTTCCCTGTTGCCCAACTCCTCGTACAAACGCTTCATCTGGTCAAGCAGGCTCAACTCGTCATAACGGTTATTCGTTTTCTGATAGGCCGTGCGCGCCTGCCCGTAATACTCTATAGCCTTGAGCTTGTCGCCCGCCTCTCTATAGAAATCGCCGAAATTGAAGAGAGCATCGGCGAGCGCTTTAATTTGATCGGGCTGCCGGTAGGAGTTGACGATATTGCTGAAATAGGCTTCGACCTGTGGCTTCCCGTCCAGCTCCAGATAGAGCTTAGCGATGGTTCGGGTGAGGTTATACTTGACGCCATATCGCCCGGAATCGGTTTTGACCGTCTCGAAAGCCACACGAGCTTGCTCGTAATAATCTATGGCTTTCCGCTTGTCGCCTGATTCCTTATAAAAGTCGCCGACGAGGTTGAGTATATTGCCTTCAGCCTGACGATTGCCCAATTCTTTATAGTAAGCCGCCACATCTTTGAGAAGCTCTTCCGCCTGCGGTCGCTCGCCCAGCTCTGTGTAGAGTTTGCTGGCACTCTTTAACCAGTTGAGGAGTGAATAGTAATTAGCAAGGGCGTGCTCTTTATCTGACCGGAAGAACTGATACATCTCTCTATAGATTTCCAGCGCCTTACGTTTCTCTCCGGCCTTGACGAGGATGTCGGCCAGCGAACTCAGGAAGCCATTGACGAGTCCGGCCTTGGCAGGCTTCCCGTTTTCATCTTTCACAGTCGGATCAATCTGCCTGTAGGTGGCGAGCGCCGCATCAACTGACTTGATTGCCGCCGCCTTATCATCCAGACTCAGATAGACCTTGCCCAGGTCTGAGGAAGTGGCGATCTCTGCGGGGCGATTACCTGTCTCTCGCCAGATTTGCAGCTCGCGCTGATAGTATTTAACCGCCGTCTGACGTTCTTCGGAGGACGCATAGAAATCGGCCACGTTATTGAGGAAGCGCGCTCTGCCCGGAGCAGACTTGAGACCTTTAACGACGCTGTCAAAGTACTCTTCGGCTTTCTGCTTCTGATTCGCCTCGATGTATAGGTTGGCGATAGTCTTGATGCTCTCTTTTTCTCCGTTCTGATAAACATAGTTGTCCGTCGCCTTAGCCTTGTCGCTCTCTGCCAGCTGCTCGTATGCCGCCAGCGCCTTCTTGTAACTATCGAGGGCATTAGCCGTATCGTCAGCCCTGGAATAGACTGCACCGGCAGCCGCATAGGTGCTTGCGGCCTTGCCGAGATCATTCGCACGGATGAAGAACGCGGCGGCCTGTGTGTAATAGTCTGCGGCCTGTTGTTTATCCTCAGCCTTGTCCTTGGATTGATCGTCGTAAAGTTTGCCGAGTTTGAAGAGCGTGCTGGCTATCCTGGGCGTGTTGTCCGCTTCCTGGTAAGCCATCTTTGCCTCTTCAAAATAATCGGCGGCCTGCTTGAGAATCTCTAATTTAACTCTTTTTTCCTGCTCCTCATTGGCAGGCGACTGCTGCGCGCCATCCTTTGGAGTCTCTGTCTCAGGTTTGGGCGGGGTGTAGGTTAATAGATAGTCGCCGATTCTATCGAGCAACATAGCTTCATCGTTATACGCCCCGACCTGTTGGTAATCATCCGCCGCCTTGCCGTAGTTTTCGACCAGACTCTGTTTATCATCCAGCATCAGATAGACATCGCCGACTCTCTGGTACATCAGGGCTTCTCTCAAGAGCCGACCGTCCGGCTTGCTGCTTTTATTGACACGAATCGCCTCTTTGTAATTGTCAATGGCCTGTTGTTGACTTTTAGTAATCTCAGCCGAAAGGTCGTCACCTCCTTGCTCTCTTTTTTCGGTAGCGAGCGCGGCATACATGGAGCGGATGTAGAGGAGCACCGCCTGCGCCTGATTCTCCGGCCCGTTGGGGTCGCCGCCCGATGACTCAAGGTTGAAATAATCAATCGAAGGGATTCCGGCCTTTGTCGCGTAACTCTCGGAGATATTAACCAGCGCCTCGACTTCGCCCGTCGGTTCATTCTTCTGCTTGTAAAGATTGCGCACCTCTGTAAAGAGGGCTATCGCTTCATCCAGCTTACCGGCTCGCGTCGCGCTCAGAGCTAAACGCGTCCGCTCGTCAATCGCCCCTGCACGCAAGGCGTCGTCTTTGGCCTCTCTCGCCAATCTCGCCTGCTCGTTAGCGCGACGCGTTTGGGCTAAAGCCTCTTCGGCATTCCGGCGAGCAATCTCGGCCTGCTCTTTGAATCTTTCGCGCTGCTCCTCGACATTCTTTTTCTCGTTCTCAAGTGCCGCCTTAGAGCTTTCTGCCAGGCGCGTCTGCTGCTCCGCTATGACTTTGGCCTCTTCAGCCTTGTTCCTCTGTTCATAAGCTACCTTCTTCTGCTCATCCGCATCGGCCTGAGCTTTATTGGCGACCTTGCGCTGGTGGACCGCATAGATGGTGACGCCGGTCATGAACAGCAGCAGCAGACCGAGTCCGGCCATCCCCAGCCGCAGGCGGTTGGCACGCTGCCGCACGAGGGCCAGTTGTCTTTCGGTTTCAATAACCTGTTGCGCCTGAACATAGCGAGCGCGCCAGTCCAGAATCGCGGAGGCCAGCACATCATGGAAAATCTCGTATCGTGGCTCATCCGGCTGGTCCAGCGGCGGGGCGACTCCGCGCAGGATGCGTATATCTCCGCCCGCCAGTTCTTCCATGACGGGCGTAAGTCGCGCTCGCGGTATTTCCGCGTACTCTGCGAGGTCTGGAATCGTATGTGCAATCTTAGTGCCCGAAGGCGTGACCAGGTAGTGGAAGACTTCCGCCGCAATCTCCTGATTTTCAGGAGACAGGGTGCTCATCGCTTCATCAAGATGCGTGCGCACGATGCGCTCGGCCCCGCCCAAATCATTCAAGGTTTTCAAACGCAGAATATTCGAGCCGGCGCGCGTCTCTTCATTCCACAAACGCGTCATGACGAGTTGCAGGTAGGGCGTTTCGATCTGTGCCTCTGTCGAATCGGCCTTGATCGTGCCGCGTCCGGCCTCGCCCAGTGTGACCTGCCCGGTCTGGACCTGTTTTAAGACGGCCCGGACCAGCGCGGGTTCGATGGCGGCGTGCGCCGAAGCTTGCGCCTCCAGGCGGTTGTATTGCTCTATAGGTTTTTCGATGGCGTCCTGCGCCGCCTCGCGGCTGAGATGCTCTATGCGCAGGTAGTTATCAAAGAGATTCGGAATCCGGCCTTCAAAGCGGTCGAGCTTGGCGAGCGCATCTTCGCGTATGGAGATCAGGAAGCTGAGGGGCGTTTTCGCCTGTAAGAGCGCCTTGGGAAATTCTTCCGTGAAGGCATCATCCTGCGGATGATAAAGGAAGTATTCCTCAAACTGGTCCAGAATAATCATCAAGCGGCGGTTGAGCCGCGCCGAGCAGTCCGCGATAAATTCTGCGAGGTCGGCTTTGCCCGTGATAGGGATGTCCTTTGCGCCGACGCGAGCGGCGGCCTTAACGATGGCGGCCTTGAGGTCCTGTAGCGGGTTGCCCTGCCAGGCGTTGAAGACGACGACGAGCAGGTCGTCGCGCTGGCGAAGCTGATTGGCCGCCCCGGCGCGCAGGACCGAAGATTTACCAACACCGCTGACGCCATAAAGAACCGTCAGCGGCGAGGCGAACAGGTTGGCGATGATCAGCCTGGCTTCTTTCTCGCGTCCAAAGAAAAATGGCGCATCATCTTCGCCGTAAGGGATCAGCCCCTGGTAGGGTGAGCGGCGGTGGAGTGTTGGGCTGGACATCTGTGCAATCTCCATGACTGATTCTTATGGCAGGCCAATCTCCTGCACGAATGCATCGAGCAGCTTGTTGTAGACCTCTACGCCGCGCTCCTGCCAGAAACGCTGTTCAAGCGGAGAGGGGTTATATTGAATGGCCCAGGACCTGATGGTTTTCGGACGGCGCAAATCCTTCTCGATGCGATTGAGGACGACGCGCAGATTCCAGTCGCGCAGGCCATAGCCTAAAAAGAGGAAGTGGCGTGTCTGAAAAGGCTCGGCAAAGATGGCCGGGATAGCCTTGTTCTTCGTCATGCGCGTCAGGAAGTCTATGTAATCGTCCTCTGTAATCACATACTGGTCCATACTCATCTTGTTCCGGTCCACGGTCCCGTGCATCTTGTAAATAATCGTCCTCGCATCCAGGTCCAGGTCCAGCTTGTTCGAGCTGATCTTACGCGGCGCGGTCTTGCCGTACTCCCACCACAACAACTGGTCTCCGATGGCGGCATCCGTCGTATGAATGACCAGCTCATACTCGCGTCCCTTGGCCTTGAAAGCGCGCTCTATACAGTCGTCATAATTAGTCGTGACGATGAGGAGCGGCGTCGGCACATCAGCGAGAAAGGTGTGAAGCGGGCTGAGCGGATAATCGCAGTTGAAGATGCTGTGAAGCTCTTCGTTGAGCGCGGTGCGGCCACCGACGACATCGTAATACTGTGCCACCTTAGTCAGTTCGGCCTCCTCTTCTGCGGGGAAGCCGGTCCGCTGTGCCAGATGGCGCGCCAGCTCGAAGGCGGTCGGCAGATAAGCGGCCTGGCCCTGTTCCCATTTCGCGCCCGGCTCGCGCCCCCCGAGCGAAGCGCCCGCGCCGAGAAATGGAATGACGCGGCCCTTCAAGAGCGCATCACGCACGAGAGGATATGGAGGCGGTAGTGAACTCATGGGACTCTCCCTTTTGCATCTTGAGAAGTATGGAGAACTGGGTGCAATCAATGTTGATATGTTTGCACTCAAAGAACCCGGCTGAGAGGCTGACAAAGCCTGACGAAGGACGATTACCAAGGTGAACTTCCGGCCAATGAGGACTGCTCTAAGTGTCGCTGACAATACGACACCTACTGGTCCAAGTCAATAGTAATGAGAAGCGAGGAAAGCTTTAACTAGCAGGCGGCTCAGGAGGCGCTCACGGATAAAAGATAAAGAGGTCCAAAAAGGGGACGCGGCCTACGCATGTCTGCGCGTCCCCCGTAACTTTTTATTTGGAAGCGGCGGGAGGATTAAACTTCGCATCGTCCACCGGCACGTTCTGCTTGATTTCCGTAAACTTGCGCGTCCAGCCGGTCCAGGGGTCAATAAACGACTGCTGGATGGTGAAGGGCAGCTTGATGCCGTCCACCTCCCTGTAGTCGGAAAAGTCTGTCTGTTCGGGAAGCGGGCCGAGCATGGTCTGCGTGTTGGCGAGGATGCGCAGGAGTAGACCCGTCTCCTTATCAAAATAGAGCCGCTCGCGCCTGCTTTCGCTGACCTGCGAGACCACCACGTAGACTTCGCGCTCGCCAATCTTATCTCGGCCAGCGAACCTCGCATTCGGATACAACTCTTTAAGATGAAGGTCTCCGTAGAAATCCGCCGCGCGCTTCATCTGCTCAAGCTGCGCGCCCTGCACCTCTCTCTGCCCGCGCGCATTTTTGGTCCAGCCGACCGTGCCGTTAAAGCCTGAAATGACGGGGCCGTTCTTGGTCGTGACGATGGAGACGAGCTTGCCGGGTGCAGCCTGGCTCGTTTCCAGCGGCAGCGCCGTGCCGTCGGAGATAATATGCGAGCCTTTCCAGACGCGCGTCTTAACCTTCTCATACGCAGCCTTGCCGCCAAGAGCCTGGACGTATCTCTCAAAAATCTGGTCCACAGTAGGCGGCGTCGTCTCGGCAGCTTTAGGTGTTTCGCCGGCAGGGCCTCCGGCGGGCGCAGGCTGCGGCAGAAGAGGCGCGCGCAGAGGATGAGTCTGACCCCTGTGGCAGGTGTAGCAGGTGACTGCGTTGCTGCTGCCGAGCAGGTCTCGATTCCCCTTGTTGATGTCAAACTGCATCAACATCATCTTGCGTGCAGTAACCTTCTCAGGCTTATCGTCCTTCTCCCATTCCCATTTGTCGCCGCCCGCATTGACGTGGCAGAAGGCGCAACTGACCCCGAGCGAAGTCCTGATAAAGTTCATCACCGGAAACAACTGCGACTCCGGCAGGCCCTTGAGCACCTGTATATTCTTGCGCGTCTGCTCGACAGGCTTATCGCCCTGCACGGCCTGTGGACCAGTCCGAGCGGGCGAGTGAGCCGCGAACGAATAAGGGCCGAAGGCCCGCCGCAAGCCTTGTTCTACGCCCGCGACGCCGGACAGATTTTCTGGAGTCGAATTTGAGAAGACCAGCGGAATCTCGCTGACGAGCGGGTGGCCCGGAGGCAGTTGCCAAAGGGTTTGAGCCGCAGCACTTTTGCCATCCTGATTTCCTGTGACGGCAGTTGTCCTTGTAATGGTCCAGTTGGCAATAAAGAAGATGAATGCCAGTCCGAACAACACGCTTGCGGCAAAATGTTTGAGAGCTTTGTGCGCCATGAGATCAGAGCTAACCTTTCTCTGCTTGGGCTGAAGACTACTTTGAAGAGCCTTCACGAGGCTTCATCGGTATCAGTGCATCAACGGACTTATAGATTTGCAGGTACATTTGGGTCTCGCGCGGAATCAGCGTGCGCCAGTCCGCGCCGCCTCTGCGCAGATAGAGCGGCAGCTTGGCCGGATTCGAGTTATAGCCCGCGGCCATCAGCTCCGGTTGCGTCGCCAGCCGAGCGCCGAGCGCGTAAGAGACTTCCGTGTTCGACGCCAGTTCGCTCCAGGTGTCCTGCATGTAAAGCAGCATGGCTTCGAGCGCGTTGCCGTGGTTACGCATCCCCGCCACAAAATCCGGGTTGAGGCCGACGCCCGGATGACGCTGCCGGATCATCTGGTAGGTCCAGGGAATCATCTGGACCATCCCGCCAGCCCCGGCTGTGCTGACAGAGAAACGATATGTGTCCAGTTCATTCAGAGCATAGAGCGCAAAAATCTCTTCATAAAGCGCCAGCCGATTCTCCTTGCGAAAGCGGTCGTGGTCCACATGCTCCACGAGGCTCAAACGCTCTGCCATATCAACGATGGATGGCGCGATAGTTATCCCTTTATCTTTGAGACGACGCGCCGCCAGATCGAGCATCGTGCGTATGTAGCTCTGCCCCGCGCGGACCACCTCCGGCGAAAGCAGAGCCGGATGCGCCGAAGTGTAGTAGGCCATCTCGCGAAAGACGCCGTTGCGCTCAATCGGATATTCGACGATGAGCGGGACGAGCGAGCGCCCCGTCGAATCAAAGATGGTCACGGCTGTATTGACACCGTTGGCGCGCAGGATACGCAGTTGCACGCTGCGGCCCAGCGAAGTCACCAGCGGCAGTTCCGCGCCTTTGGTCAGAAAGGTCTCTTTGGGCAACGTCAGCAGATGGACTTGCGAAGTTTCGGAATCGAGCGCGGCCAGCGTCACGGTATAGAGCGAAGGATTGGTGAGCGCCGTTTGCATCGGGCGCGAGCGGAGCAGTCGCTGTGCCTCAAGTATACGTGCGCGCACTTTCTGCGCGGAGAGATGCTGCGCGTTAGACGCGGGAGTCCGCGCGGACACTTGAGTACTTGGACCAGTGCTCGCTGGCAGAGAATCACTCGAAGGCGTGCCTCTTATGGTTGCAGCATCAGGCGAGGCGGTCTGCTGTGCTGCCTTCGCCGGCGTGTTGTCAGTGGATGTAGCGGGCGTGTTCGTTGAACGCTGTGCGGGAGGCTGCGACGGCGCGGGGGCGCTGCCGACGATTCGCGGTCGCGTAGGCGTTGGCTGCGCGGTCTGATTCTGTTCGGTCTGCGCGACGACGGGAACGGACAGGAGCGCCAGAAGAACTGGCATCAGCAAAAGAGTCGGGCTTCTTTTCATACTTAAACCTCTAATGTCGCAGGACGGCTCGCCGCAGAACGGCTCATTGTTTCGTAAGATTCGCCCAGTCAGCTTTCGGTTGTCAATAAACAAAGTGACGAGTGACGGGTGACGAGAATGTGCTTCTTGTCACCTGTCACTCGTCACGGCTTTTAAATTTCGCTGAGGCTTTCGGCCAGCGTGCCGACGGCTGTTTCCATCTCTCTCGGCGCGCCGGGCCTGCTGCGCTGCAAGCGGAAGCGCGTGGCGATCATGTAGCCTGCGCTGAAACCCAGACTCGCGTCCAGCTCGCACAACTCCTGGACCACCGCGCGTTGCGAGGCTCTTTCAAAAGCATCCTGAAGCTCGTCGGCCAACGTGTTGAGGCCCTCAATTAAAATGACTTCGATCTCGCTACCGCTGCGTGCACGTCTGCGCGCATGCTCTCTCAAACGCACGCGCGCATCCTCCTGCACATCTCCGGTCGCAATCATCAAGAGGTGCGCAGCTTCAGTCTCAATCACCTTATCAAAAGCCCTGCGCGTGTGCGGCACAGTCAAATCGCCATCGCGCAGCACGAAGAGGAAAGCATCGCCGCAGACTTTCAACAGCAGGTGCGCCTCGCCTTCGCTCGAAGCTGGTCCGGCGGCAATATCAGTGGCATCAATGCCGAGTCCGCGAAGCACGGCATAAACGCGGCTGGTCAACCAGGAGCCGTCTGCGAGCAGCGTCGCGGCTATCTCCGTAGGCTTGACCAAATCTTCGACCTTCTCGTCAGCTATGCTCGCGCCGCAATCGCTGCACACGGCATTGCTCGCGTTGATGACCGAAAGGGCCTCGGTTGAGGGAAGGCTAAACAAAGGCCGCCCCAGCTTGCGACAGCTCACCAGTATCTCTCGGCGCAGGAGTCCGGCGTTCGCCAGCCTGTTGATTAAAGCATCCGCCCCCGCATCGCTCTCGCCGAGCAGGTCTGCGACGCGCCCGTCCGGGTGTGCCTCGCTGACGCGGTGCAGAAAACGCCTGGCCCTCGTATCCTCCAGCACTTCCAGAGCGAGAGACTGTTCGGGCCTGGCCTCCTGCGGCGCGAATAAAGAGCCTGCTTCGATGGTGTTGAATTGCGATGGGAGGGTCTGTGCGCTCGCCTCTCGCAAGCTCCACTCGATGGGAGAGCGCGTGTCAAAGCCTTCCTTGATTGAGCTACGCACGGCTTCAAAGGCATCAGTGATGTTCCGGCAGAAAGCATCCAGCTTCTTGAGCGGCTCTGTCGTCCCGGCCTCGTAAATAATCCCCGCTCGAATCTGGCCGCCCTCCGTCTGTTTGCCGCCAAAGACCAGAAAGAGCACGAAATCCTCAGAGCAGAAGAGGTCGCCCTGTACGTAAGGGGCGTCGTCCTCCTGCTCCATCCAGTCGGCTATGGCGCGCTCCAACTCCTGCACGCGCTCCTGGCCGAGCAGTACCTGTTCATAAGAATTAAGACGAGACGAGCGTATGAGCGGGATAAGTCCCTTGTCTTGCAGCTTTTCGAGAAGAGCCAGCCGGGCCGCGTGGTTAATAGTCCGGTCTGATATTTTGCTTTCGATAAAGAGCATCTAAAAAAATTCTCCCCCCTTTAGGCAGCGCATGCTATCACGCCGTCAGGTGAATTTCCATCCAATTCTCGACACAATAAATACACAGATTCGGACGCGTGGTTTTACTTCAGAATGACAGTTGTTGTCTTCTAACGAGACGCCTTTCAAATACACTTTCCACCGAGTGGTTCAATCTGACAAGATTGCATGGTCCTTTTCCATTCGTTCAAGATGGCGAAGCGATGCCCTGTCACGAAACAGTCACATTGCCTCTTGTCAGTCTCAGATGGGGTTTGTAGAATCGCTTTGGTAGTCAGGCAGTACCCTTCCTCACTGACAGCACTTCCCTAAAGCAATTAAAGAATTTTGTTAAGGAGATAGAGTTCCCCTTTGATGATATTTAAAAGACTGTTCCCCTGCGCGCTGGTCGCTGCCCTGGCTCTCAGCCTCTTTGCGATTTCAGCCATCGCGCAAAACCAGACGTTACGCCCACGCCAGGTTAGCACCGTGACAGACGCCGATGGCGTCAGCCGACTCGAAACCGACCCCGTCATCATCTACGAAGCGCCGGAAGAGAGGTCTCCCGCGCGTCTGCCGCTGACTTCGACGAGGCCCAACGGCCTGCTCAGATTCGACCAGCTCCTCTCGGCAGCAATAGACACACGTCTGGGTGCGCGTTATGTCTGGGGCGCATCCGGCCCTTACGTCTTCGATTGCTCAGGCTTTGTCTGGAGTTCGTTTCAATCGGTCGGCATCAATTTCGAGCGGGCCAGCGCCCGCACGCTCTGGGCACGCTTTGCGCCCGCGCGAGCGGAAGAGGAATTGAAGTTCGGGACACTGGTCTTCTTCAACAATCAGACGCATGTCGGCATCGTCGCCGATGAGCACGGCTTTTATCATGCCTCGCGCAGTAAGGGCGTCATCTATTCGTCTTTCGATGGTTACTGGGGCAGCCGTATAGACGGCTTTCGCCGCGTGCCCATGCCGCCGCAGATGGTCGCGGAATAAGCCG
>DASWMI010000089.1:0-17671 GCA_036399835.1 Pyrinomonadaceae bacterium | reverse complement strand
CCCAAGCCCACGGCGCAGCCTGATGAAGCTCCGCAACCAACGAAGCCAGCCGGTGCCGGCTCGGACAGCCCTGCCTCGCAGAGTCTCCCGGATTGAGCCGAGAGCAGCTTTAAACTTTAGCTTGACGCCGCTGCCGCACAGCTTTTTCTATCAAGCTCAAGAATCCATCCTCCTCATCAAACCCGATCTCTATCTCCAATACCAGACAGGGAAGCTCAAAACACAGCGCGCGAAGCTTGACGGCATCCTTGGCCGTCGTAACCAGAAGACGCGCTCCATGCTCGCGTGCTTCGCGCTCTAGCTGGTCCACATCGCTTTGCGTGTAAACATGGTGGTCCGAAAAGGCGCGCGTGTGGCTGAGTAGGATGCTGCCGCGACGTCTGAGCTGCATGAAGAAGGCCTGCGGATTACCGATGGCGCAGAAGGCCGCGACAGGCTGCGAACGTATCATCGCTTCCGCCTCTTCGCGGATGGACGCGGCAAAGAGCGGCCTCGCACGCTGGCTGGCAATGTGTGAAAGAAAGATAGGCCGCGAGCCGCTCAAGCTCTCTATCTCGGCGCGGAGAGAAGCTATGTTGTCGGCCTGGTCTGCGCGCGTGATGACGATGCAATCGGCGCGCGAAAGATTTTCGCGCGGCTCGCGCAAAGTGCCGCGCGGCAAGAGGCGTCTTCCACCCCAGGGGTTGGTCGCATCCAGGAGGACCAGATTCAGATCGCGCGCTATCCGCAGATGTTGAAAGCCGTCGTCGAGGATAAAGACTTCGCTCTTGAGATTCTCGACGGCCCAGCGCGCAGACCCTACGCGGTCCGCATCGCTGATGACTGCTGCTTTGCCTAGCAACATCTCCGCGAGCATGCAAGGCTCGTCGCCGCCTTCCAGTGGTCCAGCCAGAATCCTTTCGCCGTCGGAAACGATGACGCGAGATTTAGGATGCGCGCGCCCGTAGCCGCGAGTCAGTATGCAAACGCGCAGCCCTTCGCGCGCGACGGCGCGGGCGACCCAGGCAACGAGCGGACTCTTGCCCGTCCCGCCCGCTGTCAGATTGCCCACGCTGATGACCGGCGCTTCAATCCTGTGTACGGGCAGCGCGCCCGCGCGATAAAGAGCCAGGCGGGCGCGCGTTAGAGCGCCATAAAGAGCGCTGAGAGGCGCGAGCATGACGGTCTCTTTAGGCAAGATCATGCGTTGAATGCGCCCTCGCGTTTAGCGCCGGGCTGGTCCAGTCTTTCGCTTTTGCGTGCGGCGGCTGCCAGGAGCGGCGTGAGCAGATTCAAGGTGCGCTCGGTCGCGCCACGGTTTTGTGCGAAAAGCTCAAGAGCGCGCGCGCCAAGCTCATGCCTACGCTGCTCGTCCGCCAGCAGTTCTTTTAAGAGACTCGTGAGCGTATGGGGGGCTTCTTCTTCCGAGAGCGGCGGAAGTTGTACGAGCGCGTTTGCTTCTCTGAAGGCGCGGATGATAGACGCGAAATTGAAGGTGTGATGGCCGGTCAAGATGCATGAGCCTGTGGCTGCCGGTTCGAGCACATTATGGCCGCCCGTGCGCGCGATGCTACCGCCGACAAAGACTACGGCTGCGAGCGTGTAGACGGCGCGCAACTCTCCGATTGAATCGAGCAGGATCACATCGCAGGCGACATCCTTCGGCCCTGGCTGAGCGGACCGACGAGACCAGGAGAGGCCGGATGCTTCGATGAGCGAGGCGACCTCCGCAAAGCGTTCTGGATGGCGCGGCGCTAAAAGCAGTCGCGGCTGATTGACAGCGTGAGCGGCGCGAAGCTGTTTAAAGGCCGACAGGATAACGCGCTCTTCTGGAGCGTGCGTGCTGGCGGCGACAATCAGCGGGCGATGCTTGCTCAAACTGAATCTCTCGCGGAGTTCTTCCGTCAGGGCTTGCTCGCCCGACGCCGAGTCGGCATCGAACTTGACGTTGCCCGTCACCGTCAAGCGTTCGGGCGCGAGGCCCAAGGCGCTGAGCCGCGCTGCGTCCGTCTCGGTCTGCATGAGAGCCAGGTCCAGGCAATTAACGACGCGGCGGATAAAGGGAAGTATCAACCTGTAATTGCGAAAAGATTTCTCTGAGAGCCGCCCGTTCAAGAGCGCCACTGGCACACGGCGCGCGCGACACTCAAAGAGAAAGCGCGGCCATAGCTCCGTCTCCATAATCAACACGGCGGAAGGATTGACTGCGCGCAGGGCGCGCCGTGTGGACCAGCCCCAGTCAAAGGGAAAATAAAGAACGGCGGCGGCCTCTTCGCGGAAGGCTTCGAGCGCCACGCGCTGGCCTGTCATGGTGGTGGTCGAGACGACCAGTGCATGGGTGGGGAAGCGTTCGCGTATCGCACGCACGAGCGGACGCGCGGCCTGCGTCTCTCCGACCGAAACGCAATGCAGCCAGATAACCGGACGCCCTCCGGTCTCTATCAAAGGAAGCTGGCCCAGACGCTGGCGCAGACCCGGAATATATTTCCCGTGTCGCAGCGCATCGTAAATAAAACGCGGCAGAAGCGCGACGATGCCCAGCGTGAGCAGGAGGCTGTAGAGAAAAAGCATGAGTGATGAGCGACGAGTGGAGACTGGCGGGTGATAAAAGTGAAGCCGATGGTAATATTGAATGGAAAAAGATTTTCCATTGACGCGTTCGCGCGTTCACTCTGCACATCACTCGTCGCTCATCACCTATCGCTGATGACTTTACTTGGCGCGCTCCATATAGCGCCCTTCGGAGGGGGCTACGCGAATGCGGTCGCCCTCGTTGATAAATGGCGGAACTTGTATCGTGACCCCGTTTTCAAGCGTCGCAGGCTTGTTGACATTGGAGATGGTCGCGCCCTTCATCGTTGGCTCGGTGCTGACGACCGTCAGTTCCATAGAGGGCGGAAGCTCTACGCCGATGGGCTGCCCTTCGTAAAACTCCGCCTGAATCTTGACTCCGGGCGAGAGCCATTGCGTTGCATCGCCGAGGTCTTCGTCGGTCAAAGCCGTCTGCTCGTAATTCTCCGTGTTCATAAAATGGTGCTGCGAGCCGTCTGAGTAAAGATACTCCATCTCGTGCTGTTCGAGCGTGGCCTTCTCGACTGTGTCGGCGGAGCGAAAGCGATGTTCAAAGGATGCGCCGGTGCGCAGATTTCGTAGCTTGGTCTGGACCATCGCACGCAGGTTGCCGGGAGTGTGATGGCGAAAGTCCACCACCTTGCAGAGCTGCCCTTCATGGAGGATAACCATGCCGCGTCGAATCTGTGTTGCAGGGATTGCCATGAGAAATTCGGTTCTCCGTCTTAATCAGGATAGGTTGATAATTGAGCGCCGGGGCGCTTCGGATGAGTTTTATTCTACCTCAACAAATTTTTGAGTCTAACGAGCGGCGCGCCTGTTTGTCCAGTTAAGAGCAGCGATTTGAAAGGGCGGGCGCGCGCGGGGCATCTGGAAACGCAAAGGGCGGGCAGGAACCGGAAGAGCACTCTAAAAGAAAACCGCTCGTCCTTTTCCCGTCCGCCCTCTGGAGGAGCCCACCTACCTGTCTGGCTAAACGCCTGCGCGGTGGTAAAGTTTCAAAAAGTTCTGTCTCAGGCCGCGCGTGCGCGTGTGATATGACGCAGCCGCGCGATGTGGTCCAGCCAATCGAGCGCCTGCTGGTAATAGGCAAAGCGCTGCTCCTCCGAGCGAAAGGCGTTGGTGTGATAGTAGCGCCTGCCGTTGATGACGCGCGCAGGATGCTTGATGTGCAGCATCTCGTGATAAAGAATATACTCGACGAACCATTCCGGCACTTCGCTTGAATCGAGAGTCTTACTGACCACAATCGTCTCGTGCGCGGCATCATGATGGCCGAGGATGCGGCGCGTGCGGCGCTGCGACCAGGTGAGGGTCGGCTTCTCTAACTGGCCGTCGAAGTATTTGCGATTGAGGCGGTCAAACATCCGGTTGAGGTCATACACACGCCCGCGCGCTGTGGAGATGAGCTTGCGCCCGCGCCTGCGCCGCGCAATATCCGAGGCGCGCAGGATTTGCGGCGAGCAGGCGTATTCCCTGTAAACGCGGTCGTGAACTTCGGGCGCGGGCCTGGAAAGCAGTTTGGCGACGAGGATAAAAGCCAGCGCGCGATGAATGTTGAGTGGCGCATCCTTGAAGATGTCTGAAATACGCACGTAGATGCGGCCCGAACGCAGCCGAATCGTGTGATGCAGCCCCGCGTAAGGGTAGAACCTGACCTCCACCTCGGGGATTTTTGAACGATTGCCCGCGAGCTGGCGAAAAGCGTCAACAAAAAGAGTCTTCAGATGCTGTTGCTGAGAATGAGACATAAATAGATTGCCTTGCTGAAGTTGCTCTCCAAACCGTGGGCGCGTAAACGCTTTTCAAAACCCGAAAGGTGGTGCTCAGGTAAAACTTGCCGGAAGCTTTGAACCGGAGGCCGCTGGATAACTCTTCTCAATGCCGATATTAGGGCGCATCAGCCGAAGGCGTCAAATGATTCTTTCCGCCGCCCGGCTAAGCTGTTGACTTGGCACGAAATGGCCCGTCGCGCACCCGCGAGGGCTTTTCGGGGAGAGAAACAAGCAAGGCTTAAGTTTCTTATTATCAATGGATTAGCTTGAGAGGCGTGCTGGCGGGCGCGGTCGCTGGCGGCTAAGTCTATGAGGCGGGTTTAATTAAACGGTCTGAGCAAGCATGATAAACAATCCCTTGAAGAGCGTGGGAGAATATTTGCGGGGATGTTCAGCAATTCGTTATACTCAATAAGGGGAAGTTCTCTCGAAAGGGGGTTGGTGCGGGCCTTCCTTGAGAGCAACAAAATCTTGACAGCCTGTAAGTTGCAGTGCTATTCATTTCTTAGTGGTGGCGCTCTCGCCGCCAGCGCCTGTTTGCCATTCCCGCGCCCTATTTCGTATTCGTCAAACCCATGACCAATCGCAACCAGTCTCTTCCAACATGGTCACATACTATGCCTGACGCGCGTGGTCAGGCCATTCTGGCCGCCATTATTAAAGAGCATCTGGTGACGGGTGAGCCTGTCGGCTCGCGAACCATCTCCGATAGATTTGCGCACGCCTCGGGGTGGAGTTCGGCGACGATTCGGCATGTCATGGGCGACCTCGAAGAGGCCGGACTGGTCGAGCAGCCGCACACTTCAGCCGGACGCGTGCCGACAGACAAAGGCTATCGCTTTTACGTTGACCACATGCTGGGCGAAGCGCGTCTCTCGAAGGCAGACCTGGCCGCGATAGACAAGATGCTCGGCACTTCTCATTTTGACGCGGCCAGCTCGCCCGACCGTCTGATGGAGAAGACTTCGCACGTGCTCTCGGCGCTGACGGAGAATGTCGGTATCGTCGTCTCGCCGTCGCTTGCAGACAATCGCTTGCAGCACATAGAGTTCTCGCAACTGGCGGACAACCGTATCCTCGTCGTGCTGGTCTCTTCGGCCAACATCATTTACAACCGCATCATACGCATTGACCAACGCCTCACGCAGGATGAGCTTGAACGCACGGCTCGCTATCTGAACACGGAGTTTAGCGGCAAGAGCCTGCTCGCGATACGCGCCGAGATTCTGGAACTGATGCGCGAGGAGAAGGCGCTTTACGATAAGCTGCTGCGTCATGCCATGCTGCTCTACAATCGCAGCATAGAGGACGAAGAGGCGACGGCTGGCGAGGTCTATGTTGACGGCGCTTCAAACATGCTGACCAAACCGGATTTTGCCGACGCTCAAAGAATGCGCGAGCTGTTCCGCATGTTTGAAGAAAAATCGCGGCTCGTCAAAATCTTGAACGAGTGCGTGGCGCGCGAACTGTCTGACCTGGGCGATGTACAGGTGGTCATCGGGCGCGAGCACGCAGCGCCTTCCATGCAGGGCTGCGCGCTGATTACCGCGCCTTATCGTATAGGTTCCGGAAACGTGCTGGGGACGATCAGCGTGGTCGGCCCTATGCGTATAGAGTATGCGCGCATGGTGACGCTCGTGAATTACATGGCGCGGCTGATGGAGCGCCTGCTGCATGAAGAGGGTGGTCATGCCTGAGACCAGCTCTGAGTCAGGCGCTGTCGCTGGCCTGGGCGCTGGTCCTGATTCAAAGGGAGATTGAGAGAAGAGGATGATCGCAGACGATAAAGGACAAAGAGTGAATCGCATTCCTATCAGCTTTATAGACGATGAGGATGCCCCGCGCGATGAAGATCGTGAGGATGGGCAGGAAGCTTCGGACCATCCGGTTGACGAGACGGGATTGACGCCGGACGAACTGGGCCGCCAGTCTAGTTATGAAGACGAGACGGAAATCCAGCGCCGTATAGATCGCGGCGACGAGGATGAGAGCCGCGCCCGCCGAGATGACGCAGACGATGCGGATACAGCCGGTGGCCCGCCCGTCTCAGACTTGCCGGAGAGCCGTGAAGATCAGGATGAGACCGGGGCTGGACCAGTGCGCGAGATGCAATCGGATGATGAGGAGATGGGCTGGAACGCTCCGCCGCCGCGCGTGGCGGAGGCGCATGGCCCGGCTGTTGCCGAGTTGGTCGCGACCCGCGCAGAGCTAAAGCGGATTGAGGCAGAGCGCACGGAATTGCTGGACAGGCTGGCGCGACGGCAGGCCGATTTTGATAATTACCGCAAACGATTGGAGCGCGAGCGCGGCGAAATGTACAGCCGCACGGTCGGCGAAGTTGTCGGTAAGCTCCTGCCCGTGCTCGACAATTTGCGCCGCGCGCTTGAAGCAGAGACTTCGCTTGAGGCCGACGA
Source organism: Pyrinomonadaceae bacterium (assembly GCA_036399835.1). Taxonomy (GTDB): domain Bacteria; phylum Acidobacteriota; class Blastocatellia; order Pyrinomonadales; family Pyrinomonadaceae; genus DASYML01. Next base: position 10,932 of record DASWMI010000089.1, on the reverse strand, counting down.
ATCGGAAGAGTTTCGTCGTTTTCTGCACGGCGTCGAGCTAATCTACAAACAGTTGAACGACGCGCTCGAAGGGCTTGGCTTAGAGCCTGTAGAGGCTGTCGGCCATCGCTTCGACCCGCATGTCCACGAGGCTGTCGCCACCGAAGCCTCGGATGAATTTGAACCCGACACCGTGACGCAGGAAATCGTTCGCGGCTATCGTCTGGGCGAGAAGCTCTTGCGCCCCGCGATGGTCAAAGTCGCAACTAAAGAGTAGTCAGCGATGAGCCAGGATTCTTCCCACGTCATCCTGCTCATTCATCTCTGGCTATCGAACACTCACCTCTCGTCAATAATTAAAAGCTATGGGCAAAGTAATCGGAATAGATTTAGGGACCACCAACTGTTGCGTGGCCGTCCTGGAAGCCGGAACGGTGCAGATCGTCCCCAACAAAGAGGGCGGGCGCACGACTCCTTCTGTCGTCGGTTTTACGGATAAGGGCGAGCGGCTCGTCGGGCAGATTGCCAAGCGGCAGGCCGTGACCAATGCGACCAATACTATCTACGCCGTCAAAAGACTGCTGGGCCGTAAATTCAACTCGCCCGAAGTAACGCGCATGCGAGATTCCGCGCCCTTCGAGATAGTCGATTCGCAGAACGGCGATGCGCGCATACGTGTCCAGGGACGCACCTACAGCCCGCCGGAAATCTCCGGCATCGTCCTCCAACGCCTGAAGGCCGCCGCCGAAGATTTTCTCGGCGAGCCGATCACGGATGCGATCATCACCGTGCCGGCTTATTTTGACGACACGCAGCGGCAGGCGACGAAAGACGCTGGCAAGATTGCTGGTCTCAAGGTCGAGCGCATCATTAACGAGCCGACGGCAGCCGCGCTCGCCTATGGTCTCGGCAGGTCCGAATCCGAGCGCATAGCTGTTTATGATCTGGGCGGCGGAACGTTTGATATTTCGATTCTCGAAATGAACGACGGCGTCTTCGAGGTGCTCTCCACCTCCGGCAATACTTTTCTCGGCGGCGAAGATTTCGATGACCGGATTATCGGCTGGATGGCCGAACAGTTTCGCGAAGAGACCGGGATAGACCTGCGCCAGGACCGCCTCGCGCTCCAACGCCTCAAAGAGGCCGCCGAGCGCGCCAAGTGCGAGCTCTCTTCCGTCATCGAGACGAACATCAACCTGCCCTTCATCGCCGCAGACGAATCCGGCCCGAAGCACTTCAATAAAGTTTTGTCGCGCGAGAGCTTTGAAGCGCTCGTTGCCGATCTGGTCGAGCAGACGGTCGAGCCATGCCAGAAGGCTCTGTGGGATGCCAAGCTTCAGCCGAACGAGATTGACAAGGTGATTCTCGTCGGCGGTCAGACGCGCTCGCCGCTTGTCACGCGCACCGTCAAAGAGATTTTCGGCAAAGAGCCATCGTTCGAGATTAATCCCGATGAAGTGGTCGCGATGGGCGCTTCCATACAGGGCGGCGTGCTGACGGGCGATGTCAAGGACATCGTACTCTTGGACGTGCTCCCGCTCAGTCTCGGGCTGGAAACGCGCGGCGGTCTCTACACCAAGATTATCGAGCGCAATTCGACCATCCCGCTGCGCGAGAGCCGTATCTTTACGACCGTCACGGATAACCAATCTTCCGTCGAGATACACGTCCTTCAGGGCGAGCGCGAGGTGGCGGCTGGCAATCGTTCGCTGGCGAGATTCGAGCTTATCGGTATTCCGCCCAACCCGCGCGGCGTGCCGCAGATTGAGGTAGCTTTTGAAGTGGACGCGAGCGGCATCGTCTCCGTCTCGGCCAGGGATAACGCGACGGGGCGCGAGCAGCAGGTACACATCACGCCGACCTCAGGTCTTTCGTCCGACGAGATCGAGCAGTTGAAGAGAGAGGCTGAGGCTTTCGCGGATGCTGACCGCCGGACCAAAGAGGTTATCGGCCTGCGCAATAAGCTTGAAAGCATGGTGCGCAACACGCAACGTTCATTCGTCGAATTCAGCGACTCGCTCTCGGAAATCAACCAGCAGATCGCCAAGCACGCCTTGAGCGAAGGCGAGATGGCAGCCAAATCCGATAACCCTGAAGAGATTCGTCGCGCGCTCGAAGCGGTCGAGCGGGCCGCCGCGCTGATTACCGAGGCTATGATGAACACAGAGCCGGAGGTCGCGCCTTCCAACAATGGGGCGAAGTAAGAGAGAGACTGTCTGCCAGCCTGTGCAGCAAACGAGAGAGCCTGATGGTCGAGAGAGCTTTGCGCTTTTGACTATTAGGCTGTCTTGATTTTAGACTCCTGCTTTGTGATTTATCTCGGCGCGCTAAACTTGAAAGGTATAAATTAAGATTTAATGAGCAAACGCGATTTTTACGAGATTCTGGGCCTCAGCCGGACGGCGACCGAACATGAGATTAAGAGCGCCTATCGCCGCCTCGCCGTGCGCTATCACCCGGACAAGAACCCCGGCGACAGCGAAGCGGAGGAGCGTTTTAAAGAGGCCGCCGAAGCCTACGCGGTCCTCTCGGACCCGGACCAGCGCGGGCGCTATGACCGCTTCGGTCACGCCGGCGTGTCGAGCAGCGCGGCGAGCGCGGGTTGGGGCGCGCCCGGCTTTGGTGGAATCGAAGACATCCTCGGCGACCTCTTCGGCTTCGGGGAGGTCTTCGGAGCGGGTCGCGGCGGCGGCGCTTCTTCGCGCAGGACCTCTGCGCAACGCGGCGCGGACCTGCGTTACGACCTGGAAATCTCGCTCGAAGAATCTGCCAGCGGCTTGACGGCTAACCTGCGCATCCCGCGTCTGGAAGCCTGCGAAGATTGCAAGAGCACGGGCGCTGCCCCGGGCACGCAGCCCGAAACCTGCACGACCTGCGGCGGCGCGGGACAGGTGCGCTACCAGCAGGGCTTCTTCTCTGTGGCGCGGACCTGCAACGCCTGTCGCGGGCAGGGGCGCATCGTCAAAACCCCCTGTCCGAAATGTCATGGCGCTGGCCGCATCGAGCAGGAAAAGAGCCTTGAGGTCAAGATACCCGCGGGAGTCGAGACCAGCTCGCGGCTGAGAGTGCAGGGCGAGGGCGAGGCCGGGACGAACGGCGGCCCGCCCGGCGACCTCTACGTCGTCATACACGTCAGCGAGCACGAGCACTTCGAGCGACAGGGCAGCAATCTCTATTCGTCCGTCCCGATTACCTTCGCGCAGGCTGCGCTCGGCTCCGAGATTTCCGTCAAGACGCTGGACAACCAGCAGCAACTAAAAATCCCCGCCGGAACGCAAACCGGCTCGGTCTTTCGTCTCAAAGGACAGGGGATGCCCATCCTCGGAGGGCGAGGGCGCGGCGACCTCTTCGTCTCGGTCACGGTCGTCACGCCGACCACGCTCACGCGCGAGCAGAAACGCCTGCTCGAGCAACTCTCCGAAGTCGAATCGAAGGATTTGGAAGACAAGGGCCTGATGGATAAAGTCCGAGACATCTTCGGATAAGCTCAGGAAAATCGCTAACTGTTAATTCGTCAATCGTGAATCGTCAATGCTTTGAAAAGATGCCTGAGACATTGACGCTTCACGATTTTCGGTTTACGCACGGCCTGCTTCCCACGCGTTCTGCAATCGTACAAGCGAGCCTCTCATGATACTAAACCGCTGCATCTAGGCGGTCACGCCCGCTGAGCCGTCAGGCCCTCGAAACAACTGTCTAACTCAATAGAACACGCCAGTTAGCTCATCCCCCGACTCTTCCCGCACCTGCGCGGCATGTTGGTTGCTCCTGGAAAAGAGGGTAACTCAACAAAACGTACTCTCCTACGGTTTCGGACAAAACGGGAGTAAATCGGGATGAGACAATTTTCCTTCGCAGCAATTATCGCGGCCTTGATGGTACTCAGCTTTGCAGCGCCCGCGATGGCCGACTCCTTTGATGAAGACACGGACACGCGCCTGATAAACGCCAAGGTGGTGGAAGTCACGGACGCGCATCTCTCCGTCATGGCGCGCTCCGGCGTCGAGCATGTCATCGCCATTGATAACAAGGATACGGAGGTCACGCTGGATGGCCGCGTCGTCTCGCTCAAGGATTTGCGCGAAGGCGATGTCGTGACCATAGAGCTTGATGCGCACAGGCAGGTTAAGTTTGCGAAGAATATTTACATGCGTTCGGACCAGGTGGAAGTCGCACGCAATCGTCGGCGCTAACTCAGATGTTCTTTTGAATATCGCCTCGCGAGTTGGACCGGCAAAAAGAGCCGCTTTCCTGTTACACGGGAGAGCGGCTCTTATTATTTCCGGATAGCCTCTGAAGCTATAACCTGTAATGCACACCGCTTTGCCGCAAGGCTTCATCCTCGACCTCTATGTTCTGCAAACGGAGAGTGACATCTGCGTTGAGGTCCAGGCCCGCGCGCTCGCCCGCACGTAGCTTGACCGTTCCGGCGGCGGCGATCATGGCCGCGTTGTCCGTCGAGAGATGCGGCGAAGGAAAATAAACGGGCACGCCCAAACGCCCTGCGGCCTCCTGTGCCGCGCCTCTCAGAGCCTTGTTGCAGGCGACGCCGCCCGCGACGATCAAAGTCTGCGGCCCGTACTCCCCGGCCAGCCGCTCGGTCGTTCCGACCAGCGAGCGCACCACAACGCTCTGAAAGCTCGCGGCCAAATCCTTAATCATCTGCGAAGGCTCTGCTCCCTCCGCGACAGGTTGCAAACCGGACTCTCGCACATACTTTGAGACAGCCGTCTTGAGTCCGCTAAAACTGAAATCAGGACGGCCATCGCCCATCCGCGGGATAGCGAAACGGACCGCGCGCGGATCGCCTTCAAGCGCCAGCCGCTCGATGATTGGTCCACCCGGATAACCAAGCCCGAGCATCTTCGCCACTTTGTCGAAAGCCTCGCCCGCCGCATCATCGCGTGTCCGCGCAATCACTTTATACTTGCCAGGCTCCGGCACTAAAAACAGATTCGTGTGGCCGCCGGAGACCACCAGCGCCAGCGCCGGATACTCCACGGGCGGGTTCTCAAACACAATCGAATAGATATGGCCCTCTATGTGATTGACGCCGACGAGCGGCTTGTCCAGAGCGAACGCCATCGCCTTGGCGTAAGAGACGCCGACCAGGAGCGACCCGACCAGCCCTGGTCCATTCGTCACGGCGATGCCGTCCAGTTGCCCTGCCTCCACCTCTGCGCGTGCGAGCGCCTCTTTGACAATCGGCACGATCTTGTCCAGATGCTCGCGCGAAGCAAGCTCCGGCACGACCCCGCCAAAACGTTTATGCGTCTCCACCTGCGACGCGATGACCGACGAAATAATCTCGCGCCCATCCCGCACGACCGCCGCCGCCGTCTCATCACACGAGCTTTCAATCCCAAGAATGAGCATTAGAACAGTTTTCAGTTTTCAGTTTTGAGTTTTCAGAAAAAGCAAGCTGTCTTTGCCTTCAACTGAAAACCGAAAACTGAAAACTGATTATCCTCTTTCATAGAAACTTAATGATGAATCTCCCTGTTTGACTATCCGCCAGCGGCGTAGGTTGCCGGCCTCGTCCCTGAGCGTATTCTTGTGATGATGCTCGGCGATGAGCAGTCCGCCCTCGCGCAGCAACCCGTTCCCATCGCCGCCGAGCGCATCCAGCACAGGGCCGTAATCCGTCGCGTAAGGGGGATCGAAAAAGATTATATCCCAGCTAGAGCTTCCGCGCGTATGTGTGCGGCGCAAAAACTCTGCGGCTTCGGCCATGACAACTTCCGTCTCGTCCTCAGGCACACCGCAGAGGTCCAGATTCGATTCGACCAGTCCGCACATCTTGCGCGAGCGGTCAACGAAGGTCGCGTGCGCCGCGCCGCGCGAGAGCGCCTCGATGCCGACCGCGCCTGAGCCTGCGCAGAGGTCCAGAAATCGCGTCTCTTCATCTATGCGCGGCGAGAGAATGTTAAAGAGCGTCTCGCGCAGGCGGTCTGAAGTTGGCCGGACCTGCATGGATGGCGGGCTGCGCAAAACACGCCCGCGATATTTCCCCGCGATGATTCGCATCAGAGTCGGATTCGGTCGGCGTTGTAAAAACTCAGACAGGAATCGCCCTGCCGTAGAAAATGTTGGCAACGAACCTGGCCCACTCGCTCCGGCAACTCATTCAAATAATAGTGCTCGACGATAAGCAGGCTGTGAGGCTGTTTGAGGAGCGCGGCCTGCCCGAAAATTTTCAGGACGGGCGCGTAATCCGCCATGTACGGAGGGTCGAAGAAGACCACGTCCCAGACGCGATGCTCTCCTTTTGTCTTGAGGCGCAGAAAATGAATCGCATCATCCGTGACAATCTCAAAGTGCTCGACGGGCGTGCCGCACAGTTCGAGGTTCATTTCGATAAAGGAAGACATCTTGCGCGAGCGGTCAACGAAGGTCGCGTGCGCCGCGCCGCGCGAGAGCGCCTCGATGCCGACCGCGCCTGAGCCTGCGCAGAGGTCCAGAAAATGCGCGCCCTCGATGCGAGCGCCGAGCACTTCAAAGAGCGCCTCGCGCAAACGCCTCGCAGTAGGCCGCACACGAGCAGAGCTGGAGCTTAAGAGCCGTCGTCGCTTGTATTTTCCGCCAAGAACCTGCATGGAAGAATTAGTCCGAGAGTCTGGAGTCTGAGAGTCTGAGAGTCAGAAGATAAAAGCTTTTGGCCTTTGACTCCAGACTCCGAGACTCTCAGACTCTGAGACTGTTATCCGTTATCCGACTGCTGCGAGGCCGAAGCGTGCGTCTGCGCGGACGCGCTCAATTAATTGAGAGGTCTCGCGTGTCATGCGGCGCGCGGTCAGGTAGTAGTCCGCTTCATTTCTGGCCTCTTCAAGAATCCGCGCATCGCGGACGAGATTACCGACGCGGAAGGTGGGCAGGCCGGATTGCCTTGTGCCCATCACTTCGCCCGGGCCGCGTAGCTCTAAATCTTTTTCGGCGATGCGAAAACCGTCCGTCGTCTCTTCCATGATGCCGAGCCGTTCCTGCGCGACGCTCGTCTGTTTATCGGAAGCGAGCAGGATGCAATAGCTCTTCTCGGCCCCGCGCCCGACGCGCCCGCGCAGTTGATGAAGCTGTGAGAGACCGAAACGCTCGGCGTGCTCGATAATCATGACGGAGGCGTTCGAGACATCCACGCCGACTTCGACGACCGTCGTCGCCACGAGAATTTGAATCTCGCCCGAAACGAAGCGGCGCATGACCTCCTCCTTCTCGGCGGTCTTCATCTTCCCGTGCAACAGCCCGACGTTGAACTTGGGGAAGATGCGATCACGCAGATGCTCGAACATGCGCGTGGCATCCTTGAGGTCCATCTTCTCTGACTCTTCGACGAGCGGGTAGACGACATAGACCTGTCGTCCGGCGCGCACTTCCGCCTCGACAAACTCGTAAATCTTCTGCCGCCTGTCCTCGCCCCTGACGGCGGTCTTGACGGGCGTTCTGCCGGGCGGCAGCTCGTCTATGACCGAGACATCCAGATCGCCGTAGGCCGTCATGGCGAGCGAGCGTGGAATGGGCGTGGCCGTCATGACGAGCACGTCAGGGTTAAAGCCGCGCGAGCGCAATTCCGCGCGTTGCAGCACGCCGAAGCGATGCTGCTCGTCTATCACGACGAGGCCGAGCTTGTGAAACTGGACCGCTTCCTGTATCAGCGCGTGCGTCCCGATGATGGCGTGAACATCGCCCGCCGCAATATCTTTATGCAGCCGCTTCTTCTCAGCCGCGCGCAGAGAGCCGATCAATAGCTCTACGCGGTAAGGCGTTTGAGCCAGCAGGCGTTTGATGTTGCGCGCATGCTGTTCTGCGAGAATCTCGGTCGGGACCATGAGCGCCGACTGGTAGCCGTTCTCCATCGCGGCGAGCATGGCCTGGAGCGCGACAATAGTCTTGCCGCTCCCGACATCGCCCTGCAAGAGCCTGTTCATCGGCGCATCCGATTGCATATCGTCGAAGATACGCGCGATGACGCGCTCCTGCGCGCTCGTCAACTGGAAGGGAAGGATCGAACGGATGCGCTCGCGTATCCGCTCCGTTATCTCTATCACCGCGCCCTTAGGCTCTTTGGCTAAGGCATCGCGCCTGAGCAGGATTGCCAGCGCGACCCAGAAGAACTCTTCAAAGATAAGCCGCAGGTGCGCTGGGCTGCGTGCGCGCTCATACTCTTCGAGAGGAACATCGTCTGTCGGAAAGTGTATCTGCCGGAGCGCCTCCGCGCGTCCGATGAGATACTGGCGCGAGCGCAGGTCTGCGGGCAGCGTCTCCGTGATGGCCTCGTCATCAAGACGCGCGAGCACGGCATGCATGATCTCGCGCAGCCGCTTCGGTCGAAACTCGCCTAGCTTGCGATAGACCGGCACGCGGCGGCCCACGTGAATCGCCGCCAGCGCAGGGTCTTCAGCCAAAGCAGGGTCTTCGACCAACTCTTCAGCCCCCTCTTCAGCCTCGGCCAGCTCGTCTTCTTCAGCCAGCTCTTCATCCTCAAGCTTGCGGCCCTCGCCCGCTTCTTTGGCCGCCTCATTTGCGCCAGCGCCGTTCTCTTCGGCCAGACGCAGCAGCGCGTGTTCGGGGGGCGTCCATGTGCCGGGCAGCATCTCAAGCTCGTCGGGCTTGTTCAGCCGCAGCGAGAAAGTGTTGCGGCGCGCGTCCCATTCCCACTTGCCGAAGGCTATAAAGCGCTGGCCGCGCGTAAAGCGCTGGCGATTATAGGCGACGATGCGCTGGGCCTGTCGGCCTGAGACGAACCACCAGACGACGACGGGCTTGCCCGTGCGCTCCGGGTCGCTGGCCGTAATCTCGAAGATATAGAGCGCGGGTTGTTTGTACGAGCGGTTGCGCCCGACCTGAAAGCCTCCGGCCACCCTCACATAAAGCTCCAGAGAGGCTTCGACGCCGTGACTGAGGTCGCTGATGCGCGCCAGATTCGAGCGGTCCTCGTAGCGCATCGGTAGATAATTCAGAAGGTCTTCGATGGTCGCTTCGCTCGCGTCCGTCTTGCCCGCGAGAGATGCCAGAGCCAGCGCGAGCTTGCGCGCCGTCGGCTGTCCCATGCGCGGGATGCCGAAGCGATAAAGCTCTATGGCAGGCGTCGCGAGCGTGACGGAGGAGCTTGATACCATCGCTTTCGATGATAACATAGAGACAGGCTTTGAAAAGGATGAAGGCTGAGGGCGAAGCGCTGAACGCCGGACGGTGTATCAAAGAGAACTGCTCTCCCTCGCATTGTTCATCGCCTGTCCTTCATCTTTCAAGCTGCCGAGTTCGTCTCTAGCTCTTGATGAAAGGTTTCAATGAGAAAACTTCTGTGGATGAGAAGAGCGTGTGGTCGTTTGAGCATGGGATTGATGCTCCTGCTCATGTTATTGACGGCTTCGGATGCGTCGGCTGTTGACCCTATACCGAAAGCGGAGGGCATGGTCAGCGATTTCGCGCGTGTCCTGAGCGAGACGGAGAAGCAGGCGCTCAAAGACAAGGTGGAACAGTTAAAGCGCGAGACGGGGTTTGAGATTGCCGTGGTGACAATCGAGACGACAGGTGGCGAGCCGCCCTTCGATTATTCGATGCGCATGATTCGCGAGTGGGGCGTCGGCGATAAGGAGCGCGGCGGGATGCTCTTTCTCGTCATCACGAAAGACCGGCAGATTTCCGTCCGCGTCTCGACTCATGGCGAAGGAACTGTGACGGATGCGCAGGCAGGACAGGCCCGCGATGCCGCCAGACCCTATTTCAAACAGGGCCAGTGGGGCGCGGGGCTAAACGCGGGCGTCGATTTTCTGCTCGCGCGAGTCAGGGAGGCCGCACGGACAGACCCCGCGCTCCAACATCCGGCGACCAGCAGAGCCGAGCAGCCGCCGCGCTCCACCGTGTCCTACATCGGATGGGCCGTCTTTTTCCTCTTAATCTTCGGCGTCGTTATTTTCCTAATTATTAGAAGTATGCGCCGCGCCAACCCGGACGGCAGCTCGCCCGAACGGAGCAGGGGCGGCGGTAGCACAACCGATGCGGACGCTCCCATCTCTATTTTCAACAGCCCCGCAAGCAGCAGTTGGTCATCTTCAGAGAGCAGCGACTGGTCGTCCTCCGATAGCGGCGCGTCAGACTCAAGCTTCGGCGGCGACAGCAGCTCCGGCGGCGGGGTCGATGGCGACTTCTAAACTTAAAGCTCAACTGGCAGCCGCAGAGGTCTCCGTGCAGTATTGCTCGAAAGCCCTGGTCAATTCTTCCGCTATCTGTTGCGGGCCTTTGTTCTCAATCTGCGAGCGCTCCATGATGTAGACGAGCTTGCCGCCTTTAAGAATCGCAACCGATGGCGAACTGGGCCTGTAGCCTGTGAAGTAGCTGCGCGCCCTGTCGGTCGCCTCAATATCCGCTCCGGCAAAAACGGTCGCCACACGGTCCGGCTTGACCGCGTGCTGCAACGCCAGCGCAATCCCCGGACGCGCCTTGCCCGCCGCGCAACCGCAGACCGAATTGACGACGACCATGACAGTGCCTTTCTCCTGGCTGATGGCCTCGTCAACCTGCTCGGGCGTCCGCCATTCTTCAACCCCGAGCCGCGCAAGCTCCTGCCTCATCGGATAAATCATAATTTCTGGATACGGCATCTTTTCTTTTCTCCTGCTAAGTGTAGTGAAACAGTTTTCAGTTTTCAGCAATCAGTATTCAGTCAAACATCAAGTCCAGTCAAGCCACTGCTGCCGACTGAAAACTGAAAACTATTTACTGATGACGATTTCGCGTGGAGCATCTCCATCGCCGTTGATGAGTACGTGCCAGGTCGTAGGGGGCAGGGGATAGCGGCCCATGCGCTCGGCCCATTCGATGACGATAACAGCCAGTTCATCAGCCAGCAATTCGTCAAGGTCAACGGCATGGGCCGCAGCCGCGCCCTTCTGCAAACGATAAAGATCGATGTGATAGAGCCTGAGACGGGCTTCGTAGAGATTAACGAGCGTGAAG